>JAZUQS010000001.1:0-10807 GCA_045605825.1 Acutalibacteraceae bacterium
TGGGTTCCTACCGAGTATTATGTAAACGGTGATTACTGTTACGTAACCGGTATGTTCGTAGATATGGAAATCGAATACTATCCGGATTTTGCCGAAATGATTGTAGACGAAGATTATATCTATGTTGGTGAATATCCGGCAGTAATTCTTGATGAACTCATCCTTACTCTTCAAAATACAGAAGACGGTTGGAAGATTTTAGAATACAGAGAAGCAGGCTATCACGTTGTTGAAGATATGCTTTATTCTTTCGACGAAATGTTCTTCAGATTTACTTTTGAAGATAACGGTAACGTAACCGTTGATGAATGTGAAGATTCTACTGATTTCGTTACAAAGTTCTACGGTAATGCTTCTGCTTGGCATCCTGAAATTTCAAACCATTCTTATAATATAAAAGCTGATGAAAACTATGTAATTGAATCAGTTATCTTAAATGACGCTAACGGTGAAACCGTTCTTACACCTACAGAAAATGATATTTATACTTTTGACGCTGTTGGGGTTGCAACTTTAAAGGTTACAACAAGAGGCATCCCTGCTATCAAAGAGTATGAAGAAGGTCTTGCTTATTTCATAGGTAACGATATTGCTACTGATTATACGGGACTTGTTGAGTTTGAAAATTTCGTTTATTACGTTGAAAACGGTATTGTAAAACAAGATTACACAGGTCTTGTTTATTACAATGATATCTGGTATTACGTTGAAAACGGTAACATTAATTGGGGTTATACCGGTCTTGTATATCATTACGGCGATTATTACTATGTAGAAAATGGCGTTCTCAATTGGAATTACACAGGTCTCACTAATTATTACAATACATGGTACTACGTAGAAAACGGTATTCTCAATTGGGATTACACAGGTCTTACTAATTATTACAACACATGGTACTATGTAGAAAAGGGTATTCTCAATTGGGGTTACACCGGTCTTACTAATTATTACAACACATGGTACTATGTAGAAAACGGTATTCTCAATTGGGGTTACAACGGTCTTACTAATTATTACAACACATGGTACTATGTAGAAAATGGTATTCTCAATTGGGGTTACACAGGTCTTACTAATTATTACAACACATGGTACTATGTAGAAAACGGTATTCTAAATTGGGGCTATACCGGTCTTACTAATTATTACAACACATGGTACTATGTAGAAAACGGTATTCTTAATTGGGGTTACACCGGTCTTACTAATTATTACAATACGTGGTACTATGTTGTAGGTGGAATTCTTGACTGGAATTATACAGGACTTGTAGCACATTACAATACATGGTACTACATAGAAAACGGTGTTCTTGATTGGGGTTATACCGGTCTTGTTGAACATTATGGTACTTGGTATTACGTAGAAAATGGTGTTCTTAATTATATTACCGGTTTATACGGTGACGAAAATAGCGGTATTGTATATTTCATAAATAATGGCGCTGTTGATGCATCTTTTACCGGCTTCGTTGAAATTGAAGGCTATTGGTTATTTGTTGAAAACGGTATTTGGGATTATACGTTTACAGGTACAGTTGAGCTTGGAGATGGTTCTACTGCATACATCGAGGAAGGCGTAGTTGTAGATATAAAATAACCCCTTTAGCAACAAAGTAAATAAAAATATTCCCCTTTGTAAGTGTAAGCTTACAAAGGGGAATTACTATTTTATGATTTTCTGACTGATTTTTCTGCAGTTTTTAAAACCGTTATTATAGGAACGATTAGCAATCCGCATATAAAATTACTTGCACCGTGAATTGCATCAAATGGAAGTCCCGTAATTATCCAGGTAACCATTCCTTTGAAATCTAAATTAAATAAAATTGCCTGTGCAGGTGCGTAAAGCGTGCCGTAAAGAAAACCGTGTAATGCACAAACTGAAGAATAAATTATAGTAGCATATTTCGGTGATATATCTTTAGGTAACAGCATCACAACACCCCAAAGGACAGCCCATATATAAAGATAGGGAATCCACCAGGTTGCAAACCCACCTAAAAGCCCTGTAAGGAAAATGAAAATATAAATGGGGTAGAGAGCTTTTTTTCTGTAAACAACGGTAGAAGCAATAACGAAAACACCAATCAGATGGATGTTAGGCAATAATTCCATAATAGCCTTTGATGCGTACATCAAAGCACCTAACATTCCGAAAACGGCAATTTCTTTTACGTTGGGCTTCATTTTTCTTGCTTGAATGAATATGAAGAGCCTTCAACGATGTCAGTCATGTCAACACCGGTCATTGCATATTCACCGTCAACGTAAAATGCCCAATAGGTACCATCAACGTCATAATCAGCGGTAATGCCATTAACTTTTTTTACGTATAGACCGTATTGACCCTCTTCACCCTCAATAAGCTTAGCGTCAAGAAGTGCTTCACCAACAGTTTTTTTATCGGTAAGTACTAAAAATTCAGTGCTGTTACCGTCAATGTCGGTTACGGTGAAGCTAAAGCTTTTTTCGCCTTCGCCGACTGTGGTGACCTTGCTAGCCTCTGTGGTTTGCTCGGTGGGGGTTGTGGTAGTGTTACCACCCGTGTCTTTGTTGTCGTTACAACCTGCTGTAAAAAGTGCAATAGCCGCAATAAGCACAATACAAAGGACTAACGACAACGTCTTTTTAAAACGTGTCATTTTCATAATTGTATTTCTCCTTTTGTTTTTTATTTCCTCTTAATAAAACCGGCACTCGCAGTCAAGATAAAATCTTTTAAAGAGGGGGCGATATCGGATATTTCGACTTGATGCATCGCTTACCGTCTTCTCAGGTTTCCCCAATGACTTGTCACCGATTGCGGCATCGGTCAGGTAAGCAACGTAAGAGCATCTTACGGCGGCGGGCCCGTACAGGATTTTCACCTGTTTCCCCGAATATCGCCGTTATTATACTACTAAGGTCTTAATAAATCAACCCTTCCAAGACGTTATTTTTCTTGACAAACATACTACTTTAGAATAAAATAAACTTGGTATATAATGGCGAGGTTTGTAACTATGAAACTGTTAATTATAAAGGTGTTTGTGTGTTTTATTAGAGTGCTTTACACACCTATGAAATTAAGAAAAACTAAAAATAAAATAGTTTGGCTTTCCCGTCAGTCAGATGAAAAATCTGAAGATATAAAACGTCTGTCAGATAAGATAAAAAAGCTTTCACCTGAAACAATTCAAGTTTTTAGATTAAAGAAGCTAAAAGACGAAAGCGGATTGTCCTTATCATATGTTTTTTCAATTTTTGGTGATATGTGGGAGCTTTCCAATGCAAGCATAGCCGTTGCAGATACTTATTCTATTCCGCTTTCTTGCCTTAACCATAAAAAAACATTAAAAAAAATTCAGATATGGCATGCTTTAGGGGCTGTTAAAAAGTTTAGCCTACAATCAGTAGGAAAAGCACAGGGTAGAAACGAAGCGGTTTCCCGTGCTATGTGTATGCATAAAAATTATGATGTTGTTATAGCACCGTCTGAAGCAACAGCAAAATTTTACTGTGAAGCCTTCGGTTGCACTGAAGATAAAATTAAAATAGCTTCCTTACCACGTGTCGATGAAATATTAAACGGTGATTGCCGTAAAGTTGAATTTATAAAGAGTAATCCTGATTTTAAGGATAAGAAAATTATACTATATACGCCTACGTTCAGAATAAATGACGACGTGTATGCAGAAAAGCTTTTTGAAGCATTTTCAGAAATAACCGGTACGAAGCTTGTTGTTAAAGCTCACCCGTTAAGTAAGCTATCGCAAAATCCCAAGTATCAAATAAACGGTAGTTTTTCTACCTATGACCTTATGAAAATTGCCGACGGAATAATTACAGATTATTCTGCTTGTGCTTTTGAGGGTGCTCTTCTTAGTAAGCCAATGTGGTTTTACGTGCCTGATTATGAAACGTATAAGGCGGAGCAAGGCTTAAATGTAGATGTTTTAAACGAGCTTCCCTCAATTTCCTTTAGTGATGAAAAAACGCTTGTAAAAGATATTTCTTCAAATAGTTACGATTTCTCTTTAATCGAGCGTTTTTCAGATAAATACGTAAAAAATAAAAGTGCGGATAACACAGAAGTGCTTGCCCGCATAATTCTTGGATAAAAGAGGTTTTTTAAATGAAAAGAATTTTAACCTACGGTACATTTGATTTATTGCATTACGGTCATATTAGAATTCTTAAAAGAGCAAAAGAATTAGGAGACTATCTCGTAGTTGCTCTTTCAACTGACGAGTTTAATGCAATCAAGGGTAAAACAGCTTATCACAATTATGAAACACGTAAAAAGATGCTTGAAGCAATAAGATACGTTGACCTTGTTATTCCTGAAAATAATTGGGAGCAAAAGGTGCAGGATATCAAGGATTATAAAATAGACGTAGTTGTTATGGGCTCCGATTGGGCTGACAGCGACAAGTTTGACTATCTTAAAGAATACTGCGAAGTTGTTTTCCTTGAGCGTACGCCCGGCGTTTCTACAACTCAGATTAAAAACGATTTACAGCTTCAGGAGGCGGTAAGCGGTGTTGATCAGGTGCCTCAAACCTGATTGAATTAAAGTAAAAAACTATACCCTTTTTGAAAGGAAAGTTAAGCGGTGTTTAAAAGATATTTAAACAAATTTAAAAAAGTTAAAGGCAATATTGAGCCCCGTTACATAAAATACTGTCAGCTTCCTATAGACGAAAAGCTTGTTCTTGTTGAGGGCGGTCAGGGTTCAAATATTAACGGTAATATGTTCGCAATGCTTAAAGAACTGCAAACAAATCCCCGTTGGAAAGAATATAAAACAGTTTTCGTTGTAACTGAAAATACTTTAGAAAAAGCCGAGGCTCGTATGAGGTTTTACGGCTTCAATAACGTTATTTTGTCTTGTCGCAACTCTAAATCATACTGCAAATATCTTGCTACGGCAAAATATATAATGACTGATAATACATTTCCGCCTTACTTTAATAAACGTGACGCACAGGTGTTCCTCAATACCTGGCACGGTACACCGCTTAAAACCTTAGGTAAATCAAATAAATCAAGCCTTAGCTCTCTTGCTAACGTTCAAAAGAACTATCTTATGAGCGACTATGCTCTTTTCCCGAATGAATTTACAAGAGAAGTTTTTATGAAGGATTACGACCTTCGCAATATTTTTACAGGCAAAAGCCTTATTGCAAACTATCCGAGAAACTATATTTTCTATGATGCTGAGGCGGGGGAAAGTATGAAAAAAGCTCTCGGCTATGAGGGCAAAAAGGTGTTTGCATATATGCCTACGTGGCGAGATGCATCTACTAAGAAACAAAAGGAAGAACAACTTTTAAAAACAGAAGAGATTTTAAGAGAATTTGATGAAAAGCTGGACGATTCATCTGTTCTTCTTGTAAATCTTCATTTCCTTCTTGCTTCCGAAATAAATTGCGACAATTTCAAACACGTCCATTATTTTTCTAATGATTACGATACATACGAAATACTTAATGCTTGTGACGGTCTTGTTACCGACTATTCAAGTGTTTTCTTCGACTACGCCGTAACAGGTAAAAAGATAGTTCTTTTCGCTTACGATAAAGAGGAGTATCTTAGCTCAAGAGGTCTTTATATGCCTTTTGAAAGCTTACCTTTTCCCATCGTCGAAACTGTTGATGGCGTAATTGACGAAATGAATAAGGCAACAGAGGTGCCTGAAGAATTTCTTAATGAATTCTGCCCTAACGGGTGGAAAGATAGCTGTGAAAGACTTTTCGAAATGATGGTTACGGGTGAGACCTCATCCTATAAGCTTGAAACCACCGAGGGCGCAGGGGAAAATATCTGCCTTATTTACGGCGGTGCTCTTCCCTCTGTTCATTTCGAAGGAATCAGAAAAGTTGTAAAAGATAATCCGGAGTACAAATATGTTGTGGCATATAGAAAAAATCTGTCACAAAAGAAAAAAGATATGATTTCGGAAATTGATGAAAATATTTCTGTTTTCGGTCTTCTTAATGCTTTTCAGTTTTCAATTATTGAGCTTATAACATTTATTATTTACCGTCTTTTAGGGTTTACAAAACCCAACGCAACTTTAAACGGAATGTATAAAAGAGAAGCAAGAAGAAACTTTTACGGTTTTTATCCCGTTAAAATAATTGATTTTTCTTCTGCTAATAACCTTATTGCGTGTATACTTTCTGTTTTATCGGGCGAAAAATATTTCGTTAGGCACGGTGACTTTTATAAGGTCAGAAAAAGGGCTGAAAAGAATATAGCCTATACTCAAAAGCTTGAAGAGAAAAAAGGCTTCTCTCAAATAGACCTTAGCGAATACGAAAATAAATTTTATGCAGAAAACAATGAAGACGGTATCGCTCATTCAAGTCTTCGTAAAAGCTCACGAATGAAGAATATTTTGCCTTTATACGTAAGCTCAAAAGGCAAAATGAAATGCATAAGCTTGTTTTCTTTAACAACGCCTATAAAAACCCGTCTTTGTGATACTGCGATTACCGTTGCCGATTTAGAATATAAGCCGAAATTCTTTGCTTCAACAAAGAAATTATCTAATAAGCATTTCGGTATTTATTGGTTTACAGTACCAATGGAGGATGTTTTAAATCTTCCTGCAACAAATATGGTAGCTCTCAATTATAAAGATGATTACGGCTTCCTTGTTCAATGTCACATCGTATACCTTTCACCGCTGAAAAATACTTTTGTTGGCTTGAGGGGGCAGATGTGTATTGATAAAGAAACAAGCACCGTAGCAATCTTCAGGCAGTCTACTAAAAACAGGCTTAACGTCTACGTTCGTTCAGTTAACGTAACTGATAAAATTAAAGAACGAATAAAACAGCACATAGCTTATCTTGTTTCTTTAGTATGGGTTTCAGATAAAGCAAAAAAGATAGTTCTTCTTTATGAGAAAAACTCATCAAAATATGAGGAAAGTGCAAGCGTGCTTTTCGAAGAATTGATTGATAGCGGCTATAAAAACGCTTGCTTTATCGTAACCCGTGACTACGACTTCTTTGACAGAATTCCCGAGAAATATTTGAGCAATATTATTTATAAATATTCATTTAAGCATTATCTTTATTTCTTCAAGAGCCGTACATTTATCGGTACTGAGGCGATTGCTCACGCAATAGACTTAAAAACATTTAACATTTTACCCCTTAAAAAAATAATCAGTAAAAACCTTAACTACGTCTTTTTACAGCATGGCGTTATGTACATGGTTTCCCTCAATTCGGAATCAAGAGGTATGTTTAAACGTAAAAACTTAAAGGGTAAATACAGAGTTGTCGTTTCATCTCAGGCAGAGTCGGATCATTTCACAACTTTAGGAAGACATCTTGAAGAAGATATTTATATTACAGGTCTTCCTAAATTTGACCGCAACACTCATAATGAAAACGCCGATAAAATCGTTATTATGCCTACTTGGAGACCTTGGGAAATAAACGAAGCCCGTGCCGAATTTACGGAAACGCCCTATTTCAAAATGCTTATGAGAATATATGACAGCGTGCCCGAGAATTTGAAGGAAAAGGTTATTATCCTTCCGCATCCGCTTATAGTTAATGAGTTAAGTAAGTTGTCCGATAAGGTTACTGATAAAATAGTTGTTGATGCAAGATACGACGATATTCTTAAGGATACTGCAGTTCTTATTACCGACTACTCATCAATTGCTTACGATGCTTTCTATCGCGGTGCAAGAGTAGTTTTCTATTGGGAAGAAAAGGATTACTGTATGATGCAGTACGGTCCGTCAACAAGGCTGATGCTTGACGAAGAAAACGTTTACGGCGATTTTGCATATTCAACCGACGGCTTGTCGGAAATAATTGAGCGTAATTACAATAACCCTCAAACCGAGGAGCAAAAAGAAAAATATGCTCACCTTGTTAATTTCCACGACGGTAAAAACACTCAAAGACTTATCGAGTTTTTAAAGCGTGACGGAATTATTTAAAATTTAATAAATGCCACTAAAAGAGAATTCGTTTTTACGAGTTCTCTTTATTTTTTTATTCGTTAAAATTCGTGCTTTTTCTCTCTTTAAGGGATGTACAATATTTAAAAACAATAGGAGGAATATTATGTCTGTAACAATAAAACAAAAAAATAATATTATGACAGCGCAGATAAAAGGGGAAATAGACCACCACACCGTACCTGCAATAAGAGATGCTATCGACGATGCCTTTGTATGTGCTGAAAATGTTACCGAGTTAGTTATTGATTTTTCAGAGGTAACCTTTATGGATAGCTCGGGGATCGGTCTTGTTATGGGGCGATATAAGCTGGCTTCAGCAAACAGCAAAGCTCTTCGGGTTATAAACCTTTCAGAAAGAGATTACAAAATAATGAAAATGTCGGGCATAGAAAAATTAGCAAAAGTAAGTAAAAAAGGAGAATTAAAATGAGAAAAATCAATCAGTTGAAAATGATATTTGACAGCCGTTCAATAAACGAAAGCTTTTCGAGAATGGCGGTTGCAAGCTTTTGCAGTCAGCTTGATATGACTGTAGATGAGCTTGGCGATATTAAAACCGTTGTAAGCGAGGCGGTAACTAACTGTATCGTTCACGCCTATAGAAACGAAATAGGCAATATTTACATAACCTGCACCGTTTTTGAAAACGGCGTGATAAGAATTACGATTCGTGATAAAGGGTGCGGTATTGAAAACGTAAAGCAAGCTATGGAGCCTCTTTATACGAGCCTCGGCGGTGACCGTTCCGGCCTTGGATTTTCAGTTATGGAAAGCTTTTCGGACAAGCTAAAGGTTCGTTCGAAAGTCGGTGTAGGTACAACCGTAACTATTGAAAAAAAGATTATGGGTAAAGTGAAATGACTCTTCGCGAAAAAAGAATTCAGGAAAATTTAGGATTAGTCCATTCGTGTGCAAATCGTTTTAAGGGCAGAGGGGTAGAGTATGACGATTTGTTTCAGGCGGGCTGTGTAGGTCTTATAAAAGCGGTAGACGGCTTTGATGAAAGCTTGGGTTACGTCTTTTCAACCTATGCCGTACCTGCAATACTCGGTGAAATTAAAAGAATTTTCCGTGACGGTGGTGCAGTAAAAATAAGCAGATTAATAAAAGAAAAATCTCGGTGGGTATGGAACGAAAAGGAAAAGCTTGCAAATGAACTCGGCAGAGAGCCAACAGTAAAAGAAATCGCAGAATATCTTAATTTGGATATATGTGAAGCAAGCGAGCTTCTTTTAGCCTTTCAGCCTACGGTATCCCTTACCGCAATTTGTGATGACAGTAGCGAAAAACAGTTTGATATCCCCGTTGAAAGCAAAGAGGCAGAAATAACCGAAAAAATGTCACTTGCTACTTGCCTGAGAGAACTTGACGAAAAAGATCGCACACTTATAGAATTCAGATATTTCAGGTCAAAAACCCAAACGGAAGTAGCCAATATAATGGGAATGTCGCAGGTGCAGGTATCAAGAAGAGAAAAGAAAATATTAAAAGGAATAAGAGAAAAAATGAGGGTTTAGCCTAAGGTAACAAAAAAATCCCAAAACTGTTTCTAAAGAATGGTGAAAATGATACCTCAAAAAATAGTAAATACTCTTGAAAAAAGAGGGGATTTGTTATAAAATGTATTCGGTAAAAAATTAACAATACAAAAGGAGTATTAAAAATGGGTCTTTTAAACAAGAAAACAGTTGATGATATCAACGCAAAAGGCAAAAAAGTTCTCGTACGTT
Organism: Acutalibacteraceae bacterium; assembly: GCA_045605825.1. Taxonomy (GTDB): domain Bacteria; phylum Bacillota; class Clostridia; order Oscillospirales; family Acutalibacteraceae; genus DTU089. Next base: position 9,711 of record JAZUQS010000001.1, read on the forward strand.
GCGACTTTAACGTTCCGCTTAAAGACGGCGTAATTACAGACGAAAATCGTATTACAGCTGCTCTTCCCACAATCCAGAAGCTTCTTGATGACGGTGCTCAGGTTATCCTTTGCTCTCACCTTGGTAAAGTTAAAAACGGCCCCAATGAAAAAGAGAGCCTTGCTCCCGTAGCAAAAAGACTTTCTGAGCTTCTTAACAAAGAAGTTGTTTTCGCAGCTGATGACGTTGTTGTTGGCGAAAACGCTAAAAAGGCAGTTGCTGAAATGAAAGATGGCGACGTTGTTCTTCTTCAGAACACCCGTTTCCGTCCCGAAGAAACAAAGAATGGCGAAGCATTCTCAAAAGAACTTGCTTCTCTTTGCGATATCTACGTTAACGATGCTTTCGGTGCAGCTCACAGAGCTCACTGCTCAACAGTTGGCGTTGCTTCATTCGTTGAAGAAGCAGCAGTTGGTTACCTTATGGGTAAAGAGCTTAAATACCTCGGTAACGCAGTTGAAGATCCTCAGAGACCTTTCGTTACTATCCTCGGCGGTGCAAAGGTTGCTGATAAGCTCAACGTTATCGAAAACCTTCTTAACAAGGCTGATACACTTATCATAGGTGGCGGTATGGCTTACACATTCCTTGCTGCTAAAGGCTACAGCGTAGGTACATCTCTTCTTGATGAAACAAAGATTGAGTACTGTGCAGATATGCTCAAAAAAGCAGAAGAAAAGGGCGTTAAAATTCTTCTTCCCGTTGACGTTACAATCACAAAGGCTTTCCCCGATCCTATCGATGCTGAAATTGAAGTTCAGGTTTGCGATGCTGACAAGATTCCTACAGATATGATGAGCCTTGACATCGGTCCCAAGACAGCAGAGCTTTACGCAGAAGCAGTTAAATCTGCAAAAACAGTTGTTTGGAACGGACCTATGAAGTCGGAGGCCAAGCGGTCTTAGGAAGACAATCCAAGCCCACAACTCCTTGGCTCACAGAACGACATGGCTACGATCCGACTTACAGATATGATGAGCCTTGACATCGGTCCCAAGACAGCAGAGCTTTACGCAGAAGCAGTTAAATCTGCAAAAACAGTTGTTTGGAACGGACCT
>JAZUQS010000002.1:0-8010 GCA_045605825.1 Acutalibacteraceae bacterium
GCCCTGGAGGTCGTCGGTTCGACCCCGATCATCCACCCCATTTTAAAGATAGGTCAAACTTCAGACGTCCGTTTGCAGTTTGACTATTTTAATATAGGGATGTAGCCAAGCGGTAAGGCAACGGACTTTGACTCCGTCATCCGTGAGTTCGAACCTCGCCATCCCTGCCAGAAAAACCGACAAGTTTCGACTTGTCGGTTTTTCAACTAAATCCACCCTTATGGGTGGGTGAAATCGTCTTCGACGATGAAATCCAACTTCATTGGATGAAATCCGCCTCGACGGCGGATGGGTGGATTTAATTTCATCTGAGGCAATGCCGAAGATTTCATCAGCGTTAGCTGATTTCATCCTTGCATCAGCAAGGATTTCATTATTTTATGTAAGAGTTCGAATTCATATGCGAAAACGGCAAAAATATCTTTTTCGTAGCCCATAGACAAGAAAGCAACGAACTCTTTTTGGGTTTGTTGCTTTCTTCGTTTAGCGTGATTATGGTGCGAGGTTCGAACTCTCTCGGCGAAGCCGGACACAATCGGATTTTGCGTAGCAAACGAAAGGCGGAGCCTTTCGAACCTCGCCATCCCTGCCAAGAAAAAAGACTTGCGAAAGCAAGTCTTTTTTCAATGAAATTCGCCTCATGGCGAGTGAAATCACTTCGTGATGAAATACGCTAAAGCGTATGAAATATGCTGTCGCATATGATTTCGAAGGCGAATTTTATTTCATATTTTTCCAGAGAAAAATATTTCATCCAAAAATTGTTTTGGATTTCATCGTGAGCTTTGCGAACGATTTCATTTTGTACGAGAATTATAAGTAATACGCAAAATTACCAAATGCATTTTTCAAACTTAACGTCGACTATAGCAAAACCGAGAAATGATTATTAATCACTTCTCGGTCTTTTTTTTTCTATCTCCCCAACACACCAATCATCACCAACGTCAGTAATAACAACGTTTTTAATTTCACCTTTAAAGTCTTTATCAGTGTAAATTCTTACAGGGGTATAATTTTCGGTGTATCCTTCGGAATATCCGTCTTTGTAAAGCTCGAATAAAACTGAAACGGTTTTTCCTTTTTGCTTTAAGAGGTATTCTCTTCTGATTTTCTCTGTGATTTCAGAAAGTGTAGCGGCTCTTGCTTCCTTAACGGCTTTTGTGAGCTGTTCCATTTTTTCTGCACGAGTACCTTCTCTTACTGAATAAGGGAACACGTGCACCTTTTCAAAACCGATTCTTTTAACAAAATTACAGGTTGTTTCGAAATCCTCTTCAGTTTCTGTCGGGAAACCGACAAGTACGTCGGTTGTTATTGTTGCATCTTCAAAGGTGTTTCGTAATTTACTTGCTAAATCCTCGTATTCTTCTGCTGTGTAATGTCTGTTCATTGCCTTTAAAACGCTGTTACAACCGCTTTGAACTGATATGTGAAATTGAGGGCAAAGCTTTGTAACCCGCTTTAATCCTGCAATCATATCGTCAGTTATGTGGTCAGGTTCTAACGAACCTAATCTTACTCTTTCAATTTCAGGATATTTTTCTGTAAGCATAAGAGCGTCGGGGAGCGAGTATGGCGTGTTTTTGCCAAAGTCGGATAAATTTATTCCAACAAAAACTATCTCTTTATATCCGTTTTCTGCAAGGCGTTTTAACTCTTTATCTATATTCTCTAAGGCTTTTGAGCGTGAACGCCCTCTTGCCATAGGAATAAGACAGTATGAGCAAAATCTGTCACAACCGTCTTGAATTTTCAAAAATGCTCTTGTGTGACCGTCAAAACGAGAAATACCTGAGCCTAAAAAAGTATCACCGGTTTTATGCTCAATGTAGTTATTATAAAACTCTTTATTCTCAAGAAAATTGTTAAGAGCACGAATAACAGAGGTGTTGCTTCTGTTGCCCATTAAAATATCAACTTCAGGTAAATCGTTTGTTATATGAGGTTCAGCTTGTGAAGCACACCCTGTTAAAATTATAATGCTTTCAGGGTTTTGCTTTTTTAACCTTCTTATAGTCTGCCTTGTTTTTCTGACGCTCTCTGCAGTAACTGTGCAAGAATTGATAACGCAAATATCAGCACCGAGTGGGTTATAAATAACAGTATGACCCTCGTTTTCAAAGAGTTCAATCATTTCTTGAGTTTCATATTGATTAACCTTACAGCCTAAAGTGTAAAAATATACTTTCATTTTTTATCCCTTAATAATATACAATAATATAAATAAAACACTCCCGAATTTCTTCGGGAGTGAAATTATATCATAGTTACACGTTTCGTGCAAGTCTATATTATAATGATTGTGGTTTGTCGAAACGCTGTCGCGTTTCGCAAAAGCCGATTTTATCGGATTATAGAAAATTGTTATTAGCCGGGGAAAGGACCGCCTGAAGCGATATCGGAGAATCCGTTACCGCGACCGAATACCGTTGTAACAGTATCATCAAGGAACTTACAAATTGCCTCAAGGAGTCTATCCATTGTTTCGTCTTCTGCTTCGCCTTCTTTACCTACGCTACGAAGAGCATTAAGAAGTCTTTCGGATGTAGCATCAGCAACAGCAGCGTCACAGATTGTTGTCTGAAGAAGAGCCTGAGCTTCGTTGTAAGCCGCTTCGAGCTCTGCAAGATCTTCGGGAGCATACATTGATTTGTCTGTTTCTGCGAATACTTCTTCAGCTTCTTCAAGGTACCAACGTGTAATATTTTTAGTGTTTCTGTTACCGTTAAACTGAGGATATGCATCTGACATATCATTTACAGATTTGATTTCACCTGTAATAAGCTTACCGATAAGCTTGATAACAACGTCGTTTCTACCAACCTCATGATGCTGACCGCCGAATAACCAAACGTTTTCGGGGAATGCACAAGAAGAAATATCAACGCTTCCGTCAGGAGAAACGATAGCACCGTCTCTGAAAAGAATCTCATCAGGAAGAACTGTACCTGCTTTTGCATATGTAGCACCGAGTGTTGTTGAGTCGATATCAATAATAGCGTCACTGTTTGTTGTCTGTGAAGACATCATAACACCGAAGAAGTTGTAGTCCTGAACGCTGTAGTCAAGGCCGTAACCTGCAACGTTGTGAACAAGTCTACCGCTATTCATAAGAGCTGAAAGGTTGTCAACAAGATTGAGCTTTGCAGTCTGGAAAGCATCGAGTTTAGGAGCAAGAATGTGGTATGTAGGATCTGACCAAATGAAGTCGTATTTTACTTTAGCTTCTTCAAATCTGTCAGTGGGGAGCATTGCCCAGAACTGAGGACAGTTAAGCATAAGAGTATCAATAATACCGTCAACAGCCGCAGTAAGTATTGAGTATATTACCGATTTAGGAAGAATCTTCAATGCGATGTTAATAATGTAACCGAGAGTACCGTAGCCGTTGCTCTCTTTCATTATCATGGGAAGGAAATCGCCAAAGAAGAACTGATCGTCAAGATTGAACTTCCTGAGATAGAAGTCACCCATAACGTCTGTACCGTTAAGACAAGCAACAACGTTAACAACTCTGTTGATATCGGGGTAACCTGTGTTTTTGTAGAGCTCAAGGTAAGCTGTAAGGATTGTACCGCCAAGAGAAATGGTAACGATGTTTACCTTGTCAACGCCCTTCTGAGCTTTTACCATCTGGATGTAATCGTGAAGACCTTTAGCTGATTCCATGGGGTCACCGATAAGGGGGAAAGCATAGAGATAAAGGTTATCTTCGCCAACTTCTTCAGTAATTGACTGCATAGGAATCATTCTGTAGAAGTAATCTCTGTCATCCTGACTCATACCTGCAACAGATGTCTGATAAGAAACTGTTTTAAGGTTGTGAGTGGGTAAACCGTGTTTGTTACTTGACTGAATAGCGAAAAGCTCTGTAACTGTTTTATAAACACCGTCAGCGAGCATGCCGTCTTTGTCGCTTTGAGTGATAAGAGCTTTAACAAGGGGACCTGCAAGGTTGTTAGCAATAACGGGAACAAGCTTTGAGTCGTCGATAATGAGAAGACCGCCTGAAAGCTCGGAGCCGTTTGAGTTAACAGCAGGGTTACCGTTCTCATCAGCAAGGTAAGAAATAGACTGGCTGATACCGGGGATGATAACTGTAGGATAAATAACAGCGTCTTTGCCGGAAGAACCCTGAGGGTTATTTGCTTTAAACATATCGGGATTTGATTTCATCATTTCAATAGCCTCATCAATACTATCAGCATTGATAACAGTTGAACCATCAGCTAATTCTGCAGGCTCAGCAAGGTTTACGATTGTAGCAACTGAAGCTGCAGTCATACCGATAACTGAGAAAGAAATAACAATGGCCAAAAGGATAGCTATTACACGTTTGCTTGTCTTTTTCATAGAAAAAGGCCTCCTTAAGTTTTTATACTGTTTAAATATACCATAATTTTTTCAAAAATACAATATTAAGTATAAAGTTTTTTTACACAAAAACAAACGCTATTATTTGTTGACTTTAACATTATTTGTATGTATAATTTATCCAGTAAGTCAAAAATGGCAAGAGAGGGATATATATGATGCATTTTCTCACAGCTTACATAGCAGCTATTATCTTTGTTTTCGGTACCGTGATAGGTAGCTTTTTAAATGTTCTTATTTATAGGTTGCCGCAAGGTATGGATTTTAAAAAAGGTAGTTCTATTTGTACTACTTGTAAGCACGAATTGAATTGGAAAGATCTTTTTCCGTTGTTTAGTTGGTTGTTCCTTCGTGGAAAATGCCGTTACTGTAAATCTCCTATTTCTGCAAGATACCCTATTGTTGAAGCGTTAAACGGTACTGCATACGTTCTTGTGTATTTATTCTTGTGTGGCGGTACTGCTATTGAAGGTCTTACTTTAAAGTTAGTCGGCTATATGATTATGATGTCTGCCTTGATCGTTGTTTCTTGGATAGATTTTGAGCATCAAATAATTCCCGATTCAATGTGGATTGCCATATTCGTCGGCGGTCTTTTTATTGTAGGCGATGCCGTAATTACAGGCTCATTTACTAAAGAGTGGATTGTTTCAAAAATTATCGGTCTTTTTGCCGTTTCGGGTTTATTTTTCTTGATTGCTTTTGTTACTCAGGGAAGAGCCATGGGCGGTGGAGATATTAAGCTTATGGCGGCTGTAGGCTTTGTGCTTGGTTGGAAAGCAGTTATTATTTCACTTTTTATGAGTGCAATATTAGGTGTGCTTTTCTCTATTGGTAGAAAAATCTTTGCAAAGAAAGAGATGAAAGGTGTCATTCCTTTTGGGCCGTTTCTTGCTATGGGCTCAGTTATATGTGCCTTTATAGGTGAGTGGATATTTGACGCTTATCTTAATTTGTTTCTTTAATTAATTCATTAAACTCCTTGGTCTTGCATAGTATTGTGTAAGGCAAAGGAGTTGTATATTATATGTTTGTTGTTTCATTATCATCGTCAATTTTAAAAAAACTTTTCGGTGTTGTTTTTGCTTTAGTTTTAGTGTCTTTAGTTGCATTGTTTTTTGTTAATTCTCAAAGCAATGTTACAGTTAAAAAAGTGTCATTACATACCGCTGAAACGGCTGATGATAGGTTGAAATTTATTTCTGATTTTGGATGGATTGTCGATGAAGACCCCGTTGAAGTTAGGCAGATCGCCATACCGCAGGAGTTTGATGATGTTTATAAGAATTATAATCAAATTCAGCTTTCGCAGGGCTATGATTTAACCAAGTATGCCGGCAGAAGTGCGAAAAGGTGGACTTATGTTGTCAGAAATTATCCTGACGTTTCAGAAAATGAGGATTACGTCAGAATTAATCTTATAGTGTGTGAAGGAAAAATAATAGGCGGTGACGTTTGCTCGATAAAGTTAGACGGGTTTATGCACGGCTTCGAAAAGGATAGCTTATGAAAAAAGAACGAATTGACAAATTAATAGCTTCTCAAGGTTTGTTATCACGAAATGACGTAAAAACAATGGTGAAAAGGGGAGAAGTCTCGGTTAACGGAGTTGTGATTAAAGACAGCTCCGTTAAAGTGAGTTATGAAGATAATATTATTGTAAACGGTAAACCCATGAAACAAACTGAGTTTGTTTATATTATGCTCAATAAACCGAAGGGTGTGGTGAGTGCATCAGAGGACAAAAGAGATAAAACTGTTGTAGATATTCTTCCTGATGAGCTTAAAAGAAAAAATCTTTTTCCCGCCGGAAGACTTGATAAAGACACTACCGGCTTTTGTCTTATTACTGATGACGGTGATTTTGCTCATAGAATTCTTTCACCCTCTCGTCACGTGGACAAGACCTATATAGCAACAGTAGATAAAAAAATAGATTTTGAAAATGCACGCAAAGCCTTTAAAGACGGTATCATTCTTTCTGACGGTACAGTTTTATTATCGGCTGATTTAGAGCTGATATCTGATGAGGAGTTTCAGATTTTTAAAGTTGTAATTAAAGAGGGGAAATACCATCAGGTTAAAAGAATGTTCGCTTCATTAGGTACAACCGTTGTAGATTTGAAGCGAATTTCAATAGGCGGTCTCGCTCTTGATGATGATTTAAAAGAGGGGGAAGCAAAGCTACTTACCGCTGAAGAGTTATCAAAAATCGAAAATCGATAACATTTTTCTTGTTTTTGTTAAAAATGACAAGAACAATTGATTTTATGTGCATTTTTGCATTTAAAACAAGTTTTTTCGTCATAAAATTAACATTTTGCATAAAAAATTTTTGGAAATATAAAAAAAGTACTTGCAAATTTGTGGAAAGTTGTGTATTATGTATAATTGTCAAATCTCAAATTTGTTGAAAATTATTGGAGGTAATTAAAATGTCCAATAGAGTGTTTCAAGGCATAATCCATCAGATGCGTGACGTTGTTGACAGAACAATCGGTATTATCGACGAATCAGGTGCAGTTATTTCATGTAGCGATTTAGGTAAAATCGGTGAGGTCAGAAACGTTAATACAGCAGCAGTTTTCTCTTCTGCTACTTGTGTTTCCTTTGATGGTTGTCTTTATCAGTCATTTGGTACACATATGCGTCCTGAATATGCTGTTTTCGTTGAGGGGGACGATGCTGCTGCTCATAGCTATATTGGTGTGCTTGGCGTATCTCTTTCAAATATTAAGCAGTTTTATGATGAAAAATATGACAGAAGCAACTTTATCAAAAATATAGTTCTTGATAATATTCTTCCCGGTGATATTTATCTTGAAGCCCGTGAGCTTCATTTTAATAACGAGGTTTCCAGAGTTGTTCTTCTTATAAGATTCCTTGATAAAAACGATGTATCTGTTTATGATATTATTCAGAATCTTTTCCCTGATAAGTCAAAAGATTTTGTTATCAATATCAGTGAATCCGATATTGCTCTCGTTAAAGAGGTAAGAAGCGACGTTGACGGTAAAGACCTTGAAAAGCTTGCCCGTTCAATTTCCGATGCTCTCTCTTCAGAGTTTTATACACATTCTCTTGTTGGTATCGGTACTCCTGTTGTTGGTGTTAAGGAGCTTGCCCGTTCTTTTAAAGAGGCTCAGGTTGCTCTTGAGGTTGGAAAGGTTTTCGATACTGAAAAAAATATCGTCAGCTATGACCATTTAGGTATAGCTCGTCTTATTTATCAGCTTCCTACAACTCTTTGTGAAATGTTCCTTAAAGAGATTTTCAAGGTTGGCTCTATCGAAACTCTTGATCAAGAAACTCTTTTTACTATCCAGAAATTCTTCGAAAATAATCTTAATGTTTCTGAAACGTCAAGAAAGCTTTTCGTACATAGAAACACTCTTGTTTACAGACTTGAGAAAATTAAAAAGCTTACAGGTCTTGACCTTCGTGAATTTGACGACGCTATTGTATTCAAGGTAGCTCTTATGGTTAAGAAGTATCTTGATGCTAATCCTGTTAAATATTAATTATTAACTAAATGTAAAAAATACGTTAAAATAGCACATTTTTATTACAAAAGGGTTACATTTTGTAATAAGATGTGCTATAATACTTTATGTTATTGTGGCAAAACTAATT
>JAZUQS010000003.1:0-13277 GCA_045605825.1 Acutalibacteraceae bacterium
GATGCAGGGGCAGTTCTTTGCAGGAGCGGTGAAACGGCTGTTGGGATGTGCACCCTTTTCTTCGCTTTCCTGACCGTTCCAGGGGTTGCCCTTCCATTCAACTGCATTTGCAGGAGGATTTTTGTCAAGGCCTTCCCACCAAACAGTATTGTTGTCAAGGTTATGAGCAACGTTTGTGAAGATAGTACCGCTCTTAGTTGTAGCAAGAGCATTGGGGTTTGATTTTTCGTTTGTACCGGGAGCAACACCAAAGAAACCGTTTTCGGGGTTGATAGCATAAAGTCTGCCATCGGGGCCTTTACGGATCCAAGAAATATCGTCACCTACGCACCAAACTTTATAACCCTTTTCTTTATAGATTTCGGGGGGGATAAGCATAGCAAGGTTTGTTTTACCGCAAGCTGAGGGGAAAGCAGCACAGATGTATTTAACCTCACCCTTGGGATTTTCAATACCGAGGATAAGCATATGTTCTGCCTGCCAGCCTTCTTTCCAACCCTGATAAGAAGCAATACGAAGAGCAAAGCATTTTTTACCGAGAAGAACGTTTCCGCCGTAACCTGAATTAACAGAGATAATTGTGTTGTCCTGAGGGAACTGACAGATGTATCTCTTTTCTTCGTCAATATCGCAACGGCAATGAAGACCGCGAACCCAGTCGTTGCTGTCGCCGAGAACTTCTAATACCTCTTTACCTACTCTTGTCATAATAACCATATTAAGAACAACGTAGATAGAGTCTGTAAGCTCAATACCAACCTTTGCGAAGGGTGAACCAACGGGACCCATTGAATAGGGAATAACGTACATTGTTCTGCCCTTGTAGCTGTCGCGAGCAATATCGTAAAGCATTTCGTATGCTTCTGAAGGTTCCATCCAGTTGTTTGTGGGGCCTGCCTCTTCTTTTGAAGGAGCACAGATAAATGTTCTGCCTTCAACACGAGCAACGTCGTTTACAGCAGTTCTGTGAAGATAACAATCGGGAAGAAGATCCTGATTAAGTTTGATGAGCTCACCTGTTGAACAAGCAGTTGCTCTGAGTTCTTCAATCTGTTCTTTTGAACCGTCGATCCAAACGATTTTGTCGGGCTTTACAAGCTCAACTTTTTCGTCGATCCAGGAAAGTACAGTCTTGTTTGAAGTTAATGCTGACATATATAATAACCTCCTGAAAAAATATCCAAAATTACCTATTATGTAATCAATAACATAATACACTATTTTATTGGAAAATTCAACTAAAAAATGGAATTTTGTCAAAATATTGACAATTGCACAAGTAAATAAACTACAAATTGTGTTTCTATGGCTATTATATCAAAAAACTCTCCGAATATTCGGAGAGTTTTAACTTTGTGAATTGCAAGTATTATTTTATTTGATGTATTTGTCGACAAAACTCCAAACGCCGGGCCAGTAAAGCTCAGGGTGAACGAGGTGTGCTTCTGCATGCTCTGCATCAGGAATTGATAATTTTTCTTTAACACAAGCAGCGGCATTGTAGTTAAGGTCGAGCATTCTGTAAGGAACAAATAAATCAGCTTCGCCATGAATAAAGATTGTAGGTGTTTTTGATTTCTTTAACTGCTCAACGCAAGATGCTTCTTTAAAGCCGAAGCCTGAAATAACTCTTGTAGCTAAATCGCCAAGATAAAGAGCAGGGAACGCAGGTAAATGATAAGTTACCTTTAGTTCGTTTTTAAATTCATCCCAAACTGAAGAATAACCGCAGTCAGCAACAGCACATTTAACGTTATCAGGAAGATTTTCACCCGTTGTCATCATAACTGTTGCGGCACCCATTGAAACACCGTGAAGAACGATTTGTACGTCTTTACCGTAGATTTCTATTATGTAGTTAATCCAGTCCATGATATCGAATCTGTCGAGCCAACCCATTGTAATTGAGCGGTGTTCACTAATATCGTGACCGCGCATAGCAGGGAAAAGAATGTTATAGCCTTTTTCGTGGTAATGAAGGCCGTAGCTACCCATACCTTTAGGGCTACTTGTATAGCCGTGAATACAAATAAGCCATTTGTCTGAAGGCTCATCAGCCTTAACGGTTAATGCATGAATAGATTCGTTGCTTCTATTTTTAATAACAATGTGGTCGTAATCCTTTGTATCAACCCAAGCATCGCCCTCAGCACCTAAAATGTTTTTTTGTAAATTGGGGTCGGGAGGATTCTTTTTGTCAAGAATTTCGTGACCTTTATCACTAAGTACTTTTGAGGCTCTTGTAAGAATCAACTGATTCATAACAACACCGAAGCCTGCCATTAAGCCCGTAGCACCGATTAAAGCTTTTGTAGATTTTTTCATAAAATCACAGCCTTTCATAATATGTTAAAATTATTATACTACATTAAAAGTCAAAAAGAAAGAAAAAAACAATATTTTTTATTGTTTTATATAATTTGTTCTGTTATAATAAATCGTAAAATGATTTGGGGGTTAACTCATGAGTAAAGACGTTTTATTCAAAACCTCTGCCTTTGGTGGCTTTAAAAAAGATGAGGTTATGGATTTTGTTCAACAAGTTTTAGGCGAAAAAGGCGAGCTTGAAAGGTTACTTTTAAACAATACAACTCGTAATAATCAATTAACTGCTGAGTTAAGTAGCGTTAAAACTGAGCTTGATAGCTTATCGGGGGTTCGTGATGAGCTTGCAGAGTGTTTAATTAAAATCGAAGATTTAACAAACGCTCTTAACGAAAAAGAAGGAATTATTGAAGAGCTTACTTCAAAGCTTGAAGAGGCTGAGAATAATAGCTGTTCATCAGATGAATTAGATAAGCTTAAAGCAGAGAATGAAGCTCTCAAAGCTGATATCGAAAAGAAACGTGATATGGAGCGTCAGGTTGGTGCTGCAATGCTTGATGCAAGAGTACATTCAGAAGAGCTCATTGAAGAAGCAAAAGAAAAAGCTAATAACGTTACTAAAGCTATTTACAACGCAATCGGTGAAACTGCTGTTAAAATTGATGACCTTTCAGCCGGTATAGGTGAAATTGCACGTAATTTCACAAAATCAGTTGAAGAGGTTGAGCTTCGAATTAAGGTTTTAACAGGTGATATGAGTAAAACTGCTCAGGCTCTTATTTCTGATTCAGTTTCTGTTGAGCCTAAAGCTTCATCAACTGACGATATACCCGTTTACGACTTCAATGCCGTGTCAGTTGACGATGTAGTTGTTGACGATGAAGATTGATTGTTATGAGTGAATATTATCTTAACACTTCGAATATTAATGAATGGGTAGATAGCCTTAAAGCCGGTGACAGAGTTTATTTAAGCGGTACTGTTTACACCGCTCGTGACGCTGCTCATAAAAAAATATTTGAGCTTCTTGATAAGGGTGAAAAGCTACCCTTTGAGCTTGAAAACTCTGTTGTTTATTATGCGGGACCAACTCCTGCTAAAGATAATCTTGTTATAGGTAGCATTGGCCCTACAACCTCTTCACGTATGGATACATTTTCTCCAAGGCTTCTTTCTCTCGGTCAGAAAGCAATGATAGGTAAGGGTAATAGGAGCAAAGACGTTGTTAATGCTATAAAAAAATATTCTGCGGTATATTTTGCTGCTGTCGGCGGTGCAGGTGCTTTGTATTCCCAGTGTATAAAAGCTTGTGACGTTATAGCCTTTGAAGAGTTGGGTTGTGAATCTGTTAAAAAGCTTGAAGTAAAAGATTTCCCTCTTTTAGTAGCCATTGATTCTTTTGGTGAAACCCTCTATAAATAATGTATTAAGTGTGAGGTGCTATTGAAAAAATCCTTTGATTATTTCAAGACGTTTAAAATCCTTACAGAAAATTTAAATAACGCATTCAAGTTATGTATTGATAATAAAGATTTCAATAAGCAATATATAACGTTTCTTGCAAACAAAACTGAGCTTATTGATAGCTTGAAAAATGATTTTATTACCCCGATCGAACGGGGTGATATTTTCATATTATCTGATATGTTTTCCCGACAAATGAATCAAATTAATGTTATAAATGATTATGCTTCATTTAATTGGTTTGAGATAAATGAAATTAGAAACGGTTTTCATGAATTGTTTATTATTCAAGATAGTATTTTTGAAAAAATTAATTCTGAAAAGCTTAACTTTAACGTTATTGATAAAGCAAACGACGGCTATAATCAATCACAAAAATTACTTAAAGATATTTATAAATTGATTAGAAATGCTGTTGTCGGATATTGTGAAAATCCACTTTTAAAATACACAATTTACTTTGCTTTCCTTGAACTTTCAAAGCAATTAAATTGTACTTTTTTTGAAATAGAAAGAATTATATTAAATAACTGTTAGTAAAAGGTGTATTATGAATTTTTATGAATTAAGACGTAGTCTTATAGAAAAAGAATTTTCAAGAATGAATGATATGCAAAAGCGTGCCGTATTTAACGTTAACGGTGCGGTTTTAATTCTTGCGGGTGCGGGTAGCGGTAAAACTACCGTTCTTGTTAACAGAATTGCATATCTTATCAAATACGGTAATGCTTATAACTCTGATTTTTCTTATAGAGTTCCTACCGAAGCTGATTGTGTTGCTCTTGAAAATTATATTAAAAACGGTGGCGAGATTCCTTTTGAGGTTGAGCCTCTTTTGAGTGTGGATGCTCCTCAGCCTTGGCAGATTCTTGCTATTACTTTTACAAACAAGGCTGCAAATGAATTAAAAAGCCGTCTTGAAGCAATGCTTGGTGATAAGGGTAACGACGTATGGGCAAGCACGTTCCATTCCTGCTGTGTACGAATTTTACGTCGCGACAGTGAAAAAATCGGTTTTTCAAAACATTTTACTATTTATGACACAGACGATTCAAAGCGTGTTATGAAGGATGTTTTAAGAATACTCGAAATTGATGAAAAGCGATTGCCCGTTAAATTTGTTCTATCAGAAATCAGTAAAGCAAAAGATTCTCTTCTTACACCCGAGGAATATACTTCTTCTGTTCCGAGCTATGACCAAAATAAACGTCTTATAGGACAGGCTTTTGCAAAATATGAAGAGATGCTAAAAAAAGCGGATGCAATGGATTTTGACGATATTATCGTCAATACAGTTAAATTGCTTAAAGAAAATCCTGACGTTTTAGAGTATTATCAAAGACGTTTCCGTTACGTTATGGTTGACGAGTATCAGGATACAAACCACGCCCAATACGTTTTAACTTCTCTTCTTGCAGGTGGCTACAAAAATATTTGCGTTGTTGGTGACGATGACCAGAGTATTTATAAATTCCGCGGAGCAACAATCGAGAATATTTTATCATTTGAAAACCAGTATGACGATACGGCTGTTATAAGACTTGAGCAAAATTACCGTTCAACCTCTGTTATTCTTGATGCCGCTAATGCGGTTATTAAAAATAATCAGGGTAGAAAGGGTAAAACTCTTTGGACTGAAAAAGACGGCGGCGACAAAATTACCGTTAAAATTCTCAGTGATGAGCGTGACGAAGGTAGATACGTTGCAGACCAAATTTTAGATGCGGTTGCAACAGGAAGAAAGCTTTCGGACTTTGCAATTCTTTACAGAACTAATGCTCAGTCAAGCAGTATTGAACGTGCTCTTGTTTATAACTCTGTACCTTATAAGGTTATAGGCGGTCACAGATTCTATGAAAGAAAAGAAGTTAAAGATATTCTTGCTTATTTATCAGTTATCTCTAATCCTTCTGATACTGTTCGCTTAAAGAGAATTATTAACGAGCCTAAAAGAGGTATAGGTGATACGACTATTAATAATGCTTCGTCTATTGCTGACGGCATAGGTTTAACTCTTTATGACGTTATTTCTCATGCCGACGAATACCCGATGCTTTCTCGTTCTGCAGATAAACTTAAAGGCTTTGCCAATCTTATAAATTCACTTGTTCTATCTCTTGATGAAAACACTATTCAGGATTTCTATGATGACGTGATCAATAAAACTGGTTATATGGCATCTCTTGAGCTTGATAAAGAAACTGCTGAAGAAAGAAAAGCAAACGTTATGGAGCTTTTGGCAAACCTTGTTCGTTATATGGAAGATAATGAGGGGGGAACTTTATCAGGCTTCCTTGAAGAAGTTGCTTTGATGACTGATATTGATAATTATAATTCTGATAATGAGTCTGTTGTTATGATGACTCTTCACTCAGCAAAAGGTCTTGAATTCCCCGTTGTATTTATAGTTGGTATGGAAGAGGGACTTTTCCCGGGAAATCAGGTTATGTATGATCCCACTGAAATTGAAGAGGAAAGAAGACTTTGCTACGTTGGCATAACTCGAGCAAAGGAAAAGCTTTACATAACCAATGCACGACAAAGAATGTTGTTCGGTAATACGAGCATTACAAGGCCTTCTCGCTTCCTTAACGAGATACCTGAGGAATTAACCGATTTCGAACGTAACGAGCCTCAGCAAAGCTTTTACGGCGGTTATTCGGGTGGTCGTTCAAGCTACGGCTCTTCTTCGTATTCAGGCGGAAGTAACTACGGCTCAAAGACCTTTGGTACACCTCAGACAAATGTATCTAAGTCTGCATCTTACCAAAAGCCGGCGGCAAAGGGCTTTGCTAACGGTGGCTTCAGCTCTTCTCAAAATAAATCAGCTGATAAGTCAGATACTTCTGTTGTACTTGATTATAATGTAGGCGATACCGTTGAGCATAAGGCTTTCGGTCGCGGTATTGTTATTAGTACGAAAGCTCTCGGCGGCGATATGCTTTTAGAGGTTGCTTTTGACAACTGCGGTACAAAGAAGATTATGGCAAAGGTTGCTAAAATGAAAAAAGTATAAAAATAATCCGTGAGAGAAAAAACTCTTTCACGGATTTTTTTGAATTAATATTCAGAAAACGGTGAGGCAATTCTTGATAATCTGAAATTGACCGCACCTCTTGAACGGTTGTATCGGTAAATACTGAAAACAAGACCGATACCGATATATAAACAAAGGGTACTTGATCCACCTGCACTGAAAAATGGGAGTGTAATACCGATAACGGGAAGCACCATAAGGCACATACCAACGTTAATAATAACTTGAGAAGCAATCATAGATGCTACACCGTAGCAAGCAATTTGTGATGAAAAATCACGAGCCTCTTTACCTGTTTGAATCATTTTAATTACTATTGCAAAAAGTAAGCCTAACGCAATTAAGCAGCCTAAAAAGCCCGTTTCTTCGCCGATTGAAGTGAAAATCATATCATTTTCACTTTCCGGAACAATACCTGCTTGGGTGTACGTGCCTTTAAAAAGACCTTGGCCAAAGAAACCGCCTGACCCTAATGCATTTAAACCCTTTAATTGCTGATAGCTTTCGTCAGTAAATTCTTCTGGTCGGAACAAGGCTAAAAACCTTGTTCGCTGATATTCGCTGAAAACGAACATCCATATAAGAGGGGAGGCAGCCAAAGCAAGAATACCGCCACCTGCAAAAAAACCGATATGAAGACCTGCGAAATAAAGCATTGAAATTGTCATCATAAGGAAAATAAGCGCCGAGCCCATATCACCTGTTAAAACAACAAGACCAATAGGAATAAGTGCATGAACACCTAATAAAGCTATAGATTTAATGTTATTTAAGTTGTCTTTTAAAAGCTCAAGATGCATTGAAAAGGTGATAATAAAGCCGATTTTTACAAGTTCTGAAGACTGAAAGTAAATTGAGCCGAATTTTAACCATGATTTAGCATCAGGACGTGCATCAGGTGCAACACCTATTGCTAACGTCAGTATCATTAATCCCACACAAAACAGACCGATTATAGGCCATAGCTTCATTATAAGCTCATAATCAATAGCTGATATTATTAACGTTAAAATAATACCCATAACCGCTGCTAAAATCATAACCTTAGCATCTCGCCACATAACCTCGCCATCGGTTAATTGCCATCTTGTTGTGCTATGAACCATTAAAACGCCGAAAATTGATGCGGCTGTAATTAAAGCTAACAGGAATTTGTCTGTTTCTGAAACAAATCTTCCTATTAACGAAAAATATTTTTTCAAGGCAATATGCCCCCTTGATTTTATCTTATATTATTGTTATTATACATATAATAGTTTTTTATTTCAAGTATTTTGAGGTTTATATGATTGAAGTAATTTCAAAAAGTCCAAATGAAACAGAAGAGTATGCAGAAAAACTCGGTAAACGTTTAAAAGGTGGAGAAGTTATTGCATTTTTCGGCGGACTTGGTATGGGCAAAACTCGTTTTACGTCGGGTCTTGCAAAGGGAATGGGTATTGATGAATACGTTTCAAGCCCCACATTTGCAATTGTAAATGAATACGAGGGTGAAATTCCCTTATGTCACTTTGATATGTATAGAATTACTTCCTTTGATGATTTATGCTCTACGGGTTTTTTTGATTATCTTGACAACGGTAGCGTTCTTGCAATTGAATGGAGCGAGAATATCGAAAATGCTTTGCCCGAAGACAAGCTTATTAAAATTGAAATTTTCAAAGGCGAAAGTGATGATGAAAGAATTATTAGAATGAGTGGTGAAAGTGTTTATGAAGATTCTTGGCGTTGATAGTTCTGCTACTGCTGCAAGTGCTGCGGTCTTAAGTGACGGTAAGCTTCTTAGCGTTACCTTTTCAAATACAGGTCTTACTCATAGTCAGACACTTTTACCGATGATTGATAACACCTTAAAAAACGCAGGTCTTACAGTTAACGATATTGACTGCTTTGCGGTTACTAACGGCCCCGGCTCTTTTACCGGTGTAAGAATCGGTGTTTCGGCAGTTAAAGGTCTTTCTCAACCTTTAAATAAATGCTGTTTGGCTATTTCAACTCTTGAAGCTATTGCAAAGCCTCTTGAAAATAGTGGTGTTTATGCTGTTGCGGTTATGGATGCCCGTTGTAATCAGGTTTATACTGCTCAATTTGATTGTGAAAACGGTTTTTCAAGAGTAACAGATGATGATGCTTTGTCAATTGAAGTACTTGCTGAACAGTTGAATTCAATAGATAAAAGAAAAGTTCTTATCGGTGACGGTGCTTTACTTTGTTACAATAAAATGAATGACGTTGTTAAGAATATTGAGCTTGCACCGTTAAATATCCGTTATCAAAGTGCTTCTTCGGTTGCTCTTATCGCTTACGATAACTATATGTCATCAGGTGAGAGCTGTTTAGTTGATCCAAATCTGCTTGTTCCTAATTATTTGAGATTATCACAAGCGGAAAGAGAATTAAAAAAGAAACAAGAAAACGATATATAAAATCAGAAAGGTTGTTTTTTATGATAGTTATTGCATCTGACCATGCAGGTTTTCCTCTTAAGGAGGAAATTAAGGCTTATCTTGATGAAAAGGGTGTAGAATATATTGATTGCGGTACTGATTCTACTGCATCAGTTGACTATGCTGCATTTGCTCAAAAGGCTTGCTTAAAGGTTGCTGGCGGTGAAGCCGAAAAAGGTATTCTTTGTTGCGGTACGGGTATTGGTATCTCAATGGCAGCAAATAAAGTTAAGGGTATAAGAGCCGCTTGTTGCTCCAATTATTTCAGTGCTAAATTTACAAGACTTCATAATGATGCAAACGTTTTATGTATGGGTGCAAGAGTTATTGGTGCAGGTGCTGCTTGTGAGCTTGTTGACGTTTTCCTTAATACAGAATTTGAGGGTGGACGACATCAAAGAAGAGTAGACCAGATTCACGCTATTGAAAACGGCGAAATATTATAATGAAAATCAACAAAGCTATTTTTAAGAATAATCATAAAATAGTAAAAAGGGCGTTGTGTATTACACTAACGCTCTTTGTTGTATTAGCTATAGTTACCGTTTGGGGTAACGTAACCTTATCTGTTGACACTTTCTATTTTGAAACAGATGAATTGAATATTGAAACAGGCTACAAAATTGCCCAGGTTTCTGATTATCATAACACTAGTAATTCTTTTTTGAACGATGCAATTTTTTCATCACTTTATACTGAAAAGCCTGATGTAATCGTCTTAACGGGTGATTTGCTTGACTCACGCAAAACTGATATTGAAATAGCTGTTGATTTTGTTTCAAGGTTGGTTGAAATAGCACCTGTTTATTACGTTACGGGAAACCATGAATGTAATGTAAGTATAAAAAATCAGTCAGCTTTCGATAATATGATTGTTGACTTAAAAGCTTTAGGTGTTGTTGTTTTAAGAAATGAAAGTATTGAAATTACTCTGCAAAATAATGAAACAATCAATTTATTTGGAATTAATGACCCGTATTTTCATTGTGAATATGAAAGTGAGGTAGGGGTAACAACTGATTCATTGTGTTCTTTATTTAACGTTGATAAAAGTGAATTTAACGTTCTTCTTGCACATCATCCTGAACAGTTAGACATATATTCAAAATATAACTTTGATTTAGTCTTTTCCGGTCATGCTCATGGTGGTCAAGTAAGAATTTTTAATAAAGCACTTATTGCTCCTGACCAAGGTTTGTTTCCTGAATTTACGGACGGTGAATATAAATCTGGAGATACCACTCTTATTGTCAGCCGAGGAATTGGAAATAGCGTAATTCCTTTAAGAGTATTCTGTAGACCACATTTAATTTATCTTGAAATAAAATAAAAAATTACTCTCTCAACCAAACAAGTTGAGAGAGTTTTTTGTTTGTTAAACCTTTAAAGCTCTTTCAAGCCAGATTGAAGCAATTTCAATAGCAGCATACATTCCGTTTTTATCGGTTGATTTTTCGATAGCTGCAAGGGGATTTGCTTCTTTAGTGTTAATAAGCTGAACTTTAACTTTATCAGCAATTTTCACGCCGTGAACTTCGTGAGATTCTGTAACTGTAAGAAAAATTACGTAAGGCTCGTTTATATCGCCGTAGTAAATCTGATTACCTTTACGAACAAGGGGCTTACCCTTATAGGAAAGGAAACTTGCTTGTTTATCTGCCAAGTTGAACACTCCTTATTTTGTCAAAATACTCAATTAATTAAGATAAGCCTTTAAAAGAGCCTGTAAAAGCTCGTCTCTGTCGATTTTACGGATAAGGCTTCTTGCGTTATTGTGAGTAGTGATGTAGGTAGGGTCCTCAGACAGTATATATCCTACAAGCTGGCTTGTGGGGTTATATCCTTTTTCAACTAAAGCATTGTAAACGGATATAAGTATCTCACGCATTTCTCTTTCGTGTTCATCGCTGATAGTGAATTGAATTGTTTTATCTGTCATATAAACACCTCCTAAGCTTATGTTTACATTATAAACTATTGCTTTTAAAAATACAACAGTAATTTATTAAGAAAAAACAAACTTTTAATTAAATTATGCTCTCAATTCAATGCCGATATTCTTTAAGTTAGCAAGAATTGTATCAATCCAAGCCTGAACCTCGTCCATTTCGAGAGTTCTGTCCTTAGCGGAGAATAATAAACGAACTGTAAGACTATTAACACCGTCTTTTTGATAAGTGTCAATAACCTTAACTGAGTTAAGCTCTGCAAGGTTGAGAGAATTCCAGCATTCTGAAAGCTGAGCAAAGGTTACGCCGTTTTTCATAACAAGTGAAAGATCATAATATGTTGACTGCTGTGAAGAGGGCTCTTCGAAGTTGATATTGTTACCATTAACCGTTACGAAATCATCAACGTCGATTTCTATACAAACTGCAACACCGTTTTTGTCAAGCTTCTGTGCATTTGCAGGGTGAAGAGTGTTGATTGAGCCGAGAGCAATGCCGTCACAAGCAATACTTGCTGTATTCTTAGGATGCTGCCAAGCATGAATAGGTGCAACCTTAGAAAGAACGGGTGCTTTATGCTTAATCTGTGAGAAAATTTCATTAACAATGCTTACTGCTTTATAGAAAAGGTCTTTTTCGGAAACAGTTTTATCGAATAAAACAACACCAAGGTGACGTCTTTCATTTGCAGTACCGTCTTCTTTAACACCGTCTGCAACTCTACCGATTTCAAAGATACCGAAGCTTTCGCTATAATCCTTGTTTTCTGATACAGCGTTAAGAAGTGTGGGTATCATAGAGTTACGGATTGTACCGTTGTCGGAACTTTCAATGTTAAGCACCTTAACATTATCTTCAACCTCAATACCAAGCTTTTTGTATTTTCTCACGTCACACCAAATATATGAATGAACTTCATGAAGATTATAGTGCTTAACAAGAATATCTTTAATTTCGTTGCTCTGAGAACGAACAGGGGAGCTCTTAACGGGTTTAAGCGGGCTCTTTGTAGTGATAATGCTAAAGTTGTCATAACCGTAAATACGGGTAATTTCTTCAATAATATCAGCTTTAATGGTTACGTCCTTAGTAGCTCTGAAGGTGGGAACTTTAACGTTGAAGCTTTCACCGTCTTTTGTTACCTCAAAGCCTAACGCTGTAAGTGTTTTAACGATTCTTTCTTCAGAGATATCAATACCTGTATATTTATCAACGTATGCTTTATCGAATGTGATTTCGATTTCGGGATATTTTCTAACGTATTCGTCAGTAAGAAGAGAAGCGACTCTTGCACCCTTGTCAATATCCTGAAGTAAGTATGCAAAACGCTTTGCAGCAGTTACTGTCATTTCAGGGTCAAGCATTTTTTCATATCTTGCAGAAGCATCAGTACGAAGTCCGAGTCTTGATGATGATTTTCTAACGCTTACACCGTCAAAGTTTGCACATTCAAGAACAACTGCATTTGTGTCACCGACGATTTCTGAATCAAGACCGCCCATAATACCTGCAATTGCAACGGGTGTTGAGCCGTTTTGAATGAGAAGAGTATCAGTTGTAATATCTCTTTCAGTGTTATCGAGAGTTGTGAATTTGCACTCCTCTTTAGGAGTATCAACAACGATTTCGTCAATTTTATTTGCATCAAAAGCATGAGTGGGCTGACCCATTTCAAGCATAATGTAGTTTGTAAGGTCTGCAAGAAGGTTGATTCCTCTCATACCGCAGTAGTAAAGACGGATTTGCATTGAAAGGGGACTTGTATTCTTTGTGATGTTATCCATCTTAACGCAAGAATAACGATAAACAAGGTCCGGTCTGCCAACGGTAACTTTGATTTTGTTATCACCGTCATAAGCCAAATCTGAAAGAGGAAGGGGTTTTAATTCTCTGTCTGTTAATGCAGCAAATTCTCTTGCTATACCGTAGTGTCCCCAAAGGTCAGGACGGTTTGTAAGAGATTTGTTATCAACTTCAAAGATAACGTCATCAATTTCGTAAATTTCCTTTAAATCTGTGCCAACCATAACATCGTCAGTGATATCCATGATACCT
>JAZUQS010000004.1:0-16203 GCA_045605825.1 Acutalibacteraceae bacterium
AGCTGCGACAATAAGCCTCAGACTGATGGCGACAAGCTTAAAACAACTAAAACTAATAAACGTTTTCACGGCTTGGGTATTAAGAGTATAAAAACAGCATTAAAAAAATATAACGGGGAATATAATTGGGAATATGACGAAAATGGAAAAATCTTCTCTGCAACAGTAACATTATTATTGTAAATTCATTGTCTTTTTCAGCGAGAGTTATAGGAGTAAATTTATGTTATGGATATTATCTAACGTAGTCATTTATATTTTCGAAATGCTGATTGCCTATAACTATTTTTATAGAAATTACAGCAAAAAGATTAGTTCTAATTTGAAAATTTTTGCAATCGGCGGCGTTCTATTCTTTATAGCATCAGTAAT
Organism: Acutalibacteraceae bacterium; assembly: GCA_045605825.1. GTDB lineage: Bacteria > Bacillota > Clostridia > Oscillospirales > Acutalibacteraceae > DTU089. The sequence goes on from JAZUQS010000004.1 coordinate 373, forward strand.
CTTTTTGTTGTTTGGTAAAGAGGTAATTAACCTTTCTGTCTTTTTTGTTATTAATACTATTTTTGCGTATGTTTGCTTTGATATATCAATAAAATCGGCAATTATTCAGGGTGCTTTGCTTGATGTGCTGATGAGTTGTTCCGAACTGGTTGCAATTTTTTCTATCTCTACCTTAATGGGTATACCCATTAATACGTATAAAAATGATATTTTGATTTACGTTATCTTGGCTTCAATATGTAAAACTCTGTATTTTTTAATATCACAAATTGTATCGTTGGTAGTAAAAAAAGATAAATTAGATGAATTAAAAATAAAACACGTTTTACCGCTTATTGTTTTTTTGAGTTTAGCAATAGCAACCTGTACGTTGTTTTTGCTTATAGCCTTAAAGATAGATTTATCATATAGCTACAAAATTGCCATATTTATTATAAGCTTAGTTTTTATTTTTGCTTGTGCGTGGATATTTATTTATTATCAAACGTTTATTGGGAATGAGAGAAGAATTAATGAATTAAGAATTGAAAATGAAAGGCAGGAAATAGATTCCAAATATCTCAATATTATTGAGCAGAACAACAAGAATTTAAGTATTTTTGCCCACGATATAAAAAACCATATGCTGCAAATCAAGAGTATGGAAAATGCGGAAGAGATACATAGTTACGTTGATTCGATAGTTGATGAGGTTCAGGGCTACGGCTACGTCGGTATAAGTAAAAACAAAACTTTAGATTTACTTATCAGTAAATATTTGAATTTGTGCGACGGCAAGGGGATAAAAATCAGCTTTGACGTTAAAACCGCAAATTTAAGCGGAATAGCCCCTGCGGATATTTCAACCATAATTAATAATCTTCTCGATAACGCCGTTGAATCGGCGGAAAAGAGTGAGAAAAAAGAGATATCCGTCAGCATATTCAAAAAGCAAGGTCACGAAATTCTTAATATAATTAACAGTTGTGACAATAAGCCGAAAGCAAAAGGAGAGAAACTTTTAACAACCAAAAAGGAAGATTCAATCCACGGCTACGGAACTCAAAGCGTTATTAAAACCTTGAAGAAATATGACGGTGTTTATAGTTGGGAATACAACGAGAAAGAGAAAATATTTGAAACTAACGTTTTGTTACCTGTGAAATGATACAATTTGTTTTATCCAACTTAATAATAAAACCAACAGGTCTGCGAAGCTTAAATTAGCGTCGCAGACCCTTTTTTCTTGTGCCGTAGGCATATATCGCACCGAAGGTATATCGCGTACAAAGTACATATCGCAAATCCGTCAGGATTTATATCGCGGTGCTTTCGCACCTACTCATACATCTCATCAAGCATCTCAATAGCGTGTGCAATGCATCCCTCGTTATTTGACCTTGTAACGTATTTTGCGACTGTTAATGCTTCTTTTGAGCCGTTTTCGGGTACGAATCCACCTTTTGCTGCAACAAGCATTTCAAAGTCGTTGTAGCCGTCACCTGCTGAATAGGTGTTTTCCTGACTGCAACCGAGAGCCTTTGCAAGCTTTAAAAGTCCCGTGCCCTTATCAACGCCTTTTTTGAGAATTTCAACGTAATCACCCGTTGTTTTTAAGTAATTAATCTCGGGGAATTTATTAAGAATTTCTTGCACCTCTTTAGAGCACCCGTGAGCCGCTATCATAACCTTTGTCCAGGGGAGTGGTGCTTCTTCGGGTTTAGTAACAGTTTCAAAATTTATTCCTTGACTTGTAAAATGCTGTTCGGAATGCTTATTTAAGTTTACCGCACAAACCTTTTCAAAGTTGTAAAACTCTATTGAAATATCGGGGAAAGCTTTTAAAACCGCGTTTACGGCAGGCAACCCCTCGCTTTCAATTGCATCATTGAAAATAATCTTATTATTTTCATAATCATAAGCCATTGCACCGTTACCCAAAAGCACAGGTGCATTTATATATTCGGGGCTGTAAAGATGAAAGCCCTGATAAATTCTGCCGGTACAAACGGTGAATTTACCGCCGTTATTCATATAATATTTAATAGCTGACTTTACGTAGTCGGTTATTTCACCGTTATCATTTTTTAACGTGCCGTCAAAATCGCTTGCTAATAAAACGTTTTGGAATTTCATATTATCACCGAAATAATTTTATCAAAGGGGGCGGGGTATTTCAATATAAAGAATAGCTTTATAGCAAATTGTATAATTGTTTTATTCTCTTTTTAGCTATTTTCTATCAAAATAAAGACGAAAAATCTTGATAAAAGTTAATTATAGTGTTATAATTTTTCAGTTATTAAGTTTTTTGGAGGTATATGTATGCTCGTATTAAAAGATGGCTACAAATCAACTCTCTCTATGAGAGATACTCAAAGAGCAATTAAGCTCACAAGGGATACTTTTCAGAATAATCTTTGTGCGGCTCTTAACCTCGAAAGAATTTCTGCACCGCTTTTTGTTACAAAATCAAGCGGTCTCAATGATGACCTTAACGGCTTTGAAAGAGCGGTTTCCTTTGACGTTAAGGATATGGCAGGAGAGGGCGAAGCAGTTATTGTTCATTCTCTTGCTAAATGGAAAAGAACTGCTCTTAAAAAATACGGCTTCAATGCAGGCGAAGGTCTTTATACCGATATGAATGCAATCCGCCGTGATGAAGAGATGGATAACCTTCATTCAATTTACGTTGACCAGTGGGACTGGGAAAGAGTTATTGAAAGAAAAGACAGAAATGAAGAATATCTTAAAGAAACAGTTCAAAAGATAATTCATGCTCTTTGCGATACTCTTGATACAGTAAAAGAAAGATTTCCTTCAGTTGACGTGAATATTGAAAGAAACGTTCATTTCGTTACAACTCAGGAGCTTGAGGATATGTACCCCGATTTCACTGCAAAAGAGCGTGAAAAGGCAATTGCTAAAGAGCACGGCACGGTTTTCGTTATGAAAATCGGTGAAAAGCTTAAAAGCGGTAAGCCCCACGACGGCAGAGCTCCCGACTACGATGATTGGCAGTTAAACGGTGATATTATTATTTACAACGAAGTTTTAGAGGATGCTTTTGAGATTTCCTCTATGGGTATCAGAGTTGATGAAAAATCATTGGATTATCAGCTTAAGGCTTCGGGCAAGGATGAAAGAAGATGCTTCGATTATCACAAACAGATTCTTGAAGGTACCTTACCCCTTACAATCGGCGGCGGTATCGGTCAGTCAAGAGTATGTATGCTTCTTTTAGGCAAGCTTCACGTTGGCGAAGTTCAAGCATCACTCTGGCCCAAGGAAATGATAAAAATCTGTGCTGAAAACGGTGTAAATCTTTTATAATTGATAGGATTTACGAGTATTTTAACGAAATATGAGTGGAAAAGACTATCCCAAAATCTGATTCGGATACACTTTACCCACTCTGAGGTGAAAAACAGTGGATAGAAGAGAAGATATAAGAAATATAGCAATCATAGCTCACGTTGACCACGGTAAAACAACTTTAGTTGACCAGCTTCTTCATCAAAGCGGTATTTTCCGTTCAAATGAACAGGTTGACGAAAGAGTTATGGACTCAAACGACCTCGAAAAAGAAAGAGGAATTACAATCCTTTCAAAGAATACGGGTATTCATTATAAGGATGTTAAAATCAATATCGTTGATACTCCCGGCCATGCTGACTTTGGCGGCGAGGTTGAGCGTATTATGATGATGGTTGACGGCGTACTTCTTCTTGTAGATGCTTTTGAGGGATGTATGCCTCAGACACGATTTGTTCTTAAAAAGGCTCTTGCCCTCGGTAAGAAAGCAATCGTTGTTATTAATAAAGTGGACCGCCCGGGTGCAAGACCTATGGAGGTTATCGACGAGGTTCTCGATTTGTTTATCGAGCTCGGTGCAAACGATGACCAGATTGAATTCCCCGTAGTATTTGCTTCAGGCCGTGACGGTTATGCATCTCTTGACCCCGAAGCAAGAGAGGGCGATATGCGACCTCTTCTTGATTCCATTCTTGAAAATATTGACCCCCCTCAAGGCGATATGAACGGCCCCTTACAGCTTCTTTTCTCAAGCCTTGATTATGACGATTATCTCGGCAGAATCGGTGTAGGTAGAGTTGAAAGAGGCTCTGTAAAGGTTGGTCAGCAGGTTGTTCTTTGTAATAAAGACGGCGGTCAGACTAATGCAAAAATAGTTAAGCTTTATACATTTGAGGGGCTCTCACGTGTTGAATGTCAGGAAGCAAAAATGGGTGACCTTGTTGCAGTTTCGGGTATTAACGAGCTTAATATCGGTGAAACTGCTTGCGATAAGGAGCATCCCGAAGCACTTCCTTTCGTTGAAATAGACGAGCCTACAATATCAATGAACTTTATGGTTAACGACAGTCCTTTTGCAGGGCAGGAGGGTAAATTTGTTACCTCAAGAAATATCCGTGCAAGACTTTTCAAAGAGGTTGAAACAAACGTTAGTATGAGAGTTGAAGAAACCGAAACTACCGATTCCTTTAAGGTAAGCGGCCGTGGTGAGTTACACCTTTCAATTCTTATTGAAACTATGCGTCGTCAGGGCTACGAATTTCAGGTTTCAAGACCTCAGGTTATTTATAAGCACGGCCCCAACGGCGAGCTTTTAGAGCCTATGGAGCTTCTTATTGTTGAAGTTCCCGAAAGCTACGTTGGTGCGGTTATGGAAAAAATCGGTTCACGAAAAGGTGAACTTGAAAATATGGATATGCGTGACGGCGGCTCAACTCATATTGAGTTTAAAATCCCTGCAAGAGGCCTTATAGGCTACCGTTCAGAGTTTATGACCGATACAAACGGTAACGGTATTATGAACAACCTTTTCGCAGGCTATGAGGAGTATAAGGGTGATATCCAGATGCGTGAAAGAGGCTCAATCGTTGTTCACGAAGCAGGCGAAACAACAGGCTACGGTCTTTTCAATACTCAGGACAGAGGTCGTCTTTTCGTTGGCCCCGGCGTTCCCGTTTACGAGGGTATGATAGTCGGCGAGTGTGCAAAAAATGAAGATATCGTTTGTAACGTTTGCAAGAAGAAACAGATGACAAACACCCGTGCTTCAGGTAGCGACGATGCTCTCCGCCTTGTTCCTCATACAGTTCTTTCTCTTGAACAGTCAATGGAATTTATCGGCGATGACGAGCTTCTCGAGGTAACCCCCGAAAGCATCCGTTTAAGAAAGAGAATTCTTTCAAAAGAAAAACGAATGAAACAACAGTTTGGGCATAAACAGAACTAATAACAAGAGGCGTTTTTTTGAACGCCTCTTGTTTTTTATGTAAAGCAGTTGACAAATTTGTCTATTGGTGATAGACTATAACTGTAGTCTACTGATGATAGACAGTTTTGGAGGTGCTCTTATGAATGAAATTAAACTTGGTATGGTTGAAGCACGCTTTGCTGATATCGTTTGGGAAAACGAGCCGTTAACTACGAAAGAGCTTGTTGCGGTTTGCGAAAAAGAGCTTAATTGGAAAAGAACTACTACGTATACAGTTTTGAAAAAACTTTGCGAAAGGGGAATTTTCAAAACAGAAAACAGCATTGTTACGTCTTTGATTTCAAAAAACGAGTTTTATGCAATACAAAGTGAAAAGTTTGTTGATGAAACTTTTGCGGGGTCGTTACCTGCGTTTATTGCGGCTTTTTCAAGCAGAAAAAAGCCTACAGCAAAAGAACTTGAAGAAATCAAGAAAATGATTGACTCCTTTGAGGAGGTGTAAAAATGACAGATATATTTTTAGATTTATTCAATATGAGCCTAACTGCAAGTTATCTTGTTTTGGCGGTAGTTGTTGCAAGACTCTTGTTGAAAAAAGCTCCTAAATGGATTAACTGTCTTTTGTGGGCTCTTGTTGCTATTCGCCTTGTTTGCCCGTTTTCCTTTGAAAGTGCGTTAAGCCTTATTCCAAGCTCGCAAACTATTTCTGTGAATACAGAATCTGTTGGCAGACCATTTACTATTCAAACGGGTGTTCCCGTTGTTGATACGGGCATAAACAATTATATGGGCGACAGATACTACGAGGGCGTTACCGTACCTACAAATACGTTTTCAAATCTTACAACAGTTTTGAGTGTTATCTGGTTAGTCGGGTTAATTGCTATACTTATTTATGGTTTAATTTCTTATATAAGATTACGAAAAAAGGTCGGGATATCACTTCTTGTTAAAGAGCGAATATATTATTGCGATAATATAGCTACACCGTTTATTCTCGGTATTTTTAAGCCTAATATTTACGTTCCGTCGGGTATAACCGAAGAACAGTTAGATTATATAGTAATGCACGAAAAAGCACACCTTAAACGTAAAGACCATTTTTGGAAACCGTTAGGCTTTGTTCTTTTATCTGTTTATTGGTTTAACCCTATAATGTGGGTGGCTTACGTATTGCTTTGCCGTGATATAGAAAGCGCTTGCGACGAAAAAGTTATAAAAAATATGGATAATACCGAAAAGAAAAGCTATTCTGAAACTCTGCTTTCCTGCAGTGTTCAAAAAAGAATGGTTATGGCTTGTCCCGTTGCTTTTGGTGAGGTTGGCGTAAAGCAAAGAATAAAATCTGTTCTTAATTATAAAAAACCGGCTTTTTGGGTAGTAATATTAGCGGGTATTCTGTTTGTAGCTGTAGCGGTTTGCTTTATAAGCAACCCTGTGAATGATAAGGTAAATAAAATATTGAATGAAGATGGATACGAAGTCATAAGTTCAAATGAAAAGAGCATTTCGTTCTGCTTTAATTCAGATATAATAACGGCCGAAATGTTTAAAGACGGCGTGTATAAAGTTAAAGGCAGTGATATACTTAATGACTGCGTTGTGTTTAACGTGAAAAAAGTTCAAAGTCATGATAGCGAATTTGTTTTTACCTTTGACGTAACTTATGAGAACGTATCAGACGAGGGCACAATCTATGTGCTTGATTCTCCACAGTTTGACGGCGGTTTAGATTTAGGTGATGAAATAAAACTATCAGATCCTTTTGGGGATATAATAGCCGATACTCCGGGAAGCTATACTTCATATTGTCATTCAAAAGGGCCGAGCACGGAGTTTTGCTTCTCTGTTCCTAAAGTATGGTTTGAAAACAAAGCTGATAATAAAATTGTTGTGGATTTGGAAGTGCTGGAAATCGTCTATGAAAAAAGGAAATCAAGTTCTTCTTTAGGCATAATCGGCGGTGCTGACGGACCGACTGCAATAATAGTCGGAAATGGGAATTCTGAAAAAGAGTTGAAGAAATTACAAGATAAATATCCTCATTTCTTTGATTTAGATATTCAAGATGGTGTTACTGTTTACGTTACAAAAACAAGCAGGGACAATTATGAGTGTTATGTTTCATCAAACAAAAGCCCAACAGACCCTCAAAAAGTTTTGAAATTTGATGAGTTTGCAAGTATCGGTGAAATGAGAACGATTCTTTCTCAATACGCTCTTGAAAGCGAAAACGTTACCGTTAAACCGTTTCAGCATATGCTTTCAAGCTATCTTTGGGATGAAGCGGAAATTTCAACTACAAACCTTTATCTTCTTTTAGGCTTTGAAGCCTACGGCACGAATGCAGGTAGAATGCACAAGGTTTACGATAAATATTATTATGCTGTAATTGATGATGAAAGTGAGCTTGTTGAATATGGCTTGTATTATTTGTCAGATAAAGAATCGAGCAAATACGTTTTAATTGATGAAATCGGCTCGATTAAACCTTATTTCGTTGTTTTCGAAAATACTTTGTTTTACACAAGCGAGTATAGATTGAAAAGTATTGATACAGACGGTACGAATGCAGTTACCGTTTACGGTGCGGAAAATTATAATTCCCAGCTTGATTACGCGATTGAAACTATTGAAATAGCAAAAGATGGCTATATTTATTGTAGCGGTGACAGGTGGGGGAAAACACCCGAAACAAAGAACGACAGAGAAACGGTTTATTTATCAATAAGAATTCTCGACGGCTTTTTTGAAGAAATATCTGAAAACGATATTCCTGCAGATATGACGGTTTACGATGACGCTTTAAGCAATATTAAAGCAACTCTTAATACGGGTTACGAAAATATATTGGTTAAAGGCTTCAGAGTAAAATACAATGCAAACGGTAAATTGGACAGTGCCGTTTTCAGAGTATGGATATATAAGAACACAGTTGCCAACGAGGATTTCTGGACAGAGGGTAATGTTATCCTTACTTTTGACGGCACGGCGTTCTTCAACGTGATAAACGAAGATATTGTGTTGCTTTCAGAATATAACCCGAAAAACAACGGTAGCTTGCTTACAATAGATAAAATTATGCCTAAAGTAAAGCTTGCTGTTACTGAATCGGCTTCATTTGAAAACAATGATTTATTAAAACATTATATTTTAACCTTTGAAGAGGAAAAGTATGTTGAGTATGTTGCCGATGAATCTTCAAAAGCAGAATACTTAATTGAAGCAAACGGAAGCTTTAAAGAGACGAAAAAACCTAAAGAGCTTACATCTGAAACATACCATATTCCAAATAAAATTTATTTCACCCTCGTCCCTCATTATGATAAAGCTTTAACCGATGATTTTATTTTTGAGGAAGACGAAAACCTCGTATCAAAGGATTATACCGTTATGCTTTTTGAAAAAGATAGTGGCGAAGTAAATGAGAAACAAAGCGAAACAGATTTTCAAAAAGTCATCACACCTACAACCAAGCCATACGTAGACTTTTTTACCCCGTCAGGTGAAAGAGTTATAGAGTGACGGCTAATCCGTAATAAACCGCTTATTTTATAGTTTAATGACATTGTGAAAAGCCGTAGCTAAGCTGCGGCTTTTTGTTATAATAATTTGACCTCGGTTTAACAAAATGTTAATATTGTTAGTATAGAATAAAAGCATAATGATTATATCTCTTTTTGGAGGTTGTAAAATGGTTTGCATTTTGCTTGTTGAGGATGACGTTCAGTTTAATAAAATTGTTTGCTCGTATCTTACCGATAGAGGCTATAGCGTAGTTGGGTGCCACAGTGCTGCAGAGGCTCTCGAACAAATGGAAAAAATATCATTTGATATGATTATTTCTGATATTATGATGAAAGATGTTAACGGCTTTGAATTTGCCGAGCAGGTTAATGTTATCAATAAAGATATCCCGTTTTTGTTTTTAACTGCAAGAGATGATTTGCAATCAAAAGAAAAGGGTTACAGAATGGGTATTGACGATTATATAGTTAAGCCCGTTGAAATGAAAGAGTTAGTATTCAGAATTGAAGCTATTTTGAGAAGAGCAAAAATTTCTAACAAAAAGAAAATTGTTGTTGGCGATTTGGTTCTTGATTCAGCCGAAAACGCAGCCTACTACAAGGATGATAATTTAGGTTTATCGGTTAAAGAATTCAATATTTTGTTCAAGTTTTTATCATATCCAAAAAGAACCTTTACAAGAACTCAGCTTATGGATGAATTCTGGGGCTATGACAGCGAAAGTGCTCCGAGAACTGTTGACGTTTGCATAACTAAATTGAGAGGCAAAATATCAGAATGTAAAGATATCGAAATTGTAACTGTTCACGGCTTGGGTTACAAGGCGGTGATTCTCGTATGAACAGAAAAAACCGAGAAAAGCTTTTTGCAAGTAAGCTTCGTAACTTTATTGTTGAATTTATTTCCGTTTTCTCAATTGTTGCTTTAAACGGTACCTTTCTTGTTTTGATATTGGTAAATGCAATTGCTAAAGACTTGGAAAAAACGACAATGGCTTTAGCAGGTGTTATTTATCTTTTTATCAGCTGTACAATTTCAACTGCGCTTATATATTTCGTTAAAGGTAGAGTGTATCACAATAAAATTAAAGTTTTTTGCGATATTGCAAACGAGGTTGCAAAAGGGGATTTCTCTGTAAGAGTGCCTACTTATTTTGTTAAGCCTAAAAGCGAAATGGATTTTCTTGCGGTTAATTTTAACAAAATGCTTGTTGAAATCTCTTCTCTTGAAAATATGCGAAATGATTTCGTTGCCGACGTTTCTCACGAAATAAAAACCCCTTTAAGCGTTGTTCAAGGGTATGCCGATTTATTGCTGAATAAAGATTTAAGTGATGAGAAAAGAGCAGAGTATACATACAGACTCTCTCTTGCTATTGATTCTCTTACAAGCCTTGTAACAAATATTTTAAAGCTTAATAAAATCGAAAATCAGGGTATTACTCAAAAAGAAAGGTTTTCTTTAGATGAGCAGTTACGTTGTTGCATTCTTTCCTTTGAAGAGAAAATCGATGAGAAAAAGCTTGAGCTTTCGGTTGATTTAGAAGAGGTTTTTATTAATAGCGATAAAGCTCTTCTTGAAATAGTCTGGAATAACCTTATTTCAAACGCTGTAAAATATACTCAGAACGGCGGAATGATTTCAGTTAAGCTGAAATCAGAAAACGGTAAATCTGTTGTGTCTGTTTCAGATACGGGCTGTGGAATGAGTAAGGAAGTGCAAGAGCATTGCTTTGAAAAATTCTATCAGGGTGATTGCTCTCATTCGCAAGAGGGTAACGGCTTGGGTCTTGCTTTAGTGAAGCAGGTTGTTAATTTGCTTGACGGAAAAATTCAAGTAAATAGTATCGAGAATAAAGGTACAGAATTTATAGTAATAATATAAATGTTTAACATAATCTTAACAATGGTAATTTATAATTCCGTTGTTAAGATTTTTTTATGGTGGTGAATTAGGATAAAAAAGAACAAAGATACCGATCTCAAGTTATATAAAAATATCTTAATAATATTTGAAGTTGCGGTTTTGCTTACGGTTGTTGTGGTTACGGTTGCTGTTGCAGGCGGAAACTTCTCTTTCGGTAATAATAAAGAAACCACGCTATACGTTACTCAAGCGTTCACCGATGATACAACAAGCAGCAAGTCCTCTCTGACGTTGTTGCCTGGCAATAATATGAATAATGCCGATAACGGCGAAACGCAAAACGGCGGAAGCTCGCAAGGCGGTAACAATTTAGTATCAGGTAATCAAAGCTCACTTGCCGACCCGTCAGGCTGGTCTACTAATCAGATTATTTCAAAAGCAAAAGATGCAGTAAATAAAACCAAGGCTTATAAAGGCAGTTTGACTGTTGACCATAACGAAAGCTTCACTGCCGACGTTACCGATTGCAGTGCAGGCGGTATAGTAAGAACTGTTGTCGATTTAATGATTGGTTGGGTTGTAAAGCCTGTTGAAGAAACTCTCGTTTTCCAAAACGGTAAAGCGGTAAATTCAGAGGGTGAAACAGTACCGATTATTCTTCCTAAACGAAATAACTTTTCTTTAGATAGTAGCGGTGTGAAATCTGCAAGCGTTCAGCGTGTTGGTGATGAATACGTTATAAAAATCACTCTCATTGAAGAAAGTGTAGGAATGTATCAGGTTCCAAAGCATAACGCAGGAGCTGTAGGTTATCTTGACGTAGCCAACTTCGACATAAGCTTTATGGAGGTTGACTCGGCTGATATTGTTTATAAAGGCTCAAGTATTGAGTTAAGAATAAATGCAGAGGGTTACGTAACCTATGCAAATTACAAAATACCACTTCATATTGACGGCTCTGCCCATAGAGGCTCAATAAGCGGTTCCGCTACCTTTGAGGGCGAGCAAACTGAAGAATGGTACTTGAATTTTTAATCGAAAGGTTGTATTTAATTATGGGTTTGAAAGAAGCAGCACTTAATACGGCAATAAAACAAGGTATCGAATACGTAAAAAAGGATTACGATACTAACCTTTTTAAGCTTATTTCCTGGGGTAAGAAAATGGTTAAGGATGAGCTTCATCTTAAGGTTCTTACAAGATTAGAGGAAAGATTAAGCGACCCTACTAACGTTTATGCTGATTACGTTAAAAGGGTTATAATGAATACTGACACAAATATTATTCTTAAGCTCATACCACCCTTTGTAAATGCAGTTATAAAAAGCTACGATATAAGAAAAAAAGCTATGGAAGAGCATGATTGTAATATTCCTTGGGCAGTTCTTATTGACGTTACTACAGCTTGTAACCTTAAATGTAAGGGCTGTTGGGCAGCTGAATACGGCGACAAGCTTAATATGAGCTATGATGATTTAAATAAAATCATTCAAGAGGGTAAGGCTTTAGGTACTTACGTTTACCTTTACACAGGCGGTGAGCCCCTCGTTCGTAAAAACGACCTTATAAGAATTTGTAAGGAAAACCCCGATTGCCTTTTCCATGCTTTTACAAACGGTACTCTTTGCGATGATAAATTCGTTGCAGATTTAAAAGAGGTCGGCAATATGCTTGTAACCCTTTCAATTGAGGGTAACGAAGAAACAACCGATTCCCGTCGAGGTGAGGGTACATATAAATCCACAATTGCTGCTATGGAACGTTTGAAAGCGGCAGGTATTCCTTTCGGTACTTCTCTTTGCTATACAAAAGAAAACGCAGACGTTATTGCAACTGATGAATACGTTGATTTCCTTATTGAGCAGGGTGCGGTATTCGCATGGTTGTTCTCATTTGTTCCTGTTGGTTGCAGTGCAACTGCTGACCTTATGGCAACTGCAGAGCAAAGAAAGCATATGTACGATCAGGTTCGTAAATGGCGTTTCAAAGAGGTTAAGCCCCTTGTTATGATTGACTTCTTTAACGACGGTGAGTATGTTGGCGGTTGCGTTGCAGGCGGTAAGCAGTATTTCCACATTAGTGCAAACGGTGACTGTGAGCCTTGCGTATTCGCTCACTATTCTAACGTTAATATCAAAGACCCCGATACCCACTTTATTGATGCTCTTAAGAGCCCCATATTTATGGCTTATAAAGCTCGTCAGCCCTTCTCAGATAATATGCTTCGTGCTTGTCCTATCGTTGACAATCCCGGTGCTATTAAAAAGATTGTTGAAGAGTCAGGAGCTAAATCAACAGACCTTCAGTCACCTGAAAAGGTTGAAGATTTAATCGGTAAAACAATTGACGTTGCTCGTAAATGGAAGGAAACTGCCGATAAAATGGCAGAGGAGCACGGCTTTGTTCAGTGGAGAATTCGTAGCGTTGATATTTATAAAGACTACGAAGCAAAGCATATAAAAGACTATGAAGATTTTGAATAAGTCTATTGAAAGAGCAAAAACTCCCGAATCAGTAGGTATAGACTCCTCGGTTATCTTAAAGATGACCGAGGAAATGTCATATAGAGGCATTAACGTTCATAGCCTGATGATTTTGAGGGATAACAAGGTAGCTTGTGAAGTCTGGAGTAAGCCCTTAACACCAGAAATGCCCCATATGGCTTATTCGGTAAGCAAAAGCTTTCTTTCAACTGCTTACGGCTTCGCCTTGGCTGAGGGCAAAATAACGAGAGAAACAAGGTTTGTAGATATATTCCCCGAGTTTAAGAATAAGAAAGATAAATATTTAGAAAAGCTTACAATTCATCAGCTTTTGTGTATGACCGCAGGTAAGCAAACTGCTATTCGCGGAAGTAAAAGTGATGATTGGTTAAAAGTTTTTGTTAAAGCTAAATGGATATTTGAGCCGGGGACGAGCTGGCGTTACGTAAACGATAACTACTATATAGCCTCGAAAATGCTTTGTAAGGTTTTGGGTGAATCAATAACCGAATATCTTACGCCCCGTCTTTTTGAGCCTCTTGGAATTGATGTTCCTTTTTGGGAGCATTCACCTGACGGCGTTGAAGCAGGCGGTTGGGGCTTAATGCTTAAAACCGAGGATATAGCAAAGCTTGTTCTTTGCTATCAGAATAAAGGTGAGTATAACGGTATCCAGGTAATACCTGAATGGTGGGTAAAAGAAGCAACAAGCTTTATATCTGATAATTCAGTAAGCGAAAAAGAGCCTGACGCAAGTGCAGGCTACGGTTGTGGCTTCTGGCGTTGCGGCGGTATGGAAAACACCTACAGATGCGAAGGAATGTTTTGTCAGTACGGTATTTCCTTTGAGGATTACGGTGCCGCCCTTATTATGACCTCGGAGCATAGCGACCTGCAGGAAACTCTTGATGTTATTTGGGAGTATATGCCAAAAGCCTTTATAGAGCCCGACTGTGAAATAGAGAGTAAAGAAATAGCCTTAAAGGATAAATCTGCTGTTGTTACAAAAGAACGTTCTGAAACAGAAAAGCGAATAAACGGGAAAGCTTACCGTTTAAGAAAATGCAAGTTTATTAACTTTATAGGCTTTCCTATAAGCGTATTGCCTATGCCTATAGTCTTTTTTGCAAAGGACCGAGGCGGTAATATGAATAATCTGTCATTTGAATTTAATGATAACGAGTGCTTGTTTTTCTGGCAGGAGGACGGGGGCTTTGAAAATAAAATAAGGGTGTCAATGAACGGTGAAGCAAGCATTGACGAGGTCATTATAGGCGAGCTTAAAATGACCGTTTGGTGTTACGCTTATTGGGAAAACAGCAACACTCTTATAATGCATATAAGACCTCTTTCATCAGTTGCCGAAAGAGTATTAAAATTTGAATTCAAGGGAAATAAAATAAAAATGCACCCAAGCTATATCCCCGGTACAGACGAAAAAGCAAAAAAGGTAGGGGATAAGCTGAAATGCATTTTAATCGGTAAATGGTTCCATTGGTGGATAGATTTCCTCGTTCCAAGAGTAGGCAAAATCCTGAACCCAACCCATTACGGCAGAATGAAATAACAAAACGGAGTGTTCACAATAGTGAGCACTCCGTTGTTGCATAAGACAATATTCGAACACGCGACCTATGGTTGTAGTTAAGGATAATTTTTTACTTGGTAAAATCAATTGCAAAATGTTATGTGATTGATTGTATCAAGAAAGTAGTTTTTATTCAAAATATTGTAAATATTCAGACTCTTGTTTCATAGATGTGTATGCTTCTTGTTCTGTTCCGAAAAATGAATATCCGAATTTTCTATCTTTTGGTATCCAAGTTGCTGGATAAGAATCGGGAATGTTGCAACACAAATTCAATTCATCTCTATCATAAACATATATTTCTTCATATGTATATTTGTAAAAATTGTTTAAACTTTTTAATAATATGAATCTTTTGGTTTTATCTTTGTTATATATAACTTTTACGACTTCGTAATTTTTAAAAGATAGGCTTTTATTATATAATTCTTCTGCAATTTCTTCAATTGGTGGAATAGGTGGGATGTGTTGTTTGTTCTTATTATAGAGAAGTTGTTTGATGCTTTTCATAAAATCACCTTGTAAAAATTATATCAATTTTTATGTACTAAATCAAGGATAACTTTTTAAGATTTTATACACTCATCAACCCAACGAACTTGTAGTATATATGCACGCATTGGTATTTTTCACCATTTATGATTTTTTCCTCACACAACGATTTTCTCAATGAGCTCGTTCAGGATTCTTGCATTGAGTGTTTGATTTTAAAGAATAAATAATAAAGAATAGAGAATAAAGAAAAATACAAAAGCGGCGGTAAGCGAAGCTGTTTATTATTTCTCATTTATTCTCTATTCTTTATTCTTTTAGGCAACAAGCGTTGCCGCTTCTGGAGCTGGAAACGTGACTTGAACACGCAACCTATGGTTGTAGTTAATGATGAATATATTTATAGGGTTATAATAAATAAAATTTATTAAGTGCAGTAGTTTTGGCTACTGCACTTTTACTTAGTTCAATTCTTTATAAATACTTTTTGCGTATTCAAAAAGTTCAGAACGATTATTTATATTGAGTTTCTTAAAAATGCTTGAAGTGTGTTTTTTGATTGTGCTTTCCGTTACGAAGAGTTCATCAGCAATGTCCTTGCGTTTTTTATTTTGCATAATCAATCTTAAAACTTCTTTTTCTCGTTGGGATAG
>JAZUQS010000005.1:0-6922 GCA_045605825.1 Acutalibacteraceae bacterium
CATTGCTTCGGGGCTTTTTATTGCCTCTTCCATTAAGAGAATATCCGCCTCTTCAAATGCAACGCCGTTCATATCATAATCACCAACTGCATATACATCAACAACAGTATGACCGCTTATCACTCTTTCCATAATTGATGCATCAATTACGTTAAGATAACCGTTTCCGTCAAGGTCGTATTTTATGATATCGTCATAGCTTGCAGATTTAATCTGGTCATGTTCACCTGCAAGAGCTGTGTTTACAAGAGCTTGATAGTCCATTGTATCAATTGCACCATCGTTATTGATATCACCAATATTTGAAACAGAATAGTTACCTGTTTCGCTTACTGTTACAACCTTATAAAGCCCAGTTGTATCTAATATAGGAGTTGCACCTGCTTGATTATTATCCTGCCCCCAAACATACTGGGTGTTTTCTTTTTGAAGAAGATGTGCCACTTCACCGCTTGCAAATTGTTCAGCTGATTTACCTTCTACATTAACAACTGTAGAATTATTATTTCTTCCGATTGCTTCAAGCGTTACAAGAGCTTTTGTAGAATTATAGTAACAGTTGGTTACAGAAGAATAAGTATCTGCTCCAACTAAAGCACCAACGGAGCTATCTCCAAATATAGCACCGGAATGGTAGCAATTGCTTACGGAAGCCTGTTTGTTGTAACCAACCAGACCACCAACCATATTTGTACCCTGTACATAAGCCAAGCTATAGCAGTTGGTAACATTACCATTGTTTTCACCAACTATGCCGCCGACAGATTGATTAGTTGCTACAACTTTTCCTGAGAAATAACAGCCCTCTATTATTCCGTTGTTTACTCCGGCAACACCACCAACTTGTGAGGACCCTTTAATCATAGAAGCAACAATTCCTACGTTTCGTACAATACCGCTTTCGCCAACTTGACTAATCAATCCTATATTATCCATATCAGCATACAATCCGGAAATTACTTTTCCATTACCGTCAAAGATACCGTTGTAAGCATTTTCGGAGCTACCTATAGGCACCCATTCACGAAGCTCATTTGTATTCTCGATAAGGTTACCATCTTTATTAAACACCGCTTCGTTAACTGTAATATTTGCCACAAGGCTTCCGTTAATGGTGTATTCTCCACTATTAACCTTTTCAGCAAACCAATAAAGCTGACCTGCGTTACCGATTTCGTAAATGTCAGCGATTTCATTATATATTGCGGGCTCATATTCACCGCAAATACAAAAGCCGTTATTATCATACAAATGTGTAATTACAGGCTCTTTCTCGGTATTTGAATACTCATAAATATAATTTTCTTCACAACAACCGCCAAGAATATTTTTGTGAACAACAAGACTTGTGTTATCAAGTGTGGGGTTAAGGTCTGTGCCTATGGTCTGGAACCAAACAGCTTCTTGTTCTGTACCGATTACTTCCCAGGTTTCCTCGTCATAAATTTCTGAAACGGGCTGACCTGACTGAAGAAGGTAGGTAACCTCTCCGCTTTCAAACTGAGCTTTTGTCTTTTTATCGGCACCGTTATCCTCATTTGAAAGATCATAGCAATTTTCAATAGTACCGCCACCGGAGATAGCGTGTGCATCAGAGTAGTTTGAAAGAATTATGCCTGTGTTATAACAATTAGAGATTGTTGCATCTCCTGCATCACCTGCAATACCGCCGACACGAATTCCGCCCTTTATATAGCCTGTGTTATAGCAATTTGTAATTATTGAGTAGCTATAAACGTTACCAACAATACCGCCGGTTGCACTGCTGCTACCGAATATTATAACACTGCCTGAATTTGAGCAATTTTTAATCTCACCACCTGAATGGTAAGCAACAATACCACCAATAGAACCGTTACCGATTACAGCTATATCTGAATGGCAATTTTCAATGTTACCGCTATTGTGACCAACAACAGCTGCTGTATTATCACCACCGTGAACGAAACCGTTAGCAAGAGTTATATTTTTTATTGCGTAATAATCGTTTGTTGCGAACATTGCCACGTTACTCTCGTCAGGAGTGTTGATGTAAAGACCGCTTACTGTGTGACCCTGACCGTCAAAATCTACCCATTGGAATCCTTGAATAGGCGTCCATTCACGAAGAACGGGGCTATAATTTTCTGCTGTTTCATCAACGGAGTATGTTCCGTCCTCATAGAACTTATAACCGGGATTCAAATCAATATCGTTCACAAGAACTGCACCAATATTGTCGCCGTAGCCGTCACCGTCGCCATCAATCGTACCATCAGAGTAATTTTTAGCATACCAGAAAAGCTGTCCTGCGTTTGAAATTTCAGCAACGTTGGTCCATTCGTCAAGAGCCACTATATTTGCTTTCTCGTAACCGCCACAAACTGTACAGAAGCCGTTACCGTTAAAGGTATGAGCTTCCTTAACTGCGTTTTGAATATAACCGCATTCGCAAGCGTGCCAATGGTTATCAGTATCAAAGTCATAACCCTCGTAAGAATGAGGAATTGTACTTATTTCCGCATCACAACATTCGTGAAAAAGCTTATGACCGTTTTCATCGCCCTGAGTCATATATGTTTTTGTACTTGTGTGATTATCAGAATCGTAATCTCCGTAGCTATAATTACACTCATCACATATCGCCTGCTCTGTACAGGTTGCAGTACCGCCATAGCAGTTTTCAGTTTCAATCACATGATACTGCGGGCATCCCTCACGGGTACATAAGTATCGCTGATGTACTCCGTCAGTATCACTATATGTCCATTCACTATGGATGTGGTTGTTATCATTTTCTCCAAGAAGCTCGGTATTTGAATAATAAGCATCTGTTCCGCCACAGTCATAACCTAAATAAACTGTTTTGCCGTTCCAAACGGGAAGTAATTCCTTTTCTATTTCCTGGCCCCAAGGACTGCCGAGAAGGTAAGCTACCTCACCGTTTGCAAACTGTTCTGCAGTTTTACCTCCGTTACCGTTATCGGAATCTGCGAGGTAATAAACTTTTTCCGAAATGTTTTCATTTACTAAAGCTCCGTCAATCTGTGTACCGTTTTCGTATACATCTGCAGTTGAATAAGAGCTTTTTGTAATACACGGATAATCATAATCCGCATTGGTTCCATGATAGCTAACCACAAAGGAATCTGCACTTTCGCCCTTAATTACGGCATCGGTAACAAAGCAGTTCTCAATCGTACCGTTTGACCATCCTGCAAATGCTGCACCTCTTTCACCGTTAACGTAAGAATCTGTGATACCCAGATTTTTAATTGCACCGTTTTGAAGTGAGCCGAAAAGTGCCGAATAGCTTAAATCAGCATTATCAATATAAACACCTGAAATTGTATGGTAATTACCGTCAAAAACGCCGTTATAAAAGATTTGCACACCATTGCTTATGGGTATCCATTCACGAAGGTTTTCTGTATTCTCCGTAAGATTTCCTTCCTCATCAACAACGTTTTCGTTGATTACAATGTCATTCATAAGAATAGCGTTGTAAATTGCACCGAATTCATTATTGTAACTGTTAACCGTTTCTGCAAACCAGTAAAGCTGACCTACGTTATAGATTTCATAGTAATTATCTGCATTAAGTGTTGCAGGCTGATACATTTTGCATATTGCACAATATCCCTTTTCATCATAATGAGATTGTGTAGGATGTGCTTTTTTATTTGCGTAACCAACGTATTCCTCTGTTTCGCAGGAATAACCGTAATAAACCTTTTCACCTGTGAAATTCGGGTAAGCATCTTCACCGATCGTCTGCTTCCAAACACCCTCGGGGGAAGAATTATTGAGAAGATATGCTACCTCACCGCTTGCAAATTGTTCGGTAGTTTTGCCTGTGCCATGAGATGAGCCTGTGAAAAGTGTACTGTCATAATAACAATTTGTTGCTTTTGTTTGATAACCGATTGCATTTGTATAGGAACCGGAAAGTTTTCCCGCAAACCACGAATTATTAACAGGAGAGCCGTTTCCGTTGAACACAATGCTCTGACCTACTATACCGCCTGAATAGTTTCCTGTTATATTTGCTTGTGCAAAGCAATTCTCTATTTTTCCGGCAAACTGACCGACGATAGCACCTACTGCTCTTAAGCCTCGGAAATATGTATCAACAACACCTAAATTCCTTACCTTGCACGATACCCAGCATCCACCGATAAGACCGACATATTCACCGTTAACATTATCGTTATAGTACAATCCGGAAATCGTGTGTCCCTTACCATCAAAAACACCTGAATAATCACCGTAACCAAGACCTATAGGTGTCCATACACGGAAACCGCTACCATCACCATTAAGAGAATAATCATCATTAAGAACGTTCTTATTTACAACAATATCTTCAGTTAAAACTGCGTTTGCTCTATCGTTCTGTTGAACGTCGGTAAGAGTACCGTTTACAAGACCTGCAAACCAATAAAGCTGACCTGCATTTGCAATTTCATACACCTGGTCGGTATAGCCGTCGCCGTCAACATCGTATTTATCGCTTACCTCTGTTGCGGGTGCATATTCTCCGCAAATGCAAAATCCGTTTGTAAAATTATGGTTGTGAACATATCCGTTTTCTGTGCGTTCATATAATACGTTTCCCGCATAGGCATTGCCCAATTCAACGTTAGAAGTAACGTATATATAATACTTGCCGTCAATAGTTTCAGTTTCGGTTATATCGTAATAGCTCGGCAAACCGATAATCCTTGTAAGAGCAACTTGCTCTGTACCGAAATCAAGTGTCTTGCAGGTAATATTATCACCGTTGCCATTTTTAACGGTAGTTGTTCCATCAGCCCAGGAGCCATTGCCAATACCGGAACAAGATCCTCCGGAAACAGCCTTTATGTTACCGCCTGTAATGACAATGGTAGAAGCATCTCCATTACTACCTGTACCGATACCGGGAGCATATTTACCACCTGTTGCCGAAATTACTCCTCCGGTTATCGTAATTGTGTGACCACCGTTATATGTGCCGCCACCAATACCGGCACCACTGTTGTCGCCACCTATAGCATTAACAATACCACCGGTTATTGTAATTGTGCTACCACCTGTATATCTACTTGCAGCACTCATACCGATACCGGCAGCCCCTCCGCCACCGATTGCAGTAACCGTACCGCCATTTATAACAATAGTACCTGAATAACCATAATCCTGAATGGGAGAACTACTATAAGTTTCCTTGTAAGTTGCACCAATACCGGCACTACCTGTACCACCGGTACTGTCCATAGAACCATTTGGACCCGTTGCATTTATTATACCACCATTGATAATTATAGTACCTGTACGAACCGCACCAATGCCTGATTTAGCATTAAGCGTACCTGTTGAGCCAGTCTGTCCGTAAATTGTCAGACTGTTTCCTGTGCTTACTTCAAATTTAGAGTTGAGAGTGAGCGTCGAACCGTCGCAAAGAATAAGATGAACATCACCCGAAACAATCAAATTACTTGAATAATCAGAAGGTTTTTCCATAGTAATATCTTTATTCACTATATACCAACCGGCTTCAAGCGTCTTGGATTCTAATGTAATTTCTGTATATTCACCCGTATAAATCTGTTCAATGCCGTCTGCATCAATATAGCTTATGCCGTCTGTAGCAAAAGCGTTCAACGATATCGCAGGCACGTAGCTCATTACAAGAGCAAGGCAAAGTGCTATACTCAATATCTTCTTAAAAGTTTTATTTCTTTTCATATAGTTTCCTCCCTCGGAAAAGTTTAATGTTTGCGGGCTTTATAATCGCCAACGTAATTCCGTAATTTGCCATTTGCAATTTCCAATTTGCCAATTTCAAAACCTCTGGCATCTGGTATCCGGCATCTTATTTCATATTTACGTCATTATTTTATAAACTCATCTAACTGCTTCAGCATTTCTGTTTTTATTTTCTGATAATCAGTTTTTAAAATCCTGTCTATTACTTTTTCTCTGTCTTCCTTTGAAAAATCGTATATCTTTAAAAGGCAGGTAAGAGTAAGCCTGATTTTATCTTCTAACGTATAATCCTCTGAACAGGCTTCGGCGAGAGCACTTCTTTCTATACAGCAGGTTACGTTTGCCGTTTTTCTGAAACGCTTTAAATCCCAATCGGGAAGGTATTTGCCGAGGATATCAAGATTTTTTTCAGCAGTCCAGTCTTTAAGATATGCCATTGTCAGAGGCTCTGAATACATAGAATAATAAATATCTCGTATATTTTCTCTTTCCTCGCATAAAACTATCTGCACTACGATTTCAAGACAATATATAAATAAGTTTTCTTCATCCTTACTTTTATTATATTCAATAAATTTCGTGTGATAATTCATTATCTTTTTTGTAAACTCAAGCAGAATATCTACCTTCGTAGGAAACCAGAAGGTCAGATTTCCGGGGCTTATGCCTACGTCCTCACAAATCATTTTTGCTGACGTATGATGAAAGCCGTTTACAAGAAAATTTTTAATCGCCGAATCAACAATCGCTTGTTTGGTTGCATTATTTTCTCTGTGTGCCATAAACAAACCTCGCGTTTTAGTATGCTTACTATTTAGTACGTCTACTATATTAGTACGCATACTATCATTTGTCAATAGTTTTTTGTTATTTTTTTGTCAAAAAGTAAAATTTTTCTTTTTTGTTGTTCTTCAAACGAATATTTAGTCCAAAACAGACCAAAACACCCGCCGATTTTACTCGACGAGTGTTTTGGTTTTTTATTTAGAGAGAATTGAAAATGCTTAAAATTCTATTTCACATCAAGAAGTGCTTTATCCGCATCATTTACAGTGCCGTCTGCATTTAAATCGCAGGCATATTTTTGTTGTGTTGTCATTGCTTCGGGGCTTTTTATTGCCTCTTCCATTAAGAGAATATCCGCCTCTTCAAATGCAACGCCGTTCATATCATAATCACCAACTGCATATAC
>JAZUQS010000006.1:0-63353 GCA_045605825.1 Acutalibacteraceae bacterium
CATAGTATCACCTTAAGCTTTTAACTGATATAAGATTCTTTATTATTTTATAATGTTTTATTAAAAAAGTAAATAGCAGTAACAATTTACTTCAGTAAAAAATCCCCTTATTTAGTGTATTTTACTATTGAAAGAAGGTAAGCTTTGTTGTAAAATTTAACGTAATATATATTGTATTAGTTATTGAAAGAGGTTGATTTATGATGGCTAAGAATTTCAGCTACATAGATACAATATTGAAAAAATACAGTAATCCCGAGGAAAGCCTTATTGCAGTTTTGCAGGATGTTCAAGGGGTTGACGGCTATATTTCCCGTGAAAGCGTTGAATATTTAACTGAAAAAACGGGTATACCATCAAGCAGAATTATGGGTGTTGCATCCTTTTATGCAGGCTTCAGGTTAAAGCCCGTGGGCAAATACAGAATAATGGTTTGTATGGGTACTGCTTGCCACGTTAACGGCTCTCAAAGAATAGGTGATACGGTTAAACGCGTTTTAGGTATTGAAGAGGGGGACGTTACTGCTGACGGTCTTTTCTCTTGGGAAGAGGTAGCCTGCCTTGGTTGTTGCAGTATTTCTCCCGCTATGATGATAAACGATACTGCTTACGGTAATCTTACGCAGGATAAGGTTGTTTCAATAATTGAAAAAATCAGAGAGGAGGAGTCAAAATGAGATTTCTTCTCGGTTACGGCTCTTGCGGAATCGCTTCAGGCGCAAATTCTGTTTTAAAGAGTCTTGAGTCAGCATTTTCAGATACAGAATACTTCGTTGAAAAAGTCGGCTGTAACGGCCTTTGCTTTGCCGAGCCTATTGTTGAGGTTATAACAGATAATAACGAAAGTATTCTTTACGGCAGATTAAACGGTGAAAGTGCTTCTAAATTTGCAGAAGCAATTAAAAACGGTGAATTGCCTTTGGAAAACAGATTGTCTGATGAGGATATGAGGTTTTTAAACGGGCAGAAAAGAGTTGTGCTTTCGGGCTGCGGTAAGGTAAATCCCGAGAGTATAGATTCCTATATTTCTTTCGGTGGCTATTCTGCGTTGAAAAAGGCTCTTGAGTTAGGCTCCGACGGTATTATTGAAGAAATTAAAAAATCAGGCTTGAGAGGTAGAGGCGGTGCTGGATTTCCTACCCATATAAAGTGGCAATCCGCTAAAAACTCTTCGGGTGAAGAAAAATACATTGTTTGTAATGCTGACGAGGGCGACCCCGGTGCATTTATGGATAGAGCTGTTCTTGAGGGTGACCCTCACAGAGTTCTTGAGGGTATGATGATTTCAGGTATTGCCGTTGGTGCAAATACAGGTATTATCTACGTAAGAGCAGAGTATCCTCTTGCGGTTAAAAGGCTTAATAAAGCAATTGAAGAAATGCGAGAAAGAAAAATCCTCGGTGAAAACATCTTCGGTAGCGATTTCTCTTTTGATTTTTATATTATGATGGGTGCGGGTGCTTTCGTTTGCGGTGAAGAAACTGCACTTCTTGCCTCATTAGGCGGAAACAGAGGTATGCCCATTACAAAGCCTCCCTTCCCCGCTCAAAAGGGCTTCAGAGGTAAGCCCACAAATATTAATAATGTTGAAACCTTTGCAAACGTATCCTGGATTATTGAAAACGGCGGCGACGCTTTTGCCGAAATGGGTACAGAGGGTAGCAAGGGCACAAAGGTCTTTGCCCTTGCTGGCAGAGTTTCAAGAGGCGGCCTTGTTGAAGTTCCTATGGGGCTTACAATCAACGATATAGTTTTCGGTATCTGCGGCGGTATCAAAGACGGTGCAGATATCAAAGCTGTTCAGATGGGCGGTCCTTCAGGTGGCTGTATACCTAAAAATATGCTTGATACAGTTATCGATTACGAGAGTATTGCGAAAACGGGTGCTATTATGGGCTCGGGCGGTATGATAGTAATGGATGAAAATACTTGTATGGTTGATATGGCAAAATTCTTTATGGATTTTACGAGCAAGGAAAGCTGCGGTAAATGCGTGCCTTGCCGTATCGGTACTACAAGAATGCTTGAAATATTACAGAAAATAGTTGACGGTAACGGCGAAGAAGAGGATATCGACACTATCGTCCAATTAGGTGAAAGCATAAAAACAGGTGCTTTGTGCGGTCTTGGTAACTCTGCGCCTAACCCTGTGCTTACTACCGTTAAATATTTCAGAGATGAATACGAAGCACATATAAAGAAAAAGGCTTGCCCTGCAAAAAAATGCACTTCTCTTATTGAATACAGAATAATTGAAGATAAATGTAAGGGTTGCTCTCTTTGCAGTAAAAAATGTCCCGTTGATGCTATCAGCGGTGTTGTAAAATCACCGTTTAGCATTGATAGCGATAAATGTGTGCGTTGCTCACAGTGCTTCGACAGCTGTAGATTCGGTGCAATCGAAATAGTAAGCGGAAAGGAGAGGAAGTAAAATGAGTCAGGTTAAAATTACGGTTAATAATAAAGAAATTATCGCCGATACCGAAAAAACACTTCTTGACAATATTCTTGAAAACGGAATGTATCTTCCTCACCTTTGTCACAACAAACAGCTTGAAAGCTACGGCGGCTGCGGTCTTTGTCTTGTTGAGGTTGAGGGTATCAGAAAGCCTTTGAGAGCTTGCTCTACGACTGTAAGCGAGGGTATGATTGTAAAAACAAATACACCCGAGCTCGAAAAAAGCAGAAAAGCAACTCTTTCTCTTATAATGTCAGACCATATGGGTGATTGTAAAGCACCTTGCTTTATGGCTTGCCCTACTCATCAGGATATTCAAGGCTACGTTGGTCTTATTGCTAACGGTGAAGAGGAAAAGGCTCTTGAGCTTATAAAAAAGGATAATCCGTTGCCTATGTCTATAGGCAGAGTTTGTCCTCACCCTTGCGAAGAAAAATGCAGAAGAAAGCATCTTGAGGGTGCAGTTTCAATCTGTGCTTTAAAAAGATTTTCTGCAGAAGCAAACGTTGATTATATTCCTGAATGTAAAAAGAATAACGGCAAAAAAATCGCAGTTATAGGTGCTGGACCTGCAGGGCTTTCTTGCGCATATTTCCTTGCGGTAGAGGGCTACCAGATTGAAATTTTTGAAGCTGAAGAGAACGGTGGCGGTATGTTAAGATACGGTATACCTGCATACAGACTTCCAAAAGATATTCTTGATAAGGAAATTGAGAATATTGAAAAGATGGGCGTTAAAATCAACTACAATAAAAAATTAGGACGTGATTTTACAATAGAATCACTCAAAGCATCCTTTGATGCGGTGTTTGTTGCAATCGGTGCCTGGACTGCCTCAGGCTTAAGGTGTGAGGGTGAAGAGGCACAAGGTGTTGAGGGTGGTATAGACGTTCTTTACAGAGTTGCAAAAGGTGAAAAGGTTGATTTAGGTGACGATGTTTGTGTTGTCGGTGGCGGTAATACTGCAATTGATGCTGTAAGAACTGCCGTTCGTTTAGGTGCTAAAAACGTTACTCTCGTTTACAGAAGAACTGAAAATGAAATGCCTGCAGAGTCCGATGAAATTTTTGATGCAAAGGCAGAGGGTGTTAATTTCCGTTTTCTTGCCGCACCCGTTAGAGTATTAAGCGAAAACGGTAAGGCTACAGGTCTTGAAATTCAGAATATGGAGTTAGGAGAGCCTGACGAATCAGGAAGAAGACAACCTATTGCCATAGAAGGAAGCACCGATATTATTAAATGCGATACGGTTATTTCTGCTATAGGTCAAAGAGTTTCTTCAAGCTGCATAGATTCCGTTGAATTAACTAAAAAATCAACGATTTCTGTTGATGAAAAAACTTATATGACTTCAGTTGACGGTGTTTTTGCCGCAGGCGACGTTATAAATAAAGGCCCCGATATAGCTATAAGAGCAATTGCAGGGGGTAAATACGCCGCCCGTTCAATAGATTGTTATCTTAACGGTGTTGAAGTGCCTGATGAGTTACCCGCCTATTCAGTAAATAATAATTTTGATGCTTCGGTTCTTGAGGGCACGCCTTTAATTGATAGATGTGAAATAAAGCTTGAGGATGCGAATTCAAGAAGGAACAATTTCAATGAGGTTGCAAGTACTTTGACAAAAGAAGAAGCTCAAAAAGAGGCAAGCAGATGTCTTGAATGCGGTTGCTCGGCTGTTTATAGCTGTGAATTGTTACCTCTTATGAGAGATTACGATGCTCTATCTATGAAATTAAACGGCAAAACAAGACAGTATCCGAAAGATAAGAGCCATCCTTTTATTGTAAGAGATAATAATAAATGTATTTTATGCGGTCAGTGTGTAAGGGCTTGTAAAGAAATATCAGGTACTGAAAACCTAGGTCTTTTCGGCAGAGGCTTTGGTACACTTCCCGTAAGTGCGTTCGATTTACCCTTGAACGAAAGTAAGTGTATATCTTGCGGTGCTTGTGTTAACGTTTGTCCGACAGGTGCTCTTGTTTCAAAAACTGTTACGCCGAAAAATCCGCCGTTGCCATTTGCGGACGAAGAATATATCTGCACAGCTTGTGAATCAAACTGTAAATTCGTACAACGAAAAATCAATGGAAAAACAGTGAAAATGATACCTGTTGATTTGAATAATAGTTGTTCGATAGGTGTATTTGCATTACCGTTAATTGAAAGTCGAATTGATTATATTTCTGAAAAAGAAAGACAATCTCTTGTGAATAAGCTTTTAGGTAACGTAAAGAGCTTTAAAGGTGATATGAGCACCTTGAAAACAATAGAAGATATTTGCAATTTATTTTGAGGTAGAAAAAACACGGGTTATTTTGTTGAAAATGACGGAATAACCCGTAACTTTAAGCAAATAAAGGGTTTTAGCCGTTTTTAAAAGTCAAAAAAATTTAAAATATTATTCATTTAATAATAAATTTTCTATTGACTTTACAATGCGTTTGTAATATAATCTCTTTAGGCTATAAGTGTTGCTATAACTATGTCTTGTTGTTATAGTTCTTATGCGGCGGAGGTTTTCCCTCAAATTCATGAAAAGGAAGAGATCAATGAAAAAGGTACTTGCGATTTTTCTTTCTGCATTACTCATTTGCATTAGTATAGCACCGATGGGTTGTGCAGCTTCAACACCTGAGCTTTCTACAAAAATTTACGAAGGCGGTTACAACGTTGCAGCTGTTGATTCAGAGGTAATTACAAAAACAACTTTCACAGTTGCTGTAAATGTTCCTGCAGTTAATAATCTTGTTGGTGTCAATCTTTATTTACAGTTCGACCCCAATGTTCTTGCAGTAGCTGATGCTGGCGTAGCAGGCGTTGCTGATGAAAACGGCAACATCAACGCCTTCTTCAACGGTTTACCCGTTAACGGCTACAAGCGTGGCTCCAACAGCGAATATTCTTTCGGTTGGGCTTCAGGTACAGGCGTTTCTAAATCAGAAGCAACTGATATTTTCTACATAACATTCAATGTTATTAATACAACTGTTACTGATACAGCTATCAACCTCTATGTTGATGAGCTCCTTACAAACGACGGTGACGACAGCAACGATATCGAAGTTTCAAGACTTGTTAAGAATGACATTCTTTGCTTCATGTTCCCTGCAAATACTCCTCCCGCTGAAGGTACAACATCAGCAGGTGGCAACTCATCTACAACACCTGACGACATCAACAATCTTCTTCAGGTTATCAGAGATTTGCTTGCAGGTAACGGTGCAACCTTCGCTGATTTCGTTGATGCGATCGTAAATCTTTTCGGTAATGCTGAGCTTATCGATATTATCGAACAGCTTGTTGACGGTAACATCGATATTTCAGAAGCATTCCAGAATATTCTTGATAAACTCGGCGTTGCATTTGACTTCCTTGAAGATCTTCTTAATAAGATTATCGAGTTCTTAAAGAATCTCTTTGGTCCTGACGATGCTGAAAGCACAACAGCAGGAAACCCGGAAACAACTTCTCCCGGTTCTTCTTCAGGTTCTGAAGAAACTGGTGATGCAGGTATTGCTCTTGCAGCAACAGTTTGCGTAGCAGCTTCTGCAGCATTTGTTCTTACAAGAAAGAAAAAAGAAACTTTCTGATTGAAATCGCAAGTTCATAGATAAGTTTAAAAGCCATCCTTTTGGATGGCTTTTTTGTTTGTGTGATTTTTTGTATTGTGTTTTTTTGTTTTGAAATGCAGTAGTTAGTGTTTGTCACACACGTAGGATATATAGAGTTGAGATTAGTGTATAATAAAATCACCCGAAGTCGTTAGCCTTCGGGTGCGAATTTTACATACCTAACATTGAAGCAAACATACCTTTTTTCTTTTGCTTCTGGGGTTTGTATAAGGGCGGGTTTTCAAGTCTCATTCTTGCACTTTTGCTTTTTCTTAAATAAGAAATAATTTCACAAACAGGCTCCGTCATTGTATCGCTGAAATGCTCTTTAGCAATATCAATAAGCTCGGGGTTTGCTGCAAGAGAACTGCCGAGTATTGTAACTGCAACAAGGCTCTGAGTATCGTTAGTGCCGTCCTCGTAGATATCATTGAGAAGATTAAATAACTTTCTCATTTTGATTTTGTCGTTTTCTTTGATTGTTTCAATAACGTATTTGTTACCGTGGTTAACAAAGAAATCTTCTGCAAGGAACTCGCCGTAAATCTCAAGATTATTCTTATATTCATCTCTAAGCTCGGGGTATATTGTTGTAAAACGGCTACCTAAAGTATTGGCATCGTATGCAAGAGCACCGCTTTTAGCCTGTGTTCTTGATACGGGGGTAGGCATTTTTTTACCTGCACCTGCATTCTTCTGAGAAAAGAGCTTCTGGAAAGTTTCAATATATTCTTCATAAATATATTTTAAATCTTTATCATTGAAGTTTTCTAAATCTAAAAGAGAAAGAGATGCTCTCTTCATATCATCATCGGGAGCTTCGTCATCGGCCTTTGCACAGAAAAGAGAAAGCTTATCTCCTTGATGTTCGATTCTTATTCTGCCTCTTTCGCTTCTGTACATAATAATGGATTTTTCACCATCTTTTTCAATGGGTAACTGAGGGGGAAACACGCCGTTAGGATATTCGGGTCTGAAACCGTATTCAGTAACAGTTTCATCAATCCCTTTCATAATGTGTTCAAGAGCATAATTAAGTTCAAGCACTGTAAAGTACCTCGCTTTTCATTAAAATCCTTTAAATTATATCATAAAGATATTGTTTTGTCACTATTATTTAGTGTTTTTTTAAGAATTATTGAATTCCCTTCATTGTAAGAGAAATCCTCTTCTTTTGAGGCTCAACTGAAAGAACCTTAACCTTTACGATTTCGCCAACCTTTAAAACCTCAGAGGGATGTTTGATGTATCTGTCGCAAATCTGTGAAATATGAACAAGACCGTCTTGGTGCACACCGATATCAACGAATACGCCGAAGTCAATAACGTTTCTTACTGTACCTGTAAGCTCCATACCCTCTCTTAAATCGTTCATATCCATAATATCTGTTCTGAGCATAGGTTTGGGCAATTCATCACGGATATCTCTACCGGGTTTTTCTAATTCGCCGATAATATCTGTAAGTGTAGGTATACCAATGTTGCATTCCTCTGCAGCTTTTGAAATACCGTATTCTTTAACCTTGCCACCAATACCTGCTGCTCCTGTAGTTGCAACATCTTCTTTTTTATAGTCAAAAATTTCAAGAAGTTTTTTAGCAGCATCATAGCTTTCGGGATGAACACCGGTATTATCAAGAGCAGTTTTACCGCCTGGGATTCTTAAGAAACCGGCACATTGTTGATAAGCCTTAGGACCTAAGCCTTTTACTTTCTTTAAATCTGTACGTGCTTTGAATTCGCCGTTTTCCTCTCTGTATTGAACGATATTTTTTGCTGTTGCAGATGTAATACCTGCAATGTATTTAAGAAGAGAAACTGAAGCTGTATTAAGGTCTACACCAACTGCATTAACGCAATCCTCAACAACGCCTGAAAGTGATTCTTCAAGTCTTGCCGGGGGAACGTCGTGTTGATACTGACCAACACCAATGCTTTTAGGCTCGATTTTTACAAGCTCTGAAAGAGGGTCTTGTAAACGCCTTGCTATTGATACTGCAGAACGAACTGAAACATCAAAATCAGGGAATTCCTCTGCACCTAATTTAGAGGCGGAATAAACCGATGCACCTGCTTCATTTACTACCATATATGAAACGGGGCGAGGGGATTTTTTAATAGTATCAGCAATAAAAATTTCGCTTTCTTTACTTGCGGTACCGTTACCGATTGAAATGCAGTCAATATTGTATTTTTTTATAAGCTCAAGCACCTTTGCTTCAGATTCTGCAATTTTTGATTGAGGCGGTGTGGGGTAAATAACGCCTGTGAAAAGCACACGGCTATTGCCGTCAACAACTGCAAGCTTGCAACCTGTTCTGTAAGCGGGGTCAACCGCAAGAACAGTTTTATTCTTAATAGGCGGTTGCATAAGCAATGGCTTAAGGTTGCTACCAAACATTTTGATTGCTTGTTCGTCTGCTTTTTCTGTAAGAGTGCTTCTTGTTTCTCTCTCTAATGAGGGGAGAATAAGCCTTGTGTAGCTGTCTTTTGCTGCTTCACGGCAAAATTCTGTGGATGAGCTGCCTTCTTTAATGAAAAGCTTGTCTAAAAGTAAAAGCGAGGTAGCCTCTTCAACGTCAACGGATACTTTTAAGAAGCCTTCTTTTTCACCTCTGTTTATAGCAAGAATACGGTGAGAAGGGATTTTTGAAACAGGCTCTGAATATTCGTAATACATCGAATAAACGCTGTCTTCCTCTGTTTTTGCAGTAGATGTAATAACACCTCTTTTAGCAATAAGGTCTTTTAAAACCTTACGTGCTTCGGGTGAGTCGGAAATTATTTCAGCAATAATATCCGATGCACCTTGTAAGGCTTCCTCTGCGGTAAGTACACCTTTTTCTTCGTTTATATATTCACTTGCAACGTCTGTAAGGTCAACACCTTGAAGCGTAAATGAAAACAAAAGCTCAGCTAAAGGCTCAAGACCTTTTTCCTTTGCAACTGAAGCACGTGTTTTTCTTTTTTGCTTATAAGGTCTGTAAATATCTTCTACCTCGGCAAGCGTAACTGCTGCAGCAACAGCGTTACTGATTTCTTCAGTAAGTTTTCCTTGCTCTTCTATTGAGGATAAAACCTCTTCCTTTCTCTTTTCAAGATTTCTTAAATAAGTTAATCTATCG
This sequence comes from Acutalibacteraceae bacterium, assembly GCA_045605825.1. Lineage (GTDB taxonomy): Bacteria > Bacillota > Clostridia > Oscillospirales > Acutalibacteraceae > DTU089. Next base: position 9,198 of record JAZUQS010000006.1, read on the forward strand.
TTGATTTCTCTTAATTTCTGGTCATCGCATGAGCCCGTCATTTCTTTTCTGTAACGGGCAATAAAGGGGATAGTATTTCCGTCGTCTATTAACTCAACTATGTTTTTAACGTGAGTTTCGCTAACTGAAAATTCATCTTGTAAAATCTTTAAAATGTCCATAGTATCTTCCTTATAATATACTTATATATAATAGTATACACATTTTACCACATCTAAAATCAAATGTCATTAATAATAGTTGAATATTTTTGCGATTTTTGATATTATTTTTTCGAGGTGGAATTATGAAGGTTTTAGCAAGAAGGGCGAACGGTTTGCTTATAGTAGCACCGATTTGCTTTTTAATTTCTCTTGTGATTTTTAGTATGGCAACAGTGTTCATATTTCATATAGATTCTCCTGAATGGTTTGAAGCTTTGGCTACTGATTTCTTTACATCAGATTATTGGGGATACAGTGGAAGATCTTCTCGTGCAATAAGTCACGCAATGGATTCATTTGTGGTATCTACAATTTCACTTATCATCTGTCTTGTTTCTTTTTTTGACAGATTATTTATACCGAAAATTATTATTGAGTATGATGATGTTGGTTTGTATATTTATCACAACCAAAAAGACGTCACGGTATTAAGATACGATTATCTTGCAGGTAAAAACGTTCAAACGGATTTAAACGAGGTGTCTTTTTGGGTAAGATACAGAGGAATGGTAAAAATAACAAATTTCTCCGGTGGACTAATAAAAACCGGCAGCATACGATTTGAATGTCCCGATGGTTTCATAACCGTCAGAGGTGTGGCTGAGGTTAAAGAGGTTGGCAGAGAGATAGATAGAATGGTAAGGAAAAGCAGAGAAGAATATGAAAAAGAATTAGAAGAAAGATTGCTCGAAATAAAAACGCAAAGGGAATCAGAAGAAATGTTGAAGCATGATCCTAATACTTAATATGTTTACAATTTATTCATAAAGTTGTGAAATTTGCACAACAATGGTCTGTTATATAATAATCAGACATTGTAATTGCTTAACATTTCATTTTCTCTTTCCAAAAATTCAACCCCTTGCTTCGGCAGGGGGTTGGGTTTTTTTATACCTTTTTGGTTGTTATATGGTTTAGGTGAGCGTTTTTGAATGTATTAAAAGCATTTTCGATGATTAACGTGAATTTTGCGAGAATGTTCAGAGAATATAGTGAAAATGGCAAATAAAAGTACAAAATGTAGAAAACTTTTGTGTAAAATGTAGAAAAAGTCATTGACTAATTGCTATTATGGTGGTACAATACTAATGGAAGAATATGGATTGACGTAAAAATATATTTATTAATTTTTATTTGTTTATGGAGGCTATTATGAAACGCTCATTTAGAACTGCTTTATTGCTTGTCACAATTATTGCAGTATTGTTTGGTTTACAATTAAGTGCTTCTGCTGCTGATACAGATTTCGTGTTCACTTTAAACAGTGACAATGCTTCTTATACAGTAGCCGGTGCAGGTGTAACGGTAAGTGGCGATATTATTATTCCTGAAACCTATGAGGGTTTACCTGTAACTAATATTGCTGATAAAGCTTTTTACAATTGTTCCAATATTACCTCAGTTGTTGTTTCTGATTCGGTTACAACTATCGGTCAGTATGCGTTTTTTAAATGTACTAATTTAACTGCGATCGATTTAGGTGACGGTGTAGATACAATTGGGAACTATGCTTTCTCGGGTTGTACAAAGGTTGATTCTGTTAATATTGATTCAATTGATGCTTGGTATAATACGAAGTTTGTTGGCTATACCTCTAACCCAACAAACTCAGGTGCTGATATTTACGACGAAAACGGTAAGGTTACCGAAGCATATTTACCCGAAGGTATAACAACTATTCCTGCAAATATTTTTTACGGATGCACAAGTGTTGAAAAGGTTGTTATCCCTGAAGGTGTTACAACAATTCCAAAAGATTGTTTTACATTATGTAGTAATCTTGAAGAGGTTGTTTTACCCAGTAGCTTGAAGAGTATTGGAGTTTCTGCTTTTTCTTGCTGTGAAAGTCTTAAGGCTGTTAATATTCCCGATTCGGTTGTTACAATTGGTAAAACTGCCTTTTTGAGTTGTATAGGTCTTGAGAGTGTTGAAATCGGTGAATGTGTTACAACAATATTAGACTCTGCTTTCCAAAACTGTCCTAATCTTGTTAAGATTGCTATACCTGACAGTGTTAAGAATATAGGTCAGAATGCTTTCTACGGTTGTACAAATCTTGAAGAAGCCCTTATTGGTGAGAGCGTAGCTTATATTAAAAACTATGCATTCTATGCTTGTAACAATCTTAGTTACGTAAATATCCCCGAGGGTATTACAAACATTGGTGCAAACGCATTCCCCAAAAACGTTACAGACGTATTTTTTGGCGGTAGTGAAGAAGTGTGGACAGGTGTTACAAAAGGTAAAAATTCTGTTCCCGAAACAGCTTTAGTTCATTACAATGCAATTGCTCCTCATTATAAAACCGATATTCTTGTTGCAACGTGTCTTGAAGACGGCTTAGCAGTTACATATTGCGATTGTGGTTACGAAAAATCAAGAATAGTTATTCCGGCTTTAGGTCACGATTATATGACCGATTGGACAATTGATATTGAAGCAACTTGCGAAGCATCGGGCGAAAAGTCACATCATTGTTCAAGATGTGCAGATAGAATTGATGTTACTGCTATAGATGCTTTAGGTCACGAGTTCTCTTCTGATTGGACCGTTGACATTGAAGCAACTTGTGAAAAAATAGGAGAAAAATCACACCATTGTTCAAGATGTGATAGAAAAGCTGACGTAACTGTTGTTGATGCACTCGGTCACAGCTACAGTGAGTGGAATGTATTATTTGCTCCTGATTGTGTAGAAAGCGGTGAGCAAAGCAAGGTTTGCGCAACTTGCGGAAACGAAGTAAGAGAAATCATTGATGCACTTGGTCATGATTATTCTGAAGAGTGGACGGTTGACGTTGAAGCAACCTGTGCTACGGCGGGTGAAAAATCACACCATTGTTCAAGATGCGATAGCAAAGCTGACGTAACCGTTATTGATGCAACGGGCAATCACAGCTTTGGAGAATGGGTAATTGATAAAGAAGCAACCGAAACAGAAGAAGGCTTGAAACATCAGCTTTGTTCAACTTGTGGCTTCAAAAATGAAGAAATCATTCCTGTAATAATAGTTGAAAACAATACATACACACTTGCTTGGTATTGGTTTAATTGGTATTGCGTAGATGCTAACGGACAGTTTGTAAAATATACCGGTCTTGTTGAGTATTACGGTGTGTATTACTTCGTTCAGGACGGTATTCTTAACTGGTACTATAACGGTATGTATGAAGAAAACGGTAAGTTTTACTACGTTGAATGGGGTACTTACAAACCCAATTACACAGGTCTTGCACAGTATAACGGCGTGTGGACGTACTTCGAAAATGATGCGATATGTACTACGTACACAGGTCTTGTATCGTATCAGGGCGGTTGGTACTATGTAGAAAACGGCGTTATTAATTGGAATTATACCGGTCTTGTTAATTATTACGATACTTGGTACTATGTGGAAAATGGTTCTCTTAACTGGAACTATACCGGCCTTGTTTATTACGAAGAGATATGGTATTGCGTAAATAATGGTGTTGTTGATTTTGCGTACGATGGGCTTGCTTATCATTTTGGAACATGGTATTACGTTGATAACGGTATTCTCAATTGGGAATATGATGGGCTTGTGTGGTATTATGGCACATGGTATTATGTAGAAGATGGTGTTCTTGATTGGAATTATACAGGTCTTGTTAATTACTACGGTACTTGGTACTATGTGGAAAACGGTGTTCTTGACTGGGGTTATAGTGGTCTTGTTTCCTACGATAATGTTTTGTATTATGTAGAAGCGGGTATTCTTAACTCGAACTATACTGGGCTTGTTAACTACTCCGGTTCTTGGTATTATGTGTCTAACGGTGTTGTTGATTGGGATTATAGTGGGTATGTTGAATTTTATGGAGAAACTTATTATATAGAAAAAGGTGTTCTTGATTGGGAACACGAAAACAACGATAAGTTCAACAATTCAAACAAAACCGAAAATAAGAATGAAAACTATGATAAAGAAAATGGTAAAGAGAATAATGGTGCAGACAAAGAAAACAATAAAGATAAGTGGAATAATAATTCCAACAAAGAAAACCATAAAGACAAATGGCATAATAACTCACATAAAAAATAAATAAAATAAATCAATAAGCACTTTCCATTTGGAAAGTGCTTATTGATTTTTGTCACGTGTGTAATTTAGTTTTAAATTATAACTGTTCGACAAATTTAATAACCTTTAACGGAACGTCAAGAGTATCTCTTATTGTGTCTTTACGTGTAATAAGGTCAGGGAAAACAAGTAACTCTGTTTTAACAATGCCTTTAAGCCGTTTGCTTATTTTTTCAACGTCTTCTTCGTTTCCTTCTTTACGGGCGATGATAAGTCTGCCTATGTTTTCATATAGACGGTCACTTTTAAGACCCAAATCAATTTCACCGAGGCTTTGTCTGAATTCTTTTTCCAGCTCTTCAGAATACGTGAAATCATCTCTTAAAATTAATGCTCTTAAAAGAGTTGAGTGGTTATTACCGTTGTTAGTATTGTTAAGAGTATATTTGTTGTAATAGGTGTAAGCTTTCACAAAATTTTCTCTATGGTGCTCGTAAAGCTGACCTAAACGGTAATAAACGAGTGCTTTGTAGTTGTTATCGTCAACGTTAAAATAATGCTGAGTTGCATAAACGAGTATGACCTCTGCTGCTGAAACGTTATCCTTTTCACCTCTTTTAAGAAGCTCTTTTGTTACGTCTGAAACAATAATGCACTTTTCTTCGTCGAATAAATCCTCAAGGCATTTAAATAGTTTCGTGATTTCAGGAGCAGTCCAGATTTTAACCTTCAATAATTCTTCAATCATTTTTAACCTCCGGAGGCTTGCAAACCGCAACGGTTATATTATTGTTTGTATTTATAGTGAATTTTTTGTCACAAGAATAAGGCATAAAGAAATAATCACCTTTTTTCAAGGGCTTTTCATAGCCTTGATTATCAGTTAAATAGCCTTCGCCGTCTGTTACAACATAAACGCAAGTGCCGTCTAATAAATCTGTTTTACTGTTATTTAAAACGTATCTTTCAACACTAAAGCAGGGTGTATCCGCCTTGCTTATTAAAACTTCTTTTTTGCAACCGTCGGAATTGAATTCAATTGTTGGTGTTTTTTTGCATTCACTCATAACCTTTTCAAGATTATATGAGTAATCAAACACGCTTAAAGCATCGTCTTTGTTTAGGCCTATATACATTTCGTTATCGGAAAGGTGATAGTCACCGCACCATCTTTCAGGTTGAATTGTAAAGTCTGTAGGCTCTTGCACCTCTAAAATAAGGCAACCGGGACCGATAGCGTGCACCGCTTTAGCGGGTATAAAATAAACGTCACCGGGTTTTACGGGTATTTTATTTAAAAGCCTTTCCATAGCCGCTTTATCAGTTTCACTCTCATCAACTGCTTTGCGGAAAGCTTCTTCGGTTACACCGTCTTTAAAACCGAAATAAATACAAGCACCCTCTCTTGCACCAAGCACTAACCATGATTCTGCCTTACCGAAATCCGAGTTGAAGAATTTTCGTGAAAAAGGTTTGTCGGGATGGGCTTGAACGGGAAGTCTTATTGCAGAGTCGAGAGCTTTCACAAGAACATCAAGACTGTTTCTGTTGCCAAGCATAAGCTCTTTTTCCTGCTCGATAAGCTCGTTAAAATGTACGTTAGTATTTTTTACGGTTGAAAGCCCCTCAAATTCATCGGTGCTACCCTCGTTGAGAGCCTTTGTTGAAGAGCAAATCCACTCTTCAGGATAAAAGGAATCTTCGCTGTCATCACCAAAAAAATCAGCGAAAAGCTTTCCGCCGAGATATACTCTGAAAACTCTGTTTTTTTCGAAAAATACAGGGCTAGAAGCAATTTTTTTAATGTCCATTATCTCACCTCAAAAGGTTTCTTTGTGCAGTTTCAATATCAGAAAATTCACCCGTAGCAGAAGAAGCAAATACACATGCACCAATACAAGCCTCTTCGCTGTATTTAGGTAATTCTGAGGGTAAATCAAAGTCATTTTCAAAAACTTTTCGCCAGATTTCACTCTTTCTTAAACCGTTGCCCGAGCAAACAAGCTTTTTGGGAGTGAATCTGAGAAGGTCTTTTGCTGATGTATACATATCTTTTAGCTCTTTTGAAACGCCTTTAAGCACACCGCAAATTAAGTTTTCGGGCGTGAAATTTTCCGTACCGATATTAGTTATACTGCCTCTTGCAGTAGGGTTTTCCCTACTGCCGCAAAATTCACAGTTAATAAAAAGCTCATTTTTGTCAGAGAAAATGTTTTTGGATAATTCGTCCATTTTTTTATATAAATTATCCTTTGAGCCACCTAACATATCAGCACATAAAGAAAAGAATGATTTTAAAATAGCATAAGCTCTTCCGCCGCAAAGGGAAGCACCGACGAAGATATATTTATCATCGGTTAAAGGCCTTATTTCACCCGTTTGCACAGGCTTTACTTCTTTAGTTACAAAGGAAACCTGACTGCCCGTGCCAACGTTTACGAGTATTGAGCTTTCGGGCTCGCAAACTGAGCCTATAAAGCTCGCTTGATTATCACCGATTGCAACCGCAACGGTTATTCCGTCAACAAGGAAATCACAGCTTGATTTGCCTATTGTAGCGGTTGTTGTTATCACGTCTGGTAAAAAGCCTTTGTGGATTCCTGCAATTTTCAACGTCTTTTCATCAAAGCACTTTTCTTTTAAATTGAAAAATCCAAGACTTGCACCGTCGCTTGAATGAGTGACGGGCTTTGTGTTTGTGATAAGCGAAGCAATATAGTCGTGAATAGTGCAGAGCATAACTGCATTTTCTGGAACTTCATTATTGATTATATTGTAAAAATGTGTTGTAAGACCGAAACCGCTTGCTGCTTTAATGCCTGTTTCTCTTGTAAGAAATTCTGCATAGGTTTCACCGTCTTTGTAGGGCTGATTACCTCTTTCATCCTGCCAAATCATAAGATGTGAGCAGGGCTTGTTATCTTTATCTAAATAAAGAATTCCATGCATTTGACCTGTGATGCCGATAGCATCGGGAGTGTATTCACAACAAACAGATTTAACTGCCTCTTTAACCCTTGCTACGATTTTTTCAACGCTTTGAATTTTCTCAAAAGGCCTACCGTCAATAAATGAATCGTTATTTACTGTAGAAGCTTTTAAAATCTCTTTTTTGTCTGTATCGAGAATTAAAGCGGTAATGGTTGTTGTACCTATATCAATACCTAATATTTTCATATAATCAGCACATAACCGCAGTTGATGCGGGGTCAAGACGGCGGATAATATCCTGCTGAATTGCGGGTGAAAGGTCGAGGAAGTTAACGAACGTGCCGTGAATTCTCATAATATAAACACCGCTTGGTGCATATTTTTTAGGCTCTGCAAGAACCTTTTTGAGAATTTCAGCAGTTGTAACGTTAACGTAAAGGTAGAAAGGAGAAACGTTTTCGTTTAATTCGTTGAAGAATAAGGGTTTCATAACTTTATCGCGGAATTCAATGCCCTTACCTTCATAATTGTTGCTTGAGAAATATTTGGGGTCAATACCAAAATGAGATGCATAACCGCCACACATTTTATCAAAGGGTAATTTCATAAGAGAAAGTGTACGGAAGCCAAGACCGTTTTGAGCCTCACCGTAAAGTGGGTCAACACCGTAGTTAAGCATATCTCGTGATTTTCTTCCGCAGGGAAGAGCACCAACCCAATAGCCGTAAAGAAGATGTGTTGAGGGGGTTGAAAAGTCAGGGCGGAAATTATTGCCCAGGTAGTTTTTCTGTGCTCTGACCATATCGGCAATTTTTGATGTAAGCTCTGCGGTTTCCTTGTCAACAACGTCGATGTTGTTACCGAATTTCGGAGCAGAGAGTAAGAATTCTCTTAATTCGTCGTAGCCTTCAAAGTTGCATTTTAATGCATCAAGAAGGTTTTGTGCATCTTCGGGACGCTCATTAACTAACTTATCAATAGCGATAAATGAATCGGCAACAACGCTTGTGCCGTGAATAAGACAACCGCTACCGTTATATTTTGTGCCTTGATTATTTATATCACGAGTGTCGTAACCGCTTTCAATACCGCCCATAACAGTACTTAAAAACGGAACGGGTAAATGAGAAATTGCTCTTGAAGCACCGTTTGCGGCTTTTACCATTTCGTCGCAGAAATACTGAGCGTTTTTATAGAAACGCTCCCTTATATTTTTAAGAGCCGATAAAGCATCAGTTTCTTCGCAAACTGTACCTATTTTTTCGCCTGTTATTGTAGAATAACCGTTGTTTAAGGTAAGCTCAAGCACTTTACCTAAATTGAACCAGCTGTTAGTTGTGTTGCCGTTGTCCTTACCCATTATGAGAGGCTCCTGACAGCCTGCAATTGAAGTATCTTCAATATCGTCAATATCAATACCGGCTTTAGATAAAACCTGATAAAGAGAATCATCGTTAAAGAAAGAGGGTGTAAGGCAACCGGGGGTGAAAAGGAATCTTCCTAATTCCTCGTAAAGTTTTTGTGGAGTGTTTTTATGTAACTTAACGGAAAGAATAGGTTGAGGAAGGTTCATTTCGTAATATGCATCAAGAAGGGCATAAGTAGAAAGGTTTGTAAGGTCGTTTCCGTTTTTGTCGCGACCGCTTACAATAAGGTTTTGAGAGATTGCCCAGCTTCTGTCAGCAACGTTAAAGAATACAAGAAAATGCTTGAAAAGTGCTGCAGTTTCTTCTCTTGAAAGGTTATCCTTTGCTCTGTAGGGCTCGAAGATTCTGTCGGCATTACCTACTGAAAATGCAAAGGGGTTGGGAGCTTGCTCGAGGCACATTGTTTCCCAAAGGAGAATAAAGCTCTGAATTGCCTCGTAAAGATTTTCTGCACCGTTTTCGGGAACTTTTTCGAGAGTGTCAACAAGAAGCTTTAACTCTTCTTTTCTGTTGCCCTCTGCTACCGCAAGCTTTTCTTCTGCAATTGCTTTATATCTTTTTGCAAGAATTAAAGCACAGTCCAAAGCAACCTTCATTGCTTCATAGTTTTCATATTGGTCTTTATTTGCAGTTTTCTGTTTTTCTTCAATATCATTGAGCATAGCCTTGATACCGTTTTTCAAAGCGTATCTCATATCGGGGATAAGGTGTCCCGTAACTTGCTCAATAAAGAAAGCGACCTCACCTGTAAGTGTTTCGCATTTTTCATAAACCTCGCTAAGCGCCTTTACGTAATCAGTCTTTTTATCAAGCTCTCTTAATGCGTCGATTCTTTCCTTTGTGAATTCTTCCGTAGGTGTAATATCATCGTAAACTGCGGTAGGGTCGCAGTAGCCTGCAAAGGTTTCAACTCTGAATGACGGATTAATAAGAGCGTAGCTTCTTGCGAAAGCATCTCTTTGAGTGCCTGCGAAAATTGCGTTGTCACTTATTGATAAGGGTAAAACCTTAACTGCTTCCCTGAATTTTTCTGCGGCTCTTCTCGTGGGAGCTAAAAAGGAATATTTTTCATCTGCCTTTTGCTCTGTTTCTTTAACTATAAACCAACCCTCAAGATGATTTATAGCACGCTCTTCCTTGAAAAGAAGTTTTGCTTTTTCTGTTGTTAACTGTGGATTGAATTTGTACATATTTGTCACCTCAGGTGTTAATTAGCTTTAAATTTCTTTTTTTGATTTCGGTTGCAAGTCTTTTAACGTCTTCCTCTGTAACAAAGCCGTCGCAAACGGTGTATTCTTTGCCTATCTTTTCGTATTTTTCTTTGCCGTATTCGTGATACATAAGTATCTCAAAAAACAGATTATCATTGTTGCTTTCTTTTTGCAAAAATTCAAAGAAATCTGCAAATGCAACGGCATCTTCCGAGGAAGCGTTGAAGCTATTTATAAGAGGAATTCTTATAAGCAATGGCTTACCTGTTTTTGCTCTGTAAAGAAGATTTCTTTTTATGATGCTTGTATCTGCACCTGTAACAGCTTTTGATTTATCAGGGAAGGGCGATTTGAAATCTGCAATCATATAATCAACTTCGCTGAAAATTTCATTGCAATCAGTTATAGATGCGTTCGTTTCAATGCAAGTGTGAACGTTGTTTTCTTTAAGCTCTTTTATCAGGTTTAAAACTGCAAGCTTCTGACACGTTACCTCACCGCCTGTAAGAGTAACACCGCCACCGTCGATAAACATCATTCTGCAAGAAAGAGCTTCTTTAACTATATTTGCTACGGATAGCTTTTCTGCTTTTTCGGTGATTGCCATACCCTCAGGGTTAGAGCACCAAGGACATTTTAGATTACATCCGCACAGATGATAAACAAGTCTGTTCCCGGGGCCGTCTTGCGAATAATTAAAGCCTTTTTGGAAAATAAAAATATTGTCACTAAATTCCAAAATATTGACGCCCCCTTCAGTAAATAATAATTCATCATATATATTACACTAATAATTTAACATAATCAATATTAATGTGTTCGTCACAATGCCAAAGATAGAAATTAAGTTTTGTAAAAATTAACAAAATATTATGGTTTTTACTGTCAAAAACTGTATGTCGGAAAAGGTGTATTAGTATTGACAATATGCCGTTAATTGTGTTAATATTATTAAGGTCTTTAAGTCGATACAGAGATGTCGGCAAGAGTGAATAAAAATATGTGCGGTACAGCTTGTCTGTATCAGTGTCTTTGTGTATTCAGCCTTGCCGAAAGCAAGGCTTTTTATTTACTTAAAACCTCCCTAGTGTAGGGAGGGGGACTGCATCAAAACTTGTTTTGATGTGGTGGAGGGTTATAGCGCAGTCAGGTGCGTAAAATAAAATAACGCGAATGCGTTTTTACCTAATTCACAGAAAGGGATTTTTATGATACAGCAACTTAAAGCACAAACAATAAAAGCTGTCACAGACTGTATAGGGGGTAATTCTTTCTATTCAGCTGTTGCGGAGCATTTGTCTTGTGATAGTGTTTCTGTTTTCAATTCACCTGAATATATTATTTTTCCCGGCTTTTGCGATGTGCACGTTCATTTTCGCGAGCCGGGCTTTTCTTATAAAGAAACGATTGAGTCAGGTAGTCTTGCGGGGGCTCATGGCGGTTATACTGCTGTATGCACAATGCCTAACCTTAACCCTGTGCCCGATAGCTTTGGGAATCTCAAACAACAGTTAGACTTAATTGAAAAGGATTCAAAAATCAACGTTTATCCGTACGCCTCAATAACCGTGGGTCAGAAAGGTGAAAAGCTTTCCGATATGAAAGCAATGGCAGAAAAATGCATAGCTTTTTCCGATGACGGTAGGGGAGTGCAAAGCGAAGAGCTAATGCGACAGGCAATGCTTGAAGCAAAAGCCTTAGGCAAAATGATAGTTGCACATTGCGAAGATAATTCTCTTCTTTTCGGCGGTTATATTCACGACGGCGAATACGCTAAAGCTCATAACCATAAGGGTATATGCAGTGAAAGTGAATGGAAGCCTATTGAAAGAGATTTAAAGCTTGTTGAAGAAACCGGCTGTAAATATCACGTGTGTCATATTTCTACAAAAGAAAGTGTTGAACTGATAAGACAAGCTAAAGCAAAGGGATTAGACGTAACCTGTGAAACAGGTCCTCATTATTTGATTCTTGATGACAGCGATTTAAAAGAAGACGGATGTTATAAAATGAATCCGCCACTTCGCTCAAAGGAAGATAAGCTTGCTCTTATAGAGGGCATAAAAGACGGTACTATCGATATGATAGCAACTGACCACGCACCTCATTCCGAAGAAGAGAAAAGCAAAGGCCTTGCAGGCAGTGCTTTCGGAATAGTAGGTCTTGAAACGGCTTTTCAGCTTATGTATACAAACTTCGTGAAAACGGGTGAGATTACTTTAGAAAAGCTTATTGAGCTTATGGCAATAAACCCACGAAAACGTTTCGGTATTCCTTTGAATACTGATTACACAGTATGGGATTTAGATAAAGAGTACAAAATAAAAGCAAAAGACTTTCTTTCAAAAGGCAAGGCAATGCCTTTTGAAGATATGACGGTAAACGGCAAATGTGTTCTTACGGTTTGTAACGGCAAGGTTGTTTACTCTGAATAAGTTAATTTTTTCATTGATATATAGGAGGAATTTTGTATGGCTAAAAGAACAGACATCAAAAAAGTTTTAATTATCGGTTCAGGTCCTATCGTTATCGGTCAGGCTGCTGAATTCGACTATGCAGGCACTCAGGCTTGTCTTGCACTTAAAGAGGAGGGCTATGAGGTTGTTCTTGTAAACTCAAACCCTGCTACAATTATGACTGATACTATTATTGCTGATAAAGTGTATATGGAGCCGTTAACTCTTGAATACGTAGCAAAGATTATCCGTCATGAGCGTCCTGACGCAATTATCCCCGGTATCGGCGGTCAGACAGGTCTTAACCTCGCTATGCAGCTTGAGAAAAAAGGCGTTCTTAAAGAATGTAACGTAGAGCTTCTCGGTACTTCAAGCGCATCTATCGAAAGAGCAGAGGACCGCGAAATGTTCAAAGAGCTTTGCGAGTCTATCGGCGAGCCCGTTATTCCTTCAGAAATCACTTATTCATTAGATGAAGCAAAGGCAGCGGCAGGTCGTATCGGTTACCCCGTTGTTCTTCGTCCTGCATTCACTCTCGGCGGTACGGGCGGTGGCTTCGCTAACAACGAAGAAGAGCTTATCGAAATCGGTAATAATGCTTTCGCACTTTCTCCTGTTCATCAGGTTCTTATTGAAAAGTCTGTTAAGGGCTATAAGGAAATTGAGTTTGAGGTTATGAGAGACTCAAACGACCACGCTATTACAATCTGCGGTATGGAAAATATCGACCCCGTAGGTGTTCATACAGGTGACTCTTGCGTTGTAGCTCCTATTCTTACTCTTAGCAAAGAGGATGAAAAGATGCTTAACGATTCAGCTATCAAGCTTATCAAAGAGCTTAAAATCGAGGGTGGCTGTAACGTTCAGTTTGCTCTTAATCCTCACTCTTCCGAATATTATCTTATCGAGGTTAACCCCCGAGTTTCCCGTTCATCAGCTCTTGCATCAAAGGCTTCCGGTTATCCTATAGCTCGCGTTACTGCAAAAATAGCCGTTGGTATGGCTCTTGAAGAAATTCAGATTGCAAATACAACCGCAGCTTTTGAGCCTAAGCTCGACTACGTTATAGCAAAATTACCCCGTTTCCCCTTTGATAAATTCGCATCTGCCACTAACAAGCTCGGTACTCAGATGAAAGCAACAGGCGAGATTATGGGTATCGGCTCAAATCTTGAAGAAGCACTTCTTAAGGGTATTCGTTCTCTTGAAATCGGTGCTAACCATATGTATCTTTCAAAATTTGACAACATGAGCGTTGATGAACTTCTTGAATATATTTCAGAGTTCCGTTCAGATAATATCTTCGCTATTGCAGAGCTTATCTACCACGGTGTTTCTCTTGAAAAAATACATGAAATCACAATGATTACACCTTACTTCCTTGAGGTGTTCAAAAACATTATTGATATGGAAGAAAAGCTTCGCGTTAATAAGGATGCTGAAATTCTTAAGGCTGCGAAGAAGATGGGCTTCAGTGATAAATATATCGCACGTCTTTGGGATTGTAAGGAAATCGACGTTTACAATATGCGTAAAGAGTTAAATCTCTTCCCCGTATTCAAAATGGTTGACACTTGCCATACAAACGCATATATCCCTTACTTCTATTCATCATACACAGGTGAGAATGCTTCCCGCCTTACTGATAAGAAAAAGATTATCGTTCTCGGTGCAGGTCCTATCCGTATCGGTCAGGGTGTTGAATTCGACTACTCAACCGTTCACGCTGTTATGACTATTAAAAATGCAGGCTACGAGGCTATTATTATCAACAATAACCCCGAAACAGTTTCAACTGACTACACAACAGCAGACAAGCTTTACTTTGAGCCTCTTACTCCCGAAGACGTTATGAATATCGTTGAGTTTGAAAAACCCGAAGGCGTTGTTGCTTCTCTTGGCGGTCAGACTGCAATTAACCTTGCACAGCCTCTTTTCGACCGTGGTGTTAAAATTATCGGTACTGACTGTGCCGCTATTGACCGTGCTGAAGACCGTAATGCATTCGAAAATCTTCTTAACGAATTAAATATTCCCCGTGCAAAAGGTAAAGCCGTTACAAATCTTGAAGACGGTATCGCAGCAGCTGCTGAAATCGGTTATCCCGTTCTTGTTCGTCCCAGCTTCGTTCTCGGCGGTCGTGCTATGCAGATTGTTGCTAATGAAGAACAGCTTCGTCATTACCTCAGAACAGCCGTTGAAATTGATGAGGACAAGCCCGTTCTTGTTGATAAATATATCTACGGTAAAGAGGTTGAGGTTGACGCTATCTGCGACGGCAGAGATGTATTCGTTCCCGGTATTATGGAGCTTGTTGAGAAAACAGGTATTCACTCAGGTGACTCAATAAGCGTTTATCCCTCATTTAGTATTTCAAATAAAGTTAAAGGCATAATTCTTCAGTATGCTAAAAAGTTAGGCTTGGGAATCGGTATCGTTGGTCTTTACAATATCCAGTTCATTGTTGACGAAAACGACGATGTTTATATCATCGAGGTTAATCCCCGTTCATCAAGAACAGTTCCTTTCCTTTCAAAAGCAACCGGCTATTCTCTTGCCGATATCGCAACAGAGGTAATTATGGGCAAGAGCCTTAAAGAGCAGGGCATCTTTGATATCTATCCCGAAGAGAAGAAACGTTGGTACGTAAAGGTTCCCGTATTCTCCTTCAATAAAATCAGAGGTCTTGATGCTTACCTTTCACCCGAAATGAAATCAACAGGTGAAGCAATCGGCTACGATGACAAGCTTAACAGAGCTCTTTATAAAGCTCTTCAGGCTTCAGGTATGCACCTTCAGAATTACGGTACAGTATTTGCAACAATTGCAGATAAGGATAAAGAAGAGGCTCTTCCTCTCATCCGTAGATTCTACAAGCTCGGCTTTAATATTCAGGCAACCTCAGGTACTGCAAAGTTCCTTAAGGAAAACGGAATCCGTACTCACGTTCTCGGTAAAATCAGCGAAGGCAGTAACGAAGTTCCCGATGCACTTCGTCAGGGTCATATCGCTTACGTAATCAATACAAAGGATATTAATGCTACCGGTGATAATAACGACGGTCATCAGATTCGCCGTTATGCAATCGAAAACAATGTAACAATATTTACCGCACTCGATACCGTAAAAGTACTTCTTGACGTTCTTGAAGACATTACTCTTACAATTTCAACTATCGATGCTGAAGGAAATTTATGAGACAGTCTATTTTTGAAATAAAATCAAATACAGCACTTACAAAAACTGTTTACAAAATGGAGCTTAAGGGAGACGTGAGTGATATCACGTCTTCCGGACAGTTTGTTAATATAAAGCTCGACGGCTTCTATCTCAGAAGACCTATTTCCGTTAATGATTGCGAAAACGGAATTCTTACAATAATTTATAAGGTTGTTGGTAAGGGTACTGAGCAGATGGCAAAAATGCAAGCCGGTGAAAAACTTGACGTACTTACGGGCCTTGGTAACGGCTACGACTTATCTCTTTCAGGTGATAAGCCTGTGCTTTTAGGCGGTGGTGTAGGTGTTCCGCCTCTTTATATGCTTTGTAAAAAGCTTATTGCCGAGGGCAAAAAGGTTAGTGTTATTCTTGGCTTTAATACTAAAGATGAGGTATTCTGCGAAGAAGATTTCAAAAAGCTCGGTGCAGATGTTTACGTTACAACTGCTGACGGCTCTTACGGGATTAAAGGCTTTGTTACAGATGCTTTAAAGGATATCGACTATTCATATTTTTATACCTGCGGTCCCGAGCCTATGCTCAAAGCAGTATTTAAATCAACAAACACAAGCGGTCAGTTCAGCTTTGAAGAAAGAATGGGTTGTGGCTTCGGTGCTTGTATGGGTTGCTCCTGCAAAACCGTTACAGGCTATAAAAGAATTTGTAAAGACGGCCCCGTTCTTAAGAAGGAGGAGATTTTGTGGGAAGATTAAGTGTTAATCTTTGCGGAATAGAAATGGATAACCCTGTTATTCCCGCAAGCGGTACCTTCGGTTACGGTTATGAATTTGCCGAAATTTACGATATAAACGTGCTTGGTACATTCTCATTTAAGGGTACAACAAAGGATGCGAGATTTGGTAATCCTACACCTCGTATTGCAGAATGTACTGCAGGTATGATAAATGCAGTAGGTCTTCAGAACCCCGGTGTTGAAAAGGTTATAAGTGAAGAGTTACCTAAGCTTTCAAAATGCTTTAATAAAAAGGTTATGGCAAATATCAGTGGCTTTTCAGTACCTGATTATGCTTACACCTGTGAAAAGCTTGATAAAGAAGAGCAGGTAGGTTGGCTTGAGGTAAACGTCAGCTGTCCTAACGTTCACGGTGGCGGTATGAGCTTCGGTACTGATCCCAAAGCAGCCGCAGAGGTTACCGCAGCAGTTAAAGCGGTAACAAAAAAACCTGTTATTATAAAGCTTTCACCTAACGTTACAGATATTGTTGCTATTGCAAAGGAATGTGAAGCAGCAGGAGCAGACGGTATAAGCCTTATAAATACTCTTCTCGGTATGAGAATTGATTTAAAAACAAAGAAGCCCGTTATTGCTAATAAAATGGGTGGCTTCTCCGGTAGCGCCATTTTTCCCGTAGCAGTAAGAATGGTTTATCAGGTAGCAAACGCCGTTAATATTCCCGTTGTTGGTATGGGTGGCGTTTCAAGCGCAGAGGACGTTATAGAATTAATGCTTGCAGGTGCAACCGCAGTTGAAGTAGGTGCGGCAAACCTTATTGACCCTTGCGCATGTCTTAACATAATTAACGATTTGCCAAAGGTTATGGACAAATATGGAATAGAAAATTTAAGTGACATAATAGGAGGAGCAAAAGCTTGAGTAAAATTGCCCACAGCACGTTTTTTTGCTCGGGGCGGTACCCTTGTACAGCACCACTCGCTTCAAAACGCACCGTGAACAATTTTCTTTCAAGCTTTGATATCCTGATGATTTTGTATATTTTTTAGGAAAGGAATAGATAAAAATGGGTAAAGACGTAATCGTTGCATGTGACTTTTCAAGTGCAGAAAAGGTTTATGAGTTTCTTGACAAATTTGAAGGTGGAAGAAAGCCTTTCGTAAAAATCGGTATGGAGCTTTTCTATGCAGAAGGTCCGCAAATTGTTCGTGAAATCAAAAAAAGAGGTCACAAAATTTTCCTCGACCTTAAGCTTCACGATATCCCCAATACAGTAAAAAAATCAATGGCAGTTCTTTCTAATCTTGACGTTGATATTACAAATCTTCACGCATCAGGTACAATCAGTATGATGGAAGCAGCTCTTGAAGGACTTACACGTCCCGACGGCACAAGACCTCTTCTTATCGCTGTTACTCAGCTTACATCTACTGATCAGGAAAGAATGGAAAACGACCTTCTTATTAAAGAACCTATTGATAAGGTTGTTATGCATTACGTTCACAACGCAAAGCTTGCAGGTCTTGACGGTGTTGTTTGTTCACCTCTTGAGGCAGGTAAGGTTCACGAAACCTGCGGTAAGGAATTTCTTACAATTACTCCCGGTGTTCGTTTCGCAGACGGTGATATAGGCGACCAGAAGAGAGTTATGACTCCCGCTGAAGCAAAGAAAATCGGTTCTGACTATATTGTTGTCGGCAGACCCATTACAGCAGCAGAAGACCCCGTCGCAGCATATAACAGATGCGTTGCAGAGTTTTGTGACTAAAATAAAATCTTTTACCTTAACTATCCCTCTTTTTTGTGAAACAAAAAGGAGGGGGGACCGCCGTAGGTGGTGGGTGGTACAAATTTATAGATTGGAGAAATAAAAATGGAAAGCTACAAAAGAGAGTTTATACAGTTTTTAGAGAGTGCCGGTGTTCTTAAATTCGGTGATTTTACAGCTAAAAGCGGAAGAAAAATTCCTTATTTCATAAATGCAGGTGACATTAAAACAGGTGAGCAGATTTGCAAATTAGGTGAATTCTATGCAAAGGCTTACTTTGAAAAAGTAGGTAACAAGAAAACTGTTCTTTACGGACCTGCTTATAAGGGTATCCCGATTGCAGTTTCAGTTGCAGTAGCTCTTGCTAAAAACGGCCTTGACGTGCCTTTCTTCTTTAACCGTAAGGAAGAAAAGGATCACGGCGAAGGCGGTGTGTTTGTTGGCTACAAGCCTCAGGAGGGCGAAGAAATCGTTATCGTTGAGGACGTTATTACGGCAGGCACTGCTATTCGTGAAAGTATGTCAATTCTTTCAGGTCTTAATGGCACAAAGGTTGCCGCAACCTTCGTTATGGTCGACAGAAAAGAAAAAGGTCAGACAGAAAAATCAGCTATGGCTGAGGTTGGCGAGGAATTCGGCTTCCCCGTATATTCAGTAGTTGACGTTTACGATATTATCGAATACCTTGAAGAAGATGAAAGCAACAAGGAAAACGTTGAAAGAATAAAAAAATATCTTGAAGTAAACGGTGCTAAAGAATAATAAAACGTTTTTTGATTATTTATAAACTTGAAAAGGGGAATAGTAGTAAATGAGAAGCTTAATTGATATTCTTGATTTTACCGTTGAAGAAGTGGATGAGCTTATTGCAACGGCAAATGATATTATAGATAACCCCGATAAATACTGCGAAAGGTGTAAAAGAAAAAAACTTGCTACTCTTTTCTTTGAACCCTCAACAAGAACACGTCTCAGCTTTGAGTCGGCTATGATTGAGTTAGGTGGTAGTGTTATCGGTTTTTCTGCGGCAAACAATTCTTCTGCCGCAAAAGGTGAAAGTGTGGCAGATACTGCAAAAACAATCAGCTGCTATGCAGACATTATAGCAATGCGCCATCCTAAAGAGGGTGCGCCCCTTGTTGCTGCTCAGAATGCTACGATTCCCGTTATTAATGCGGGTGACGGCGGTCATAATCATCCAACCCAGACTCTTACGGACTTGCTTACAATTAACCGTGAAAAAGGTGGCTTTGAAAACCTTACTGTTGGTTTCTGCGGCGACCTTAAATTCGGCAGAACGGTTCACTCTCTCATAACTGCCCTTTCAAGATATAAGGGAATTAAAGTTGTGCTTATTTCACCTGATGAATTAAAGCTTCCGAGCTACATAAAAAAAGACGTTCTCAAAAAGAACGGTATTCCTTATAAGCAAACAACTGACCTTGAAAGCGTAATGCCGGAGCTTGACATTCTCTATATGACAAGAGTTCAAAGAGAAAGATTTTTTAATGAAGAGGATTATTTACGCCTTAAGGACAGCTATGTTCTTGAACCCAAGAAACTTGTTACCGCAAAAAAAGATTTATGTATTATGCATCCGCTTCCCAGAGTTAACGAAATAAGTGTTGCGGTTGATGATGATCCCAGAGCATGTTATTTCAAACAGGTTCTTTACGGTAAATATATTCGTATGGCTCTCATCTTAAAATTATTAGAGGAGGCAAAGAAATGAATATAGATTCTATTACAAACGGTTTTGTTATTGATCATATTACCGCAGGTCGCGGAATGAAGCTTTATGACCTTTTAGGTCTTGATAACCTGGATTGCTCTGTTGCAATTATAAAAAATGTTGCAAGTAAAAAAATGGGCAAAAAAGACATTATTAAAATTGATGCGGATATTGATATTAATATCGATGTTATAGGTTACGTTGACCCGGGCACAACAGTTAATATAATTAAAAATTGCCAGCTTGTTGAAAAACGCACAATCGAACTTCCACAGATGCTTACCAACGTTATTAAATGCAAAAATCCGCGTTGCATAACTTCTACAGAGCAGGAGATTAATCACGTTTTCAAGCTTACAGATAAAGATAACGGTGTTTACCGTTGTATATATTGCGAAACACAGGCTAAATAATTAGCAAAATTAACATAATAACGGTTACTTAAAGGGCTTTTATTAGACCTTATGTGCCTTGACCGAATTCGCTTGTTATGGTAGAATAAAACCACATAAATTGAAGCGGATTTTCCTGCAACTGACGGAGTATTAAGTGGAGCACCACAAAGGAGCAGGAAAACGGATTTAAACGTATTCAGCCGACCGTCTGGGCACACTTGTTCACCTTTTGAACGAGTGCGCCTTTTTGATTTTTGAAAGGATGTTTTATATGAAAAAAGTCGGAATTATTATGGGTAGCGACAGCGATTTACCCGTTGTTGAAAAAGCAGTAAACACTCTTAAGGAGTTTGGTGTACCCTTTGAGGTTCATATTTTCTCTGCTCACAGAACACCTGCAGAAGCAAAGGCTTTCAGTGAAAATGCCCGTTCAAACGGCTTTGGTGTAATTATTGCAGCAGCAGGTATGGCAGCTCACCTTGCAGGTGCTATTGCAGCAAATACAACCTTACCCGTTATCGGTATTCCGATAAAATCACAGAATCTCGGCGGTATGGAAGCACTCCTTTCTACAGTTCAGATGCCTTCAGGCATCCCCGTAGCAACTGTTGCTATTGACGGTGCGGTTAACGCGGCTCTTTTAAGTATTGAGATTCTTTCTCTTTCTGAGCCCGTGCTTGAAGAAAAGCTTGCAGAAAAACGTGCTGCTGATACTCAAAAGGTTTTAGAAAAAAACAGTGCGATAGAAGATAAATTCAATAATTGATAATTACTTTATAAGAGGTGTAATATGGGCGGCTTTTTCGGAGTTGCATCAAAAAATGATGCCGTTCTTGATACATTTTTCGGTGTAGACTATCACTCTCATTTAGGCACACGCCGTGCAGGTATGGCAGCATACGATAGAGAAAAAGGTTTACAACGTAAAATACATAAAATTGAAAATTCACCGTTTAGAACAAAGTTTGAAAATATTCTTGACCAGATGAGCGGTACATCAGCTATCGGTTGTATAAGTGATACTGATGCGCAACCTCTTCTTATGCGTTCTAACCACGGTCTTTATGCTATAAGCACTATCGGTATTATCAACAACAGCGATGCTCTTGTTGATCAGTACCTTGCTTTCAGCGGTGGTCATTTCGGTGCAATGACAAGTGAGGGTATTAACTCATCAGAGCTTGTTTCTGCTATGATAGACCAGAAGAGTAACTTTGCTGAGGGTATTATATTTGCTCAGGATATGATCGAGGGAACATCATCAATCCTTATTCTTAAAGAAGACGGAAAGCTTATCGCCGCACGTGATAAATACGGTAGACTTCCGGTTATGATAGGTAAACGTGAAGACGGCTACTGCGTTTCTTTTGAAGATTTTGCATATAAAAAATTAGGCTTTGAGGATTACAAGGAGTTAGGCCCCGGTGAAATCGTTGAGGTTTCCGCGGATGGCGTAACTGTTTTATCACCTCCAAGAAAAGAAAAGAAAATTTGTGCTTTCCTTTGGTCTTATTACGGCTATCCTACCTCTTGCTATGAGGGTAGAAATGTTGAAATAATGCGTTATGAAAACGGTAAAATTATGGCTCAGACCGATAAATTGTTAGGCGAAGCACAGGGTATTGACTACGTAAGCGGTGTTCCCGATTCAGGTACACCTCACGCCATAGGCTATTCAAATGAAAGTGGAGTGCCGTTTGCACGTCCTTTCATTAAATATACGCCCACTTGGCCGAGAAGCTTTATGCCCGCCAACCAAAAGGAGCGTAACAGAGTAGCAAAAATGAAGCAAATTCCCATTCACGAGCTTATTAAAGATAAAAAGCTTCTTTTTGTTGACGACAGCATCGTAAGAGGAACACAGCTTAGAGAAACCGTTGAATTCCTTTATGAACACGGTGCTAAAGAGGTTCATATGCGTTCAGCTTGTCCGCCTATAATGTACGGCTGTAAATACCTTAACTTCTCTCGTGCTACAGATGATATGGAGCTTATCGCAAGAAGTACGATTATGGAGCTTGAAGGTGAAGAGGGCTTTAAGCATATTGAAGAATACAGTGATGCATCTACCGAAAGAGGTGCAAAAATGCGTAAAGCAATCTGTGAAAAGCTTCATTTTGCATCTTTGGAATTCCAGTCACTTGAGGGAATTATAAAAGCGATCGGTCTTCCTGCCGACCAGCTTTGCACGTATTGCTGGAACGGAAAAGGCTGATATTAAAAGTAAACAAATACATTAAAGATATATGATAGGAGAATTGTTATGAATAATTCAAGGTCCGAAAGCTATGCAGCAGCAGGTGTTGATATTACTGCAGGCTACAAAGCGGTAGAGCTTATGAAAAAACATATTGCCAGAACACGTAACGAAGGCTCATTAGATGAGGTTGGCGGCTTTGGCGGTTGCTTTGACCTCGGCTTTGCTAAAGGTATGGAGCATCCTATATTAGTTTCAGGTACTGACGGTTGCGGTACAAAGGTTAAGTTAGCTATTCTTATGGATAAACACGATACAATCGGTATTGATGCAGTAGCTATGTGCGTAAACGATATTATCTGCGTTGGTGCAAAGCCCTTGTATTTCCTTGACTATATTGCTTGCGGTAAAAACATTCCCGAAAAAATTGCTGAAATCGTAAGCGGTGTAGCAGAGGGTTGCGTTCAGTCCGGCTGTGCTCTTACCGGTGGCGAAACTGCAGAGCATCCCGGCTTAATGCCTGTTGAAGATTACGACCTTGCAGGCTTTGCAGTAGGTATAGTTGATAAGCCCAAAATGATTGATAACAGCAAAATGTCTGTTGGCGACGTTGTTATCGCTCTTCCCTCAACAGGTATTCATTCAAACGGCTTCAGCTTATGCCGTAAGGTTTTTGATATTGATAACAACAATCCTGAGCTTTACGTAGAGCGTGAAGAATTAGGCGGAAAGAGTATTGCAGAGGCTTTACTCGTTCCTACAAGAATTTATGTAAAATCTATCCTCGCTCTTATTGAAAAGGTTGACGTTAAGGGCATTTCACATATCACAGGCGGCGGCTTCTACGAGAATATTCCAAGAAGCATTCCCGACGGTTTGTGTGCAAAAATTAACAAATCGGATGTTAAGGTTCTTCCTATTTTCGACGTAATTGCAAAATGGGGCAACGTTCCCGAAAGAGATATGTTTAACACTTACAATATGGGCGTTGGTATGAGTGTTGTTGTTCCTGCAAATCAGGTTGAAGAAGCACTCGAAATTCTTCGTGCGAATGGTGAAGATGCATACGTTATCGGTGAAATTATCGAGGGTGACGACAAAATTATTCTCGAATAATTAGATAACAGTAAATAGAAATAATTAAAAAGAGGTTTTAAAGATGCCTGCTAAAAAAGCAAAAATTGCCGTTCTTGTTTCAGGCGGCGGAACAAATTTACAAGCACTTATTGATGCTCAGAGTAAAGGTGTAATAACAAGCGGTAAAATTGCTCTTGTTATTTCAAATAATCCATCTGCTTACGCTCTTGAAAGAGCAAAAAAAGCAGGTATCAAAACTCTTGTTGTTACTAAAAAAGAGTGTGGCTCTCAGGAAGCCTTTGAAGATAAAATGAAGGCCGCACTTAACAAAAACGAAATTGATATTATAGTCCTTGCAGGCTTTATGTCTATTTTAAGTGAAAGCTTTACAAGTGCTTACCCCAAACGCATAATTAACGTTCACCCTTCACTTATCCCGTCATTCTGCGGTAAAGGATTTTACGGCTTAAGAGTCCATGAAGCTGCTTTAGAGTATGGCGTAAAGGTTACGGGTGCAACTGTTCATTTTGTAAACGAAATTCCCGACGGGGGAGAGATTATAATGCAAAAGGCGGTTAATATCCGCCCTGACGATACCCCCGAAAGCTTACAAAAAAGAGTTATGCGTCTTGCGGAATGGAAAATTTTACCTTTATCGGTAGAAAAGGTTTCAAACGAAATTATTAATAAAAAATAATCAGGGAAAGGGAAAAGTGTTATGGAAATCAAATCAATTAAAAATGAACTTAATTCTCTCGCTTATCACGGCAGAGGTATTATCATTGGTAAAAGTGCAGACGGCAAAAAGGCTATTACTGCTTACTTTATTATGGGCAGAAGTGAGAACAGCCGTAACCGTATTTTTGTTGAAGACGGTGAGGGCATAAGAACTCAAGCTTTTGATGAGTCAAAAATGGTTGACCCTCATCTTATTATCTACGCTCCCGTGAGAGTTTTAGGTAATAAAACTATCGTTACAAACGGTGATCAGACAGATACTATCTACGACCTTATGGATAAGCAGATGACCTTTGAGCAATCTCTTCGTACACGCGAATTTGAAGACGATGCACCTAACTTTACACCCCGCATTTCAGGCATTATCCGTCTTGAAAAGGACGGTATGAACTATGCAATGTCTATTCTTAAATCTGCAGACGGTGATGGCTCATCATGTCAGAGATATACTTATGCATATTCAAATCCTCTTCCCGGCAAAGCAAAGTTCATTCACACTTATAAGTGCGACGGAAATCCTCTTCCCAGCTTTGAGGGTGAGCCTAAAACACTTGAGCTTCCCGATATGGATATTGATTCATTAACAGATTTAATCTGGACAAACCTTAACGAAGACAACAAGGTTTCACTTTTCGTAAGATACATTGATATCGAAACCGGAAAATATGATTCACGTATAATTAACAAGAATAAATAAGGAGATTATCGTAATGAAAGAATTTGAATTAAAATACGGTTGTAACCCCAACCAGAAACCTGCAAAAATCTTTATGAATGACGGCAGCGAGCTTCCTATAGAAATTCTCTGCGGCAGACCCGGTTACATAAATTTCCTTGATGCTTTCAACAGCTGGCAGCTTGTTAAAGAACTTAAAGAAGCACTCGGTCTTCCTGCAGTTACTTCATTTAAGCACGTAAGCCCCACATCTGCTGCGGTTGGTATTCCGCTTTCAGATAAGCTTAAAAAGGCTTGCTTCGTTGATGATATTGAAGGTCTTGACGAGTCACCCTTAGCTTGTGCATATGCCAGAGCAAGAGGTACAGACAGAATGTGCTCGTTCGGTGACTGGGTAGCTCTTTCAGACGTTTGCGACGTTACAACAGCAAAGCTTATTCAGCGTGAGGTTTCCGACGGTGTTATCGCTCCCGGTTATGAGCCTGAAGCACTTGAAATTCTCAAATCAAAGAGAAAAGGCAACTACAATATTGTTAAAATTGACCCCGATTACGTTCCCGAAGAGATTGAACGTAAACAGGTTTACGGTATTACCTTTGAGCAGGGCAGAAACAATTTTGAAATCAATGCTGAACTTCTTAAAAATATCGTTACAGAAAATAAAGATATGCCCGAAAGTGCAGTCCGTGACCTTATAATCGCACTTATTACTCTTAAATACACTCAGTCTAATTCAGTTTGCTACGCAGTAGACGGTCAGGCAATCGGTGTAGGTGCAGGTCAGCAGTCAAGAATTCACTGTACCCGTCTTGCAGGCACAAAAGCAGATACATGGTTCCTTCGTCAGCACGATAAGGTTCTTAACCTTCCCTTCAAAGACACTCTCGGCAGACCTGACCGTGATAATGTTATTGACGGTTATATCAATAAAAACGAAGAAGACGTTTGTGCAGACGGTAACTGGCAGAAATACTTTACAGAACAGCCTGCACCTCTTACAGATGAAGACGTTAAAGCATATTTTGCAACTCTTGACGGTGTTGCTCTCGGTTCAGATGCATTCTTCCCCTTCAGCGATAACATTGAACGTGCAAAGAAGAGTGGCGTGAAATACATCGCAGAGCCCGGCGGATCTATCCGTGACGACATTGTTATTGAATGTGCTAACAAGTATGGCATGACTATGTCTTTCACCGGTATGCGTTTATTCCATCATTAATTGAGGTATAAGAATGAAAATAATGGTTGTCGGCGGTGGCGGAAGAGAACACGCCATCATCAAGAAAATTAAAGAAAATAAAGAGGTTACCGAAATTTATGCACTCCCCGGTAACGGTGGCATGGCAAAGGATGCTATATGCGTAAATATCGGTGCAAAGGATATAGAAAAAATCGTTGAATTTGCGGTTGAAAATAAAATTGATTATGCAGTTGTTGCTCCCGATGACCCGTTAGTGCTCGGTTGTGTTGATGCACTCAGCGAAAAAGGTATTCCTTGCTTTGGCCCTAAGGGTAATGCTGCAATAATTGAGGGTAGTAAGGTTTTTTCAAAAAATCTTATGAAAAAATACAATATTCCCACTGCTGAATATGAAGTGTTCAACGATATGGAAAAAGCACTCGAGTATCTTGAAACTGCACCTATTCCTACCGTTATCAAGGCTGACGGTCTTGCTCTCGGTAAGGGTGTTATAATTGCTATGACTCGTGATGAGGCTAAGCAAGCGGTAGTTTCAATGATGCAGGATAAAATGTTTGGCTCAAGCGGTGATAACGTTGTTATCGAAGAGTTTTTAACAGGTCCTGAGGTTTCGGTGCTTTCCTTTACAGACGGTAAAACAGTTGTTCCTATGATTTCTTCAATGGACCATAAAAGAGCAGGGGACAATGATACGGGTCTTAATACGGGCGGTATGGGTACAATTGCTCCCAACCCTTATTACACAAAAGAAATTGCTGACGAATGTATGGAAAAGATTTTCCTTCCTACAATCAATGCAATGAATTCAGAGGGTAGAACCTTTAAGGGTTGCCTTTATTTCGGACTTATGATTACACCTAAAGGCCCGAAGGTGATCGAATACAACTGCCGTTTCGGTGACCCTGAAACTCAGGTTGTTTTACCTCTTCTTGAAAGCGACCTTCTTACAATAATGAAGGCTACAACAGAGGGTACTCTCGCAGAAACAGAGGTTAAATTCAGCGATAAAAGTGCTTGCTGTGTAATTATGGCTTCAAAAGGCTACCCCGTAAGCTATGATAAAGGCTTTGAAATGAACATTCCCGAAGAAATTGAGGGTAACGTTTACGTTGCAGGTGCTTCTATTAAAGACGGTAAGCTTCTTACAAACGGCGGTCGTGTTTTAGGCGTTACTGCTGTTGAAGACAATCTTAAAGATGCAATTAAAGCATCTTATTCCCTTGTAAAACAAATCAGCTTCGACAATGCTTTTTACCGTAATGATATCGGTGCAAAAGCTCTTGCGGTTTTGGAGGATTAAGAAATGGTATATAGAGTTTATGTTGAAAAGAAAAAAGAGCTTGCTCATGAAGCAAAGGCTCTTTTAGGTGATGCTCGCGGTCTTTTAGGTATCAATAACCTTGAAGATGTTAGAGTTATCAACCGCTATGATGCAGAAAATATTACAGAAGAGCTTTTTAATTACGCAATTAAAACAGTTTTCTCTGAGCCTCAGCTTGATATTGCAACTGCAGAGGTTGATTTAGAGGGTGCAACTGTTTTTGCAGTTGAATTCTTACCCGGTCAGTTTGATCAGAGAGCAGACTCTGCTGCACAGTGTATTCAGATTATCTCTCAGGGTGACCGTCCCACAATCAAGAGTGCAAAGGTTTATGCTCTTTACGGTGACCTTTCCAAAGAAGATATTGCAGAAATTAAGAAACACGTTATCAATCCCGTAGAAGCAAGAGAAGCAACACTTGAAAAATACGATACTCTTGCTATGCAGTATGATATTCCTACAGAGGTTAAAACTCTTGACGGATTTATTGACCTTGACAGAGCAGGCCTTGAAAAATTCGTTAAGGATTTCGGTCTTGCTATGGATGCAGACGATATTGCATTCTGCCAGAATTACTTTAAATCTGAAGACCGCGACCCCACAATAACAGAAATCAGAATGATTGATACTTATTGGTCTGACCATTGCCGTCATACAACCTTCCTTACTGTTATTGACAACGTAACCTTTGAAGATGAGCTTCTCCAGAGTGCTTATGACGAATATATCGCAACAAGAAAAGAGCTTGGTAGAACAAAGCCTATCTGCCTTATGGATCTTGCTACTGTTGCAGTTAAATATCTTAAAGAAAACGGCAAGCTTGATAAGCTTGATGAATCTGAAGAAATCAATGCTTGTACAGTTAAAATCAACGTAGACGTTGACGGAGTAAGCGAGCCTTGGCTTCTTCTCTTCAAAAATGAAACGCATAACCATCCTACAGAAATCGAGCCCTTCGGTGGTGCGGCAACTTGTATCGGTGGTGCTATCCGTGACCCGCTTTCAGGCCGTGCTTACGTTTACGGTGCTATGCGTGTTACAGGTGCTGCTGACCCCTTAAAGCCCGTTAGCGAAACAATTAAGGGTAAGCTTCCTCAGAGAACTATCGTTACTACTGCAGCCGCAGGCTACTCTTCATACGGTAACCAGATTGGCCTTGCAACTGGTATAGTTGATGAAATTTACCATCCCGGTTATGCTGCAAAGCGTATGGAAATCGGTGCGGTTGTTGCGGCAGCACCTCAGGAAAACGTTCGTCGTGAGCGTCCTGATCCCGGTGATATTGTTATTCTTCTCGGTGGTAGCACAGGCCGTGACGGTTGCGGCGGTGCAACAGGCTCTTCAAAATCTCATACTGCTGATTCTCTTGAAACCTGCGGTGCAGAGGTTCAGAAGGGTAATGCACCCGAAGAAAGAAAGCTTCAAAGACTTTTCAGAAATAAAGAAGCAACAAGAATGATTAAACGTTGTAACGACTTCGGTGCAGGCGGTGTTTCTGTTGCTATCGGTGAGCTTGCAGACGGTCTTGAAATTGACCTTAATGCAGTTCCTAAGAAATATGAAGGTCTTGACGGTACTGAGCTTGCTATTTCCGAATCACAGGAAAGAATGGCAGTTGTTATTGAAAAGGAAAACGTTGAAAAATTCCTTCAGCTTGCAGCTACTGAAAATCTTCAGGCTTGCCCCGTGGCAAAGGTAACTGAAGAAGCAAGACTTGTTATGCATTGGAACGGCAAGGTTATATGTGATATCAGCCGTGATTTCCTTAACTCAAACGGTGCTGATAAGCACGTTGACGTTGCAACCGTTAAGCCTGAAAATTATGATAAAGAAATCAAAGGCACTTTTGCTGACAATATGAAGGCTATGGCAGATGACCTTAATATCTGCTCAAAACGTGGTCTTTCAGAGCGTTTTGACTCAACTATCGGCGCAGGCACAGTTCTTATGCCCTTCGGCGGTAAATATCAGCTTACACCTATTCAGGCAATGGTACAGAAGATTTCTGTTGAAAAGAAGCATACAGACGATTGCTCTCTTATGTCTTGGGGCTATAATCCCTTTATCACAGAAAAGAGCCCCTATCACGGTGCATATCTTGCAGTTGTTGAATCAGTTTGTAAGCTTATTGCTACAGGTGCAAAGTTCGAGGATGTTTACCTCACATTCCAGGAGTATTTTGAGCGTGTAGGTAAAGATAGTAAACGTTGGGGCAAGCCTCTCGCAGCACTTCTCGGTGCATTTAAAGCACAGAAGAATCTCGGTATCGGCTCAATCGGCGGTAAAGACTCAATGAGCGGTACTTTCGAGGATTTGGACGTACCTCCCACACTCGTTTCCTTTGCAGTTACAACTGAAAAGGTTAAAGATATCGTTTCACCCGAATTCAAGAAAGCAGGTAACAAGGTTTACCTTATTACACCTGATTTTGACGAAAACGGTCTTCCCGAAACAGAGTCACTTCTTAAAGTGTTTGATAAGGTTTGCTCACTTCTCCGTGAGGGCAAAGCAGTTTCCTGTTATACACCCGGTATGGGCGGTATTGCAGAAGCAGTTATGAAAATGGCTTTCGGTAACGGCTTCGGCTTTGAGTTTAACAGCGAGTTAACAGTTGAAGATATTTTCAAATATAACTATGCATCCTTTATCGTTGAAGCTACAGAAGCTATTGATGCTCAGCTTATTGGTACGGTTACAGAAAAAGCAGAGTTTACTCTCGCTGGTGAAACAGTAGATTTCACAGAGCTTCTCAACATCTACGAGGATAAGCTTGAAAGCGTTTATAGCTGTAACATTCCTGATACAGCTACACCCGTTGAAAACTTCTCATTTACTGCAACAGAACGTAAGGCTCCCGCAATTAAGGTTGCAAGACCTAAGGTTCTTATTCCTGCATTCCCCGGCACAAACTGCGAATTTGACAGTGCAAAGGCAGTTCGTGATGCAGGTGCAGAGCCCGAAATCATCGTTATCAAAAACCGTTCATCAGCTGATATTACTGCAAGCGTTGAAGAGTTCTCTTCAAAGCTCAAAGATGCTCAGATGATATTCATTCCCGGTGGATTTTCAGGCGGTGACGAGCCCGACGGTTCAGCTAAATTTATTACAGCATTCTTCAGAAACGCTTACGTTAAAGACGGCGTTACAGACCTTCTTGAAAACCGTGACGGTCTTATGTGCGGTATTTGTAACGGCTTCCAGGCACTTATTAAATTAGGCCTTGTTCCTTACGGTAAGATTATTGATACAGATGAAAACTGTCCTACTCTTACTTACAACACAATCGCACGTCACCAGTCAAGAATCGTAAGAACAAGAATCGCTTCCAACAAGTCACCTTGGCTTGCTCTTACAGAGGTTGGCGATATCTACAACGTTCCGATTTCTCACGGTGAGGGTCGTTTCCTTGCAAGCGAAGAATTAATCAGAAAGCTTGCTGAAAACGGTCAGATTGCTACACAGTATGTTGACCTTGACGGTAATGCAACTGTTGACGTTCACTTTAACCCCAACGATTCAATGTTCGCAGTTGAAGGCATTACTTCACCCGACGGCAGAGTATTCGGTAAAATGGGTCATAGCGAGCGTATAGGCGACGGTCTTTACAAGAACGTTTCAGGTAACTACGATATCCAAATGTTCAAAGCAGCTGTTAAGTATTTTAAATAATTGAAAACAAATAACAAGAAGCCGTCAACCCGAAAAGGTTGACAGCTTCTTTTATTTGTAGTCGCCACTTGCCATTTGCAATTAAAGATTAAGTATCCCTAACCCCTCAAGTAAAATCTTAAGTCCTAAAAGAATTAAAATCAAACCTCCTGCAAATTCGGCTTTTGATTTGTATTTTGTACCGAAAATGTTTCCCAGCTTCACGCCGATAGCAGAAAGAATACAAGTAATTACTGCTATCATAATAAATGCTATGTAAACAAACCAATCGGGGTTAAAATCTGTAAATGCAAAGCTTACACCTACAGCTAAAGCATCTATACTTGTTGCAATTGCCATAACGAGCATTGTTTTAAAGCCGAGAGAAGAATCCTTACATTCATCGCATTTATCAAAGGATTCTTTAATCATATTACCACCGATTATTGCTAAAAGTATAAAAGCAATCCAATGGTCGATTGACGTGATTTTGTCAGCAAAGGCACTTCCTAAAAGATAGCCTATTAGCGGCATAAGCCCCTGAAAAGAGCCAAACCACAAGCCTACAATCATGCAGCTTTTTAAATTGATTTTTTTAAGGGCAAGACCTTTACATAAAGCCACCGCAAAGGCATCCATAGAAAGACTTACCGCAAGAAGCAGGATTTCAACAATTCCCACGTATTTCATCTCCAAAAATTATTTAATCGGTATTATATAACTTTAATACATAATAGTCAAACTGTTTTGTGAAAAATTACGATTTTATTTTAGTATTAACTGTATATGTTGATTTGCTATGCTTTTATATGGTATTATTAGCGTCGGAGTTTTAGAAACGGGGTGTAAAAATGTTAGAAAAAGCTAAAACCTTTGTAAAATATAAAACGGTTAAAATTGACGGCGAAGACGGGCCAACAGTCGCTTTGTATCCTCGTGAATTTCCCAAACCTATAATAACAAAGAAAAGAGTTATTCTTTTCATAATTGCGGTTGTTTTAATAACTTTAATTGCTCAAAGCATATTTGCGGTATACGTTACCGAATCAATTTTTTCAAAAAACGGCTCTCGAAAATTTATTGAAACCGTTTACGGTGAGGAATTTGCGAAAAGCTTAAGTAAAAAAGATTCATTTTTAGAAAACAAAGGTCAAACGATTTCTCTTGAATCCGAAAACAAAGCTTTTTCCGCCCTTAGTATAAAAAATGAGAATGTATCCGAAAGCTACGTAATACTGTGCCATGCCTACGGTGCAACATCCTATTCAATGGGGGAATATGCAAAGCATTTTTATGATGTGGGCTTTAATCTTCTAATCCCAGAATTGACTACCGCAAAAGGAAATGATGAAAAATCACTTTTCTTATCAACGGCTGATATTGAAAACGTATTATTCTGGATTGATTACATAACTGAAAATAATGAGAATCCTAAAATAATTCTTTTCGGCGTTTCAACGGGCGGAGCAACCGTTTGCGAGGTAGCGGGAGAAAAGCTTCCCGAAAACGTAAAATGTATAATTGCTGATAGCTGTTATAAAAGCTTGTGGGATTTATACGAGCCTTATCTTGAATTAGCTTATGAAAAATCACCCTTCCCCGTAAGAAATATAGCATCTTTATATTGCAATATAAAATATGACGTGGATTTAAAAGAAACAGGTCCGTATTCCGTCGCAAAGGATATAGAAAAACCCATCCTTTTTATGCACGGTGAAAATGATTTAATCGTGCCGATAAACGATAATAACGATTTATATATGGAATGTGAATTTAAAGGCAGAGAGCAAGAGGTTATAAACGAAGCGGAGCACGCAAAACTCGTTTCAAAGGATGCCGAAAAGTATTGGAATTATATTGATGGATTCATTCTTGAGAATATAGGAAATTAAATTTCTTTTAGCTATTGACAAAAGGGGATTACTCTGTTATAATGCTCACCTGTAAAGTGAAATATCTTTACAGAGCTTTGAAAGGAGAATCGTTATGGCAAAAGACCTTGATGTTGTTTTACTTGCGGATTTTTATGGCGAAATGCTTACTGAAAATCAACGTAAATTCATTGAGTATTACTATAGTGATGACCTTTCTCTTTCTGAAATTGCCCAAAACGAAGGCATTACAAGACAAGGTGTCCGTGATGCAGTTAAAAGGGCAGAAAGTCAGCTTTACGATATGGAGAAAAAGTTGGGCTTCGCAGAGCGTACCCGCAAAGTCAAAGAGGCTCTTGAAATTATTAAAGAGAGTACTGACGCCATAAACAATTACAATATGAATATTTCGTTATCAAGAGAGGTTAACGATGCCGTTGTCAGTATCAGGTCGGCAATAGATTCTCTTGATGAATAAAAGGAGGTTGTACCGTGGCTTTTGAAGGTCTTTCCGATAGGCTTGATAATGCGTTTAAAAAGCTTAAAAGTAAAGGTAGTCTTACAGAGGCTGATGTTCGCGATGCTATGCGAGAGGTGCGACTTGCTCTTCTTGAAGCAGACGTTAACTACAAGGTTGCAAAAGACTTTACAAATAACGTTACCGAAAGAGCAATCGGTGCAAAGGTTATGGAAAGCCTTACACCCGCTCAAATGGTTATTAAAATAGTAAACGAAGAGCTTACAGCCCTTATGGGTGGTACTCAGGCAAGGCTTGCTTCTGCATCTCATCCGCCAACGGTTGTTATGATGTGCGGTCTTCAGGGTTCAGGTAAAACTACCCATAGTGCTAAAATCGCTTTAAGGCTCAAGGAACAAGGCCACAGACCCTTGCTCGTTGCTTGTGACATCTACCGTCCCGCTGCTATTAAGCAGTTGCAGGTTGTAGGTGAGCAGATAGGTGTTCCCGTTTTTGAAATGGGTACGGAAAATCCCGTTAAAATTGCTACTGAAGCAATTAAGCTTGCAAAGGATAACGGCTACGATTACGTCTTTCTTGATACAGCAGGTCGTCTTCATATTGACGAACAGCTTATGCAGGAGCTTAAAGATATTAAATCAACCGTTAAGCCCCACGAAATCTTACTTGTTATCGACTCAATGCTCGGTCAGGACGCCGTTACAGTTGCATCTTCATTCAATGAGGCGCTCGGTATTGACGGTCTTGTGCTTACAAAGCTTGACGGTGATACAAGAGGCGGTGCGGCTCTTTCCGCAAGAGCTGTTACAGGTAAGCCTATTAAGTTTATCGGTATCGGTGAAAAGCTTGCTGATTTAGACGTTTTCCATCCCGATAGAATGGCAAGCCGTATTCTCGGTATGGGTGACGTGCTTTCTCTTATTGAAAAAGCTGAAACAGCTTTAGACGAAAAGAAAGCAGAAGAGCTTGAGAAAAAGCTCAAAGCAAATAAGCTTGACCTTAACGATATGCTTATGCAGTTTGAGGAAATGAAAAAAATGGGGCCGATGAAGGATATTATTTCAATGATTCCCGGTCTTAATAAAAAGGTTAAAGATACCGACGTTGACGATAAGCAGATTGACTATACAATGGCAATTATCCGTTCAATGACTATGAAGGAACGTGAGAATCCCGATATAATCAATCCTTCCCGTAAACGCAGAATCGCTGCCGGTTGCGGTATGCAGGTTGAGGACGTTAACCGTCTTCTTAATCAGTACCGTTCAATGCAAAAGCTTTATAAACAGCTTAACGGCAAGGGTTCTAAAAAGATGATGAAGCGTATGCAGCGTATGGGTATGGGCGGCGGAATGCCCGGTGGAATGCCCGGCGGCATGGGTGGATTCCCAATGTAATCCGTTTCGTTGGTTAAAAATGTTTTTAAACACAAAGTGTTTAATATAAATTAGTTTATTATTATTTTACTTTTCGGAGGTAATTAAAATGGCAGTAAAAATTCGTCTTCGCCGTATGGGCGCAAAGAAAGCACCTTTCTATCGTGTAGTTGTAGCTGATTCACGTTATCCTCGTGACGGCCGCTTCATCGAAGAAGTTGGTTACTATAACCCCATCAGCAATCCTGCAGAAATCAAAATTGATGCAGAAAAGGTTACAAAATGGATTCAGAACGGTGCTCAGCCCACAGATACAGTTCGTGACCTTCTTAAAAAAGAAAACATCATTAAGTAATTAGGTGACCAAGATGAAAGAATTACTCGAAACAGTCGCAAAGGGCCTTGTAGATGCCCCCGACGCAGTCGAGGTCACTGTTGACGAGCCCAACGAAGAGGGTGTAGTTGTTTATCATCTTCACGTCGGACCCGACGATATGGGTAGAGTTATCGGCAAGCAGGGTAGAATTGCGAAAGCAATCCGTACAGTTATGCGTGCCGCAGCTATCCGCAAAGATGTTAAGGTGCAGGTCGATATCGACTAATATTTGCGTTGGATTATTTGGCGCAGAACAAAAAGAAAAAACGCGCCCTGTGTTAGCATAGGGCGTTTTTTCTTTTTTAGCCGTTTTATGAACCTTGACGTATCTTCATACGCCTTGCGGTTCATAAATCCGTCTTCTGCATCCAAATCCTCTCAACGCAGGGAAGTTTTTTAGATTATGATTAAAGAATATCTTGAAATCGGGCAGATCGTCAGCACTCACGGTATTAAAGGTGAGGTGCGTCTTAATCCTTGGTGCGATACGCCCGAATTTGTAAAAAAGTTTAAAAATCTTTATTTTGACGATAAGGGTAATAAAGCTGTGAAGGTTGTTTCTTGCAGACCTCACGGCAACGTTGCCGTGTTAAAGCTTGAGGGCGTTGATACTGTAGAGTCTGCTCAAAAACTCAGAAACACAGTGCTTTATATGAAAAGAAGCGACGTAAAGCTTCCCGAGGGCAAATGGTTTGTAAGTGAACTGATAGGTTGTAAAGTTATTGATGCTGATGACAGTTCAATCTGCTACGGTGAGCTTAAAGATGTTGAGGCATATCCTGCAAACGATATATGGTACGTTAAAACAGCTGATGATAAAGAGGTTCTTGTACCTGCAATTAAGGATGTTGTTATCAGATGTGACGTAGCAGATGATAAGGTTTATATACGTCCGCTCAGGGGGCTTTTTGATGAGAATTGATATTTTAACGTTATTTCCTCAGATGTGCGAAGCGGTAATGAGCGAAAGCATAATAGGCAGAGCAAGAAATTCGGGTAAGGTAGAAATCAACTTCCATCAAATTCGTGACTTTGCCGTAAACCGTCATAATCAGGTTGACGACACTCCCTACGGTGGCGGTGCAGGGATGCTTATGATGCCCCAACCCATATACGATTGCTTTATGAACGTATGCTCACAAACGGAAGAAAGACCGCATTTAATTTATATGTCCCCCTGCGGTAAAACTCTTACTCAGGAAAGGGTAAAGGAGTTATCAAAGCTTTCTAATATTGCAATTCTTTGCGGTAGGTATGAAGGCGTTGACCAAAGAGTAATTGATGAAATCGTTGATGAAGAAATATCTATCGGTGACTATGTTGTAACCGGTGGCGAAATGCCTGCAATGATTCTTGCTGATGCGGTTGCCCGTATGCTTCCGGGTGTGCTTTCAGAGCCTGAGGGCTTTATGGGTGAGAGTCATTACTCATCTTTACTGGAATACCCTCAATACACAAAACCGCCTGTCTGGCATAATATGGAAGTGCCGGAGGTTTTATCCTCAGGCCACCATGCTAACATAAAAAAATGGCAGCGTGAAAGGTCAATTGAAAGAACTTTAGAACGTAGACCCGAGCTTCTGGAAAAAGCTGAATTGAGCAAAAAAGAAAAAGCATTTTTAGAGGAATTATTGAATACGAAATAAATAATTGTTTATATTTAATAATAAGCATCTACAATTGTGGTTATTTTGCACAAAACGAAGCTTTTATATTTTCTTTTGTTTAGTATTACAACCGAATTATTGATTTTTGACTAAAAGGTTAGCTTTTTTTCGTTGACTAAAATCAATTTGGTGGTATAATATAGTAAGTGATAAGTGGAATTTTCTACTCGAAACAAGTTAGAAATATATTTTGAATGTGGGAGAATTATTATGTACGTTAAAGATGTAACAGTTAAAAATCAGGTTGGTCTTCATGCTCGCCCCGCAACTTTCTTTATTCAGAAAGCAAACGAATTCAAGTCATCAATCTGGCTTGAGAAAGAAGAAAGAAGAGTAAATGCTAAGAGCCTTCTTGGTGTTCTTTCTCTTGGTATTATGGGTGATACTGAAATCCGCATCATCGCAGGTGGCGTTGATGAAGAACAGGCAGTAAATGCTCTTGTAGCTCTTGTTGAAAGCGGCTTTGCTGAAGCATAATTACTGTAAATTAACAAGCAACGAAAAGACCTTTCAACAGTTAAGCTGGTGAAAGGTCTTTTGCTTTGTATTCAGCTATTGAATATATTAAATGAAATTTTAACGAAGGTAGGTGAGTGTATGGACGAAAGATTAAGACGGTTAAAGGATAAAGCTAATAAATTACCCTTAACTCCCGGTGTTTATATAATGAAGGATAAAAACAAAAACATTATCTACATCGGAAAAGCAAAGGCGTTGAAAAACAGAGTTAGTCAATATTTCGGTGCTCAGGAAAAGCATCTTAATAAGGTGCGTAAAATGGTTGAAAACGTTGAGGATTTCGACTATATACTTACCGACAGCGAGTTTGAAGCCTTAGTGCTTGAATGTAGCCTTATTAAGCAAAATATGCCCAAATATAACATTCTTTTAAAGGATGACAAAGGCTTCAGCTATATTAAAATTACAAAGGGTAATTGGCGTAATATTTACGCCGTATTGCAAAAGGATGATAACAATTCTGATTATATAGGGCCGTATACTGCGGGCTTTTCGGTTACTAAAGCGGTAGAGGAAGCAAAAAAGGTTTTCAAGCTTCCTACCTGCAACAAGGTCTTCCCCCGCGATATAGGTAAAGACCGTCCTTGTCTTAATTATCATTTAGGTCTTTGCTGTGCTCCTTGCTCGGGTAAATTACCCTTAAGCGAATACGAAAAAAACGTTGAAAATGCTCTCGATTTTTTACAAAACGGAAGTAAAAAAACAATAAAAAACTTAACAAAGCAGATGGAAGAGGCTGCCGAAAAGCTCGATTTTGAGCAAGCGGCAAAAATAAGAGATACAATCCGCAGTATCGAAAAGGTAGGAAGTAATCAAAAGGTTGTTTCTTCTACTTATAAGGTGCAGGATGTTTTTGCATTGTCTGTTATGGACGGTAAAGCCTGCTGGGCAGTTTTAAGGTTTGAGGATAACCGCCTTGTTGACAGTGAGCATTTCTTTACCGACGAGGGTGAAAGCATTGCTGAAATGAGAGCAGAGCTTATAACCTCTTATTATTCTTTAAACAGAAAAATTCCCCCGAGAATAGAGCTTGACGGAGTAATTGCCGACAGTGAAAATATTGCAAAATGGCTTTCTGAAAAAAGAGGTACAAACGTCAGCTTAGTAATTCCTCAAAAGGGTGAGCAGGCAAAGCTTGTTGATATGTGTAAAGCAAACGCTATGCAAAAGCTTACCGAGAAATACCGTTGTAACGACCGTAGCAGAGAAGCCCTTGAGGAGCTTGCTATGATGTTAGGCTTAAAGGCAACTCCCGAGTATATCGAGGCTTACGATATTTCTCATACGGGCGGTAGCGACAACGTTGCAGGTATGGTTGTTTTTAAAGACGGTAAGCCCTTAAAAAGCGGCTACAAACGCTTTGCTATAAGGGGGTTTTCGGGGCAGGATGACTACAGGTCTATGGAAGAAGTGCTTTCAAGACGTTTTGAAGAATTCTATAAGCATAAAGAGCAGGGCGTAACCGTAGGCTTCGGAAGACTTCCTGATTTAATTCTTCTTGACGGTGGCAAGGGTCAGGTTAATGCGGTCTTACCGCTTCTTAGCCAATACGGTATTGACGTGCCTGTTTTCGGTATGGTTAAAAACAGTAAACACAGAACCTCTGCCATATCAACCGCAGGTGGTAGGATAGATTTTAATTCAAGAAAAAAAGCCTTTAACCTTGTAACGAATATACAAGACGAGGTGCATAGATATTCAGTTGCTTATCATCGCAAAAAGCATACAAAATCAGCCCTTTCCGCCGCCCTTACCGATATCAAAGGTATAGGCGAAAAGAAAGCAAAAAATCTTATGATTAAATTCAAAACCTTAGAGGCAATCGGCAAAGCCGATAAAGAAGCTCTTATGAGCGTCCCGGGCGTTACAGAAGCCAATGCAATTGAAATTATAAAAGCCTTTAAGGGTGAATAAAGATAAAAACCAGAGCAGGGAACATACCTACTCTGGTTTTATTTATATCATAAACAAATCTGATTCTATCCTGCCAGAACCAAGTTAACAACTTGTGAGTAATCTTCAACAGTTATTTCTTCATCCGAGTTTGTGTCTGCTGCCAGGAAATAGGCGTCGGTTAGTTGTTTGTGTCCGCTTGTGACGAGTTCAACGTATGCAGCATCAAGAACATCAACTGCACTGTCACCGTTAATATCACCTTCAACAATTAAAGTGTATGTGGTTTCTGTTGATGCATCAGCATCTTGAATCTGTAATTGTGAACCTGTACCATACCAATAGTTGTTTTGGTATTCATACGAAGGAGTTAAAAGGTAATTTGTATTTTCATTTATGTGTACTATTTCCAAGAAATCACGGCATACAAATCGCTTTGTGTATATCAGATTATTATCAAAGTTTATATGTGTATTGGATAGTGCGAACATATAATAAAGTCTGTTTTCACACATGGAACTTGTAACGGTTACTTCGCTTACAACATTACCATCAATATCCTTATCAGTACTTGTCATAACACAATAGTAATAAGGGTAAGATTTAGAACAATTATCGGGGTTAAACGTTTTATCTGTTGCCCCAGCTATTAATTTGTCATCAGAATCTCTTTGTATCTTATCGGTTGAACCATACCATTGATAAGTTCTGTTAAATCCTCTTGCATCAAATTCAAGCGGCTTATATGAATACTTATCCCATATAGGTTCAATATCTTCCACAATAGCAGTTTCTTGCGATAGGTTTATGAACTTAATGCCATTTTCCTCTGCCCATTGTTTAGTATAGTTTTCTTCACTTGCTGTGCCGTAAACTACATACTCAATAAATTCGTTTTTGTAGTCTGTTGCGGAGATGCAATATTGCAATGTAGAAGGTAATGAAAGTTCAACTGAAATAGGGCAATAATAAGGAGAATATATCGGTCTAGTTTCTCCGTTATAAACGGTTAAAGTATTAGGCAAATCATATATGTATTCAACATTGGAGAATTCAAGGCGTTTAATAGCTGAATGTTGAAAAGCATTCTTTCCGATTGTTGTGAATACTGGTAAATCAAGTTCAGTTAAAGAACGACATTCGTAAAACAATAGTTCTGATGAACTTGGATCATCCTTTTTATATGAAACACTTTCATTAAAATCATCATATGTAAGGAAATCGGCTTTTGGAGCATATATAACCCCAAGGGAAGAAAAATCAGAAAATGCTTGTGCTCCAATCTGTTCACAATTAGGTAAATAAATTTCACCAATATAACTACCTGTGTTCCAAAAAGCTTCTTTTCCAACAGATTTAACTGATGGAAAATTCATCCATGATAACTTACATTTATTGAATGCTCGCATCATTATTTTTTCGCAATTAGGGAAATCCAATTCTATAACATTTTTTAAATCAACAAAAGAATAATACCCAAGAACTTTTATATTTTCCCCTGCAATAAACTCTAAAGTTTCACTTCTTATAAATGGACCAATTTGTTCATTAGGATCTTTTTGAATTCTATCGAAAATTTCAAATGTTGCACCAAGATATTCAACGGTATCAGGAAGTATTATTCCATAAAGTTTAGCTGTGTTAAAGCCACTGCTATATGCAATTTCTTTTACCGTTATCCCATTTATAATCTCAGGAACTTTAAGATATTTTACAGTACTCGTGTATCCCGTTATTATACCGTCATCAGTAATTGTAAACATATCATCAGTTCCAAGAATCAATGAGCATATGTCTTTTGTTACATAATTACTTCTGTTACCACTTTTGTATGCTACAGCTCTGATTCTTAAATCATCATCTAAGAAGCGAATTGGTTCTGTATATAAGGTTCCGTTTGTTGGAGAAGGATAAGAGTAATCTGTAGTATAGTATATTTCAGCACCATCTTCCGATGATAATTCTAAACAAACCTCACCTACATATCGACCTGAATCAAGACTAAATGTAGGTTCTTCTACTGTATCTAATTCAAACAATTTTAATGGGTTTATAATACCACTACCAAATAAATCTGTTACATATTTTTCATCTGTTCCGTCTCCGCTATTTTTGATTATTCGAACACGATCGTTAAATGGTACTGTTTGATGGGTAGCATAAAACATAGCATACACACTTGCTGTGAAAGGTGATGAAAAAGAGGTACCCTCTACAAAATAAACTTTGTTATTTAAATGCAGTAAAGGCATATCTTCGCCTGGTGCTAATACATCAACAGGTTGACCATAAGCAGTAAAATCTGTGGGTATATGGTTTTTATTAGAAGCACCTACAGAAATAACTTTTTCAGATGTGTTAAGAGGTGTTGCATTAACAATCCCTAAATCACCAAGCAGATTTCCTGCTCCAGCAACAATTATACAAGATTTAGAATAGGCATAGTCAATTATAGTAGCCATCATACTATATTCACCAGGAAGAATAAAACTACAGTTGACTACATCTGCACCATTGTTTACGGCTTGTAAAATTGCCGTACACGCAAGAGCAAAACTCTCGATACCACCGTAACTATTCAAACAACGATAAACAGCAATTTTTACATTTGGTGTAGTACAGTTGGCAATAACGCTTGAAACCATAGTTCCGTGTCCATCATAATCCTGTTCAGAACCCTCGTCACCATCACCGGCATTATTAAAGCCAGTCGGTATTAGTCTGTTTTGTAAATATTGGGAATTTAAATCCACACCGGTATCTACAACAGCTACAACAACTTCAGGCAAGTTTAGAGCTTTGTACTTTTCCAAAACCAAATCTATTCCTGTCGCTTCTAAATACCATCCGGTTTTATAATCTTCATAAGTTGCTTCAAAACCGTCGTCAGATTCTTCTGATGTTAAAGTAACAGCATTGTAAGAAATATCATATTCAACGGAAATAATATTTGGATCGTTTTTGTATTGCTCGTAGGCAAAATTTGTATCTTTTTCGTTTTCGAATTGAACAATATAGAAATTAAAGAAACCGCTTGCAATATCAATGGCGTTATATGTATCAATAGGTTTATTTGATTGTACAATAAGACGAGGACAATAATTAATTTTTATTTCTTCGTCTATATTTTCCAGTATTTGTTCTTCCTCAATAAAATCGGGAGTAACAAACTCGGAATCACTATATTCTGTTACCATTTCATTTACATCTTCGCAGAATTCCTCGATATTTTCTGTAGAAACAGTTTCTCCTGTTGCCGACACGGAAATATTGAGTATTGATATAAATAATGAAACACATAAAATTGAACTTATTATTTTCTTCATATCCAATTCTCCTTTAACCTGCTAGAACCAAGTTGACAACTTGTGAGTAATCTTCAACAGTTATTTCTTCATCCGAGTTTGTGTCTGCTGCCAGGAAGTAGGCATCTGTTAGTTGTTTGTGTCCGTTTGTGACGAGTTCAACGTATGCAGCATCCAAAACATCGACTGCACTATCTCCGTTAATATCACCTTCCACAATTAGTGTGTATATAATCTCTGATGATGAATCATTATCTTGAATCTGTAATTGTGAACCTGTACCATACCAACAGTTGTTTTGATATGAATATGAAGGCGTTAAAAGGTAATTTGTGTTTTCGTTTATATGTACTATTTCCAAGAAATCGCGGCAGACAAATTGTTTGGTAAAAATCAGATTATTTTCAACATCAATTTCAGTTTTATCTTTGGCATACATATAGTAGAAACGATTTTGACACAAAGTACTGTTAACCTCAAACGAGCTTATAATTTTGCCATAATTATCAATATCTGTGCTTGTCATCTGACAATAGTAATATGCGTATTTAGTGCTTTTTCCGGGGTTAAACTCATTTGTTGTTGCATCGTTAATCGCCACATCATTACCGATTTTATTATCATAAGAACCATACCATTGGTATGTTCTGTTAAATCCTCGAGCATCAAAGTACAGGGGCTTGTATGAATATTTGTCCCAAACCGTTTCTATATCTTCTGCAATTGAGGTTTCGGCATTAAGTTCAACAAATTTGACACCATTATCATTTGCCCATTGTTCCGCATAGGTGCCGAGAGATGCATGCACAACATAATTTCTTACATCTTCATCAAAATATGGTTTTGCATCTACACAACTCCTCAAGGTAGCCGGAAGATTTAGTTCGACTGTTAAAGGCTGATATATTAATGAAAAGTAATTGGCTTGAGGCCAGGGTATTTCGTGAATGTGTTCAACCTTTGATAAATCCATTCTGTGAATATTGCTACGATAAAACGCTCCTCCAAATTCATGTTTGCCCCATCCAATTACTCGTGCTTGCTCAAGATTGATATAAGTTAGTTGTGCTGTGGTGTTAAATGTATTCAAAAGTCCTTCTTCGGCTAAATTAAATTCCCAGTCCGGATATTCAATGGAATCTACATCAATATCAATAAGCGGAGCATACAGATGTTGCAGTTGTTTGCACATTGAAAATGCATCATCTAACATTTTTGTACAATTGGGTAAATAAAGTTCTCTTAAAAATTGAGCGTAATAGAATGCTCCTGTCAGCAATGTTGTAACTTTTGGAAAATGTGCACCAACAAGATTTGTGAAATAAAAAACTTCATTACCGATTTGTTCACAGTTAGGGAAATCCACTTCCCTTAATGAAGTACACTCGTAAAATGCTTTTGCACCAAGGGTTTTGATGTTTTCGCCACTGATTACGGATATTGTTTTGTTACCATAGACGCAACTGTTGTGACTTGGACCACCCCAAAGTGACATATCCCCCAAAAATGTTATAGTATCCGGCAAAATCAGACCCCACAGAGAAGCGTCTGCAAATACACCCTCGGCAATATCGGTAACTGTTATTCCGTTTACTGTTTCGGGAACTTTTAAGTAAAGTGTATCTCCCGTGTAGCTTGTAATTGTGCCGTCATCTGTGATAGTGAACATATCATCGGTGCCTATTTGTGCAGCGTGTATTAATTCTCTTGAATAATCGCTTCTTACACCATCCTTATATGCTACTGCAACTATTTCGTAAGCATCGCCCACAAACGAGATGGGTTTTGTGTATAGTGTACCGTTTGTTGGGGACGGATATGTCTGATCCATTGTGTAATATATTTTATGACCCTCTTCAGCAAACAATTCAACAGTAACAGGACCCTCATATATTCCGGCATCCAAACTAATTTCAACAGGTTTAAGCTTTTTAA
This sequence comes from Acutalibacteraceae bacterium, assembly GCA_045605825.1. GTDB lineage: Bacteria > Bacillota > Clostridia > Oscillospirales > Acutalibacteraceae > DTU089. Next base: position 53,553 of record JAZUQS010000006.1, read on the forward strand.
AGTTAAATAAAGCTAAACAGTCAATCACGCCTGTTTCAAAACAGTACTTAATATACGGTTCGGATAATTCTGTTGACGAGGCTTTTATCATACGCATTTTTTCTACGGACGATAAGTCAGGATACACACAAGTTAAAGTTGTAAATACACCTGTCATATATGGTGACGCTGCAGAAGTTCCCGCGAACAAGCTATACGAGCCATCCATATCAGCAGATACAACATCTAAACCGGGGGCAACAATATCAACACTACTTCCGTAATTTGTGAAGTACGCCGGTAAATTTTGCTTTGTGCTTGCACCAACCGAACAAGTGTCATCAGAAGTGTTAATATAACTGGCACCACGAATATCTGTATTTGCTGAAGAATTTCCGGCACCACAAATAATAAAAGTGTCGTTGGCTTTAGCATAGTTTAGTATTGAACGTTGAATTTCCAAATCGCCGGAAAATCCTAAACTTAAATTTAATATTCTTATGCCGTCTTCTATTGCTTGTAATATTCCTGCACACCCATTTGCTATTGTTCCTGAACCCTTTGCGTTAGCTACTCTATAGTTAGCAATTTTCACATTGTTTGGGGTGGTTTTTATGATACAACTTGTTACTGCCGTACCATGCCCATTTTTATCAGATTCATCATTGGGATCATCTTCACCCGAACTGTTGAAATAGGTTCTTATTAATCTTCCTTCAAACAATTCGTGTTTATAATTTACACCGCTATCAACAACACCTACAATTACTTCGGGAAATCGTTTGTCGTTGTAGTATTCAAGAACCTTATCCATTCCGGTGGCATTAAGTGACCAACAGTTATAAAAATCCTCTTTGGAGTATATTTCTTTTTCGGTATCTGTTCTGGTTGTTTCAATTGAATCAACACTTATTACAGCATCAATATCGACAGAAATAACGGCAGAATCCTTCAACAAGTTTTCGTAAGCGGTTTTGGTATCAGATTCAGTTTCATATTGAAGAATATGGAAATTTTCAAAGCCACTTACTACTTCAACAGCACCATAATTATTAAAATCAACATCACTTTGAACAATTAAACGACAGGTTTGAAAGTCCAACTCGGGTACATCATCGGTTTCGTTTTCAGAAACCGATGATGCGGAATAATACAAGGGAGCCTCATATGAAATGTTTTCAGATGGAATATTTTCGGAGGTAACCTCGAAATCTTTTTCTGCATCATATTTTTTAGTGAGTTCATTTATTCCGTTTATGAAACCACTGATATCAGAACTTCCTATTTCTTCTGTAGTTGCCGACACCGGTACGCAAAGAATAGATACAAGTAATGAAAAACATAAAATAAAACTTATTACTTTCTTCATTTGTTACTCCTTCTTTCGTAATATACTTTCTCAACTTTATAGTAGTTTCTTTCAATATTTGATTCAATAATCTTTACGAAACGCAAGAAAAAACACTACAAAATGCAGAAAAATGCACCTGACACATCATTGAGTCAGGTGCTTTTAAGATGTAAATTATTTAGTTAAAATCATTACTGTTGAAATAAATTCTTTGTTCTTTTCATCGTACTCCCAATTGTAATCACCGCTGTAATTCTTAAGGGAAGATTTTATGCTTTTTATTCCCAAGCCGTGTTGTTTTTTGTTAGCCTTACTTGATTTAAGGCTGTTGCCTTGAGTAACGGGTTTGGTATCACAACTGTTAGTAACTACAATAACATCGTAAGTATTTCTATGGTCTGTTTGAAGATGAATTGATTTTCCTGTAGATTTTTCTGCTGATTCCAAGGCGTTATCAAGGAGATTACCAAGAATTGAAACAAGGTCAAACATCTGAACACCGGAGAGGTTAGATAACCTTACATCATAAGTGAATTCAACACCTTTAATTTCACATTCGGTTATGTATTTGTTGATAATAACATCAAGATTATGGTTACCGCTTAAAGCTTGACGGCTATACTTATTCAAATCAGCAGACAATCGTTCTAAATATTCGATAATATTTTCATCATCCGTCATATTACGTATTGCCTGAAGATGATTTTTCGTATCGTGAGCATAAACCATAAGGTTATTGTTCTGCCGTTCAAGAATTTCAAAATATTTGTTATCCGTTTCCTGTGCTTGTTTAATAGCACGGAGTTCAACAAGCTCTGCTTCTCTCTCTGACTCTCGTTGTTGTAAGATACAAACAACAATAGATGTCACAAACATAACAAAAGCACACACAGAAATTAAAATCTTATAAGTATCTGTTAAAGTAAAATTACTCGCTATTAATGCAAAGACAGAACAATTAATTAAAACAGCTGCAGGAAAAGCTAAAACTAACACATTAATTTTCGCCTTGATTTGATGTTTTTTAATAAACGATGAAGCAATTTTCAGTGCAAAGAAGAGTATAGATTTACTTGCAACAATCAAAACCATATAACTATACGGATCATTAATAACAGCTGATACTTCATTTTGGGTAACAATAGATATAAGAGACGATACCGCATATTCACTTAGCGTAACAAAGGTAACAAACAAAATTGAAATAAAAAATGAAAGCCCTACCTGAATTTTAAATAAAACCTTCGCAAATACAAACATGAAACTCAAAAGAACAAATGAATTTATGATGAAATTATAATCAAATGCAAGATTAATACCGCACATAATCATATAACCGACTGTAATCAAAGCAAAATTACGCAGTTTCTTTTTTGTGGGGGCTACACTTTCATAAAACTCAAAGGAAATTAAACCTTCAACAAACTGCAAAAGCACATTTAAAATCGCTGTGTTCAATATAAATCCCCCTTTAAGTAATTAAACCAATATTTTCTGAAATCTGCCTGTTTTCGTGTGGCAACAGAAATTCTGTCACCGTTTACATATACTTCGGAATAGTCGTACTTGGTAACGTGATGAACGTTGATTATAAAGCTGTTGTGAACAATATAAAAATATGGTTGAGTAAGCTTTTTCACCCATTCATCCCATGAATCTTTAACAACATAATTGCCGTTGACGGTTACGATTGTGGTTTTCCGATTTTCACGTTTTACGTAGCATATATCGTTAACGGAAATTTTGGTGTGTTCAGAACCCTGCTTTAAATAAATATCAACCAGCATTGTGTTCAGGAACTCCATCGCCTTATCAAGTCCGGAGTAAAGTCTTTTAATATCAAAGGGTTTATTAAAAAACCTGAAAGCTCTTAAATCCATAGCATCATCCTGAAACTCACTATAATTTGTTACAAAAAATATGATAATGTTTTTATTGCGTTTTTTAAGAACCTCGGCTAATTTAATACCGTTAACATCATCCATCTGTATATCCAAAAAAGCAAGGTCAAATATTACATCACTTTCAATAACAGAGCCGGATGTTTCACTCTCAACTATATTGCAATTAACAAGGTGTTCTTCCATATATTTATTAACCGCCGTACTCAATTCAGCTAAAGCAGTTTTGTTATCATCACAAAGTAATATGTTCATTCAATCACCCCTTATACTACGATTTTACCATTTAGAGTAAAACAAGTCAATTTACAATAAAAGTGTAAAATATGCCATAAAAAAGTCAACAAAAATGACGAAATGCAAGAAAAACACGTCGAAATGCAGGGAACGGGGCTGGTATACTTTTTGTTGAGCATATCCGTTTAGTGTGTCTTTTATTAATTTGATAAAACAATTAATAAAACGGAGCAAGCTTTTCTTTTAGCTTGCTCCGTTTTTTTGCTTTATTCTGTTTACTCAATTTTTATCTGTACTGAAAATTCCATTCAGGCTCGCCGTTACAGTTTTCTTTCATTTTTTCGTTCCAGCTACAGAACAATTCTAATAAATTATCGTTTAAAAAGAAGTCAAGATATTTATCAAAATTCGGTGCTAATTTCATTGATTTTACGCTATCTAAAGAGGCAAAGAACACTTCGCCCTCATCAGTTGCATCTAACAAATTACCGCTGTAATTTGTCGTCTTGTAGCAATGAACAAAATACTTGTCGTTTGTTTCGTTGTTGTGCCAATGAATAAGACCACAGTATTTAAGCTTTTCAATATCAAGACCGGTTTCTTCTTTAACCTCTCTTACTGCACAGTCATATATGCTCTCGCCGTTTTCAACGTGCCCACCGGGGAAGGATATACCGCACCAATATTTAACTCTGTTTTGCACCAAAACTTCTTTAGTATCAGGATTTTGCACCATAATCATATTGGTTATTTCTATTTTAGCCATAAATTTACTCCGAAAAAATCTTTTTCTCAATTTTAGCATAGATATTAAAGGGAATCAATAATAAAGATAGTATCTCAAAAAAACTTGACAAAATACCATAATAAATGCAATAATATAATGATTTCATATGTTTACATTTTTGTTTGTATATGATTATTTTCAATTACGGAGGTGTTGTCTGATGCGAGTTATTACAGGTACTGCAAGAGGCAGACGTTTAAAAACTCTTGAGGGTGACAGTGTCAGACCTACGACCGATAAAGTTAAAGAGTCTATTTTTAATATCGTTCAGTTTGAAATTGAGGGCAGGCGTGTTCTTGATATGTTCTGCGGCTGCGGTCAGCTTGGTATAGAGGCTCTCAGCAGAGGTGCTGCTTCTGCGGTGTTTGTTGATATTTCCCGAGCATCAATTCAGGTAACTGAAGAAAATCTTGAAGCAACGGGCTTCAGAAATATTTCTAAAACAGTTCTCGGTGATTCTCTTTCGTATCTTGACAGAACGTCAGAGATGTTTGATATTGCGTTTCTCGACCCACCTTACAGGGCAGGGTTAATGAATGAAGCCATTGAAAGAGTAAGGCTTCATATTGCCGACGGTGGCGTTATCGTTTGCGAAACCGCTTCTGAAGAGGTTTTACCTGAAGTTATTGACGGTTTTACCTCTAAAAGATACAAATACGGCAAAATCGCTTTAACCGTATATAGAAAGGATTTTTAAAATGGGTAAAACGGTTGTATGTCCCGGTAGCTTTGACCCGCTTACCATAGGGCATCTTGATATTATAACCCGTTCATCAAAGCTTTTTGATAAGGTTATCGTTGTTGTAATGCGTAACTACAGTAAAAATGTAGGTAGCTTTACAACCGAAGAACGAGTAGATTTTATAAAACGCTGCACAAAGGATTTACCAAACGTATACGTTGATACTCATGCAGGGCTTCTTGCTGAATACGTTAAGGAAAAAGGTGCACACGCAGTAGTTAAGGGCTTACGTGCTGTTTCTGACTTTGATGACGAGTTCCGTCAGGCTCTCACAAATCAGCAGTTGAATCCCGATATGGAAACTATATTTATGGTTTCAAATGCCGAGCATATGTTTTTAAGCTCAAGCGTTGTTAAAGAAGTTTGCGGATTAGGTGGCGACGTTAGTAGCTTCGTTCCCGAAGAAATCCGAGACGATATAGTAAAAAGATTATCAAGAAAATAAACAAAACAGAAACGAAAGGATTGTTATCTAATGGGTACAAGTATTATTGAAAAATCACTTGCGGATATCGAAAGACTTATCGATGAAGCAAAGGTTATGCCAATCGTAGGTAAAACTATGATTGATCAGGAGGAGCTTTCAAGACTTATCGAAGATATTCGTCTTCATATGCCCGAAGAAATTACTCAGGCTAAAAGAATTGCTCAGGAAAGACGTGATATTCTCGATCAGGCTCAGGCAGAGGCTGAAAGCATTATTGACAAAGCCCGTCAAAGAGCTGACATTATGATTGAAGAGCATCAGATTACAAAAGAAGCAAAAAGTGCTGCTGAAGATATTTTCCGTCAGGCAAAATTAGAGTCAGAGGAGCTTCTTGCAGCTTCAAAGCAGAAAGCAGAGGATATGACTCTTAAAGCAGAAAAATGGTCAAATGACATCCGTAAAAATGCAAAAGCTTACGTTGAAAAAATCATTAAGGATACTGACGAAACTCTCACAAACAGCGTTAATGATATCAGACGTCTTCGTCAGAGCGTTAATAGCGCTCTCGGTAACACAGGTGTTTCTTCAAGACCTGATTTTAACGACTAATCAATATTAATTTAAATTTTACTTAAGGTGAAAAGTCATAATGGAAAAAGAAAAGTTGTGTTTACGTTGTATGCGTAGAATAGGTGACAACACCGTTTGCCCCTATTGTCGCAACGAAAACAGTGAGCCACAAACTAATCCTTATCTTCCTCTTAAAACCGTTATAGGCGGTAAATATCTTATCGGTAAAATGGTGGGTAATAATAGTGAAGGTACTACTTATTACGGCTTCGATTTAGAGAAGAAAACCCCCGTTACTATAAGAGAGCTTTACCCCGAAGGAATGCTTACAAGAGGTGACGGAAACTATTGCCTCGTAAACGTAGGTAAGGCATCCGAATTTATTGACATAAAAGAGGATTTCCTTAAGCTTTGGAGAGCCGTTGCTTCCTTAAAGGGTTATACAGCTCTTACAAATGTGTATGCTATTGTAGAGGATTTAGGCACTGTTTACGTAATAAGTGAATATTTAGGCGAAGGGCAATCGCTCAGGGAGTATCTCCTTGAAACAGAACAGGGTTACATATCCTGGGATGATGCAAGAGTGCTGTTTATGCCCGTTGTTTCGGCTTTAAATGAGCTTCACGAGGCAGGTGTTATCCACGGCGGTATATCGCCTACAACACTTGTTATTGATACTAAAGGCAAGCTTCGTATTACAGGCTATTGTATAGAGGCTGTTCGCCGTGAAAAAAGCGGTATGACAAGCGAATTGTTCGACGGCTATGCTGCAGTTGAGCAGTACGGCTTCAGCAGCGGTCTTACCGAAAGTACTGATGTTTATGCCTTTGCGGCAGTTCTTTACAGAACTCTTATCGGTAGCGTTCCTATGAGCGCTTCTTCAAGGCTTACAAACGATAAATTAATGATTCCCGGCAAGTTTGCTGAAATGTTACCCGCATACGTAATAAATGCTTTGGTTAACGCTTTACAGATACTTCCCGAGGAAAGAACTCTTAACGTAGAACAGTTGAGAGATGAATTATCTGCTTCTCCTGCAGCGGCAGGCTCAGCTTCATTATATTCTTCTAACAATGAAACGGAAGAGGATGACGGTGATGACGAGTATGAAGAATACAAAGAATATGATGAGGATTATGATGACGAGGATGCTTCTGATGAGGTTGATAATCCTCAAAAGCTCCGTAAGAGTACAATAGCAGCTTTCGTTGTCAGCGTTATTCTTTGCCTTGCTATTCTTATAACCGTTCTTGTGGGTATAAACCGCAATTCTCAAGGTGAAGAAGAGACCTCTACAACAGAGAATACCGCAGCTTTTGTTGAAAAAACAGAAAAGGAATCTGAAACTACGGAAGACGTTGTTTCAATAAAGGTTCCCGATTTTAAGGGTAAGCTTTTTGAAGACGTTAAAACAGATGAAAACTATAGAAAAGTTCTTTCCTTTAACACCGAATACGTAGACAGTGAAGAGGATAAGGGTACTATTATTTCTCAGGATATAGCCCCCGGTACTTCAATTTCATCTGTTGAGGGTAAAAAAGAAATCACGATTAAAGTAAGTAATGGCTTAAAAGTCCCCGACGTTGAAGGTAAAAAGATGAACGAAGCCATAGCTGCTCTTAACGATGCAGGCTTTAACAATGTTAAAACCGTTGCAGGTAACGTTGCAAATAAAGCAAGTGATTCTCTCGTTGTTTACCGTGTTGTATACGAAAAAGAGGGTAGCGACGATTGGTCTGCTATTCCAAGCGACGGCAGACTTTCAGCAGGTGATTCAATTCTTGTTTACTATTACGGTGAATATAGTGACGAGTCAACAACTGAAAGCTCAACTACAACTCAACCCCAGTCAACACAGCCTCAGTCAACAACTACTACTGAAGATCAATCCACAACAACTGAAAATCAAACTGTTACAAGCAGTGATGAAGTGACTCCCGTAGGTTGATTTCGGCGTGAATAAATTATTTAAAAAAACACTTGACAAACGTAACCAAAATTGATATTATATCTAGGCAATAAAGCAGAACTGTTCCGTTCTCACCAAACGAGAGGTATTGTTTGGTCAATAGTTTCATCTGGTTACGCAATACTTGCGTTTTGAAGCTCGAACGGAATTTTTCGTTCGAGCTTTTCATTATTTTTTGGAGGTGCTTAGGTATTAGCAAGGAGAATCAAATCAACGAGGAAATCAGAGATAAAGAAGTAAGAGTTATTTCTGCAGACGGTGAGCAGGTTGGCGTTATGTCTGCAAAAGAGGCTCTCTCGTTAGCAGAAAAAAGTAATCTTGACCTTGTTAAAATTGCTCCCAACGCTGTTCCCCCTGTTTGCAAAATTATGGACTACGGTAAGTTCAAATTTGAACAGGCTAAACGCGAAAAAGAAGCAAAGAAAAAACAAAAGGTTATGGATATCAAAGAAGTTCGTTTATCTTTGAATATTGACACCGGTGACTTTAATACTAAAGTTAATCACGCTCTCCGTTTCTTAAAAGACGGTGACAAGGTAAAAGTGTCAATTCGTTTCAGAGGCAGGGAGATGGCACACACCGACAACGGCATTGTAATAATGCAGCGTTTTGCGGATGCTTGTTCCGAAACCGGTTCAGTCGAAAAACCCGCTAAACTCGAAGGTCGCTCAATGCTTATGTTCCTTGTTCCCAAGGCATCCAAGTAATTGCAATATTAAGGAGGATTTATCATGCCCAAACTCAAAACACATTCAGGTGCAAAAAAGCGTTTCAAAATGTCTAAAAACGGTAAGGCTATCCGTGCACATGCAAATAAGTCACACATTCTTACCAAGAAAACAACAAAACGTAAAAGAGGTCTTCGTAAGACCGGCGTAGCTGACGTTACAAATCAGAATCAGATCAAACGTCTTATTCCTTATAAATAATTAGAATTGGTAATCGGAGGTAACTTATAATGGCACGTATAAAAGGTGCGATGATGACTCGCAAAAGAAGAAATAAAGTTCTTAAACTCGCTAAGGGTTATTATGGCTCAAAGAGCAAGCTCTTCAAAACAGCTAAACAGGCTGTTATGAAAAGCGGTAACTACGCTTATATCGGCCGTAAGCAGAAAAAAAGAGATTTCCGTCGTCTTTGGATTACAAGAATCTCTGCTGCTTGCAAGATGAATGGTATCAACTACTCAACATTCATCAACGGTCTTAAAAAAGCAGGTATCGAGCTCAACAGAAAGATGCTTTCAGAAATTGCTATTGCTGATCCCGAAGGCTTTGCAGCTCTCGTAGAAAAAGCAAAAGCTGCTCTTTAAAATCGTTTATTACGCCCGACCATGAACGGTCGGGCGTAAGATGTTTAGGAGGGCTTTTTACGGAACGTATTACAAGTAAAACAAATGATAAAATTAAGTACGCCGTAAAGGTGAGAGAAAGCTCATCTTTCAGAAAAAATGAGGGCGTATTTTTTGTTGAAGGAGCAAGGCTTTGTGCCGATGCTGCTTTGACTGATTTAACTATAAATGAGCTTTACGTTACTGATAAAGCGATAGAGAAATACAGCGACTACGTGCGTTTGGTTGAAGAGAAGGCCAAGCGTTGCTTTGTTGTGTCCGAAGACGTAGCAGAAAAACTGTCTGATACCAAGAGTAATCAAGGGGTTTTCTGCCTGTGTAAAATGCTTGACAAAAATACAAATATAGGTAAAATAAAATACAATAGGAAATATATTGCCTTAGAAAGCATTTCTAATCCGTCAAACTTCGGTGCAGTTGTAAGAACAGCCGAAGCTGTCGGACTTGATGGCGTTATCGTAAGCGGTGGTTGTGATATTTATAACCC
>JAZUQS010000007.1:0-3231 GCA_045605825.1 Acutalibacteraceae bacterium
AAGGATTTATATCATATCGCATTGAGCGTAGCGAAATATATCGCGTTTTGTGTAACAAAATATATCGCACAAGCTCGCTTGTATATCGCGATTGTAAAGTCACCAGAGGCTTCGCAGGGAATAAATAACTTACTAATAGAATAAATTCACAAAGGCGGTGTACCTTCCTTCGAAGGAAGGGGGACCGTCTTTTGGTTTGTTGTTTTTATGGGAAAGTATATTTCGTGCCAAGGATTTGATGCAACAACAAATGTGTTCGGACGGTGGAAAGTTCTCGACGTGAGCCTGCGAACGTCGTTGAATCGTCAGATTCAACTGCAGTAAACTGACCGTTATGAGATACCCAAAAAGAACAACTGTAAGGAACATCCCTTTGGGTGTTCCGCGTAAATAAAAGCACCCATACAATAACGTATGACGGTAAACGAAACGCTCCCAAAACGGAATGGGCAGAGCCACATTCCTTACAGTTAAAGAAACAACTAAAACGCTGAAAAACTTTGTGTATCAAGGGTTTTAAGGCTCAATCATAGAACCGTCCCCTGTGTCATTGTCTGAATAATACTATGATAATTTTCCTTTTCTCACAAGAATTATATCGTCACCGATTACTACGATATCCTTCCAGCAAACTGTAATTTCTTCACCTCTGCCAAAGAATCCGCAGAAGCCTTTACCGCAAAATACGGTAATACTTACAAGGCAACCCGTATAGGTATCTATTTCAATATCCGTTACACAACCAAGACGGCAACCGTTATCCGCATTGACAACCTCTTTCGCTCTTAAATCTGATAAAGTGCATTTCAAAAAAACTCCCCCTCAAAAGCACCGAAATTTTACCGTAAAATCTATTTCCGCCACTTTAAAAACCGAATTCATTATGAATAAAAGAACATCTTGTTAAAATATCAAGCCCGTATTTATGGCGTATGTCATCCTTTGTGTGTTCAAGCCGTTCTTCCTTCTCTCTTTTTTTATGATAATCCAAATCTAAAAACGAAATTTGCTCGCACACCTGGTCACCGTTTAAAAGCTTTGTTCCCGTTACCGTCAAGGAGCGTATAGGCTCTTTCTCTACGTCAAAATTCGCCTCTATAAGCGAAAGCACCGCATTTCTCAAATCGTATGACAAATCTGTTGGTGAGGATAACTGCGACGACCGTTGAATAGTTTGAAAATTAGTATCCTTTATACCTACCTGCAAGGCGGAGCATTCGTAATTATGCTTGCGAAGTCTTGCGGCAACCTTATCGCATAAAAAGAACACGCAGGTTCTGACATCCGTAAAATCAACTAAATCTCTTTTAAAGGTTGCACCGTTACCGATAGATTTATAAGCCTCTTTATAATCAAATGGCAAAACGGGTGAATAATCGTAGCCGTTAACGTAATTCCAAAGAGTTTTTCCGTTTTCACCCAAAATACGCTCTAACACCCGTAAATCGCACATGGCAATATCACCGATATTTATAAGACCTACGCTTCGTAGCTTTTCGGCAGTACGCCTCCCCACCATAAACATATCACCAACGGGTAAAGGGTATAAAAGGTCTTTAAAATTATTTACGGTTATTTCTGTTGTGGCGTCAGGCTTTTTATAATCGCTACCCATTTTTGCAAAAATTTTATTGTAAGAAACACCCACGGAAACGGTTACTCCGATTTCTTTTTTTATAACCTCTCGCAATTCGTCGGCTATCTCTTTACCGCTACCGAAAAGATTGACAGAGCCACTTACGTCAAGCCAACATTCATCTATTCCGAAAGGCTCTACTAAATCGGTATATCGGCAATAAATATTAAAAATTCTCTGTGAGTATTCCTTGTAAAATTTGTAATGAGGTGTTACCGTTACAAGCTTTGGGCATTTGGCTTTCGCCTTCCAGATAGGCTCCCCCGTTTGAATACCGTATTTTTTTGCTTTTTCATTTTTGGCAAGAACGATACCGTGGCGAAACTCCGGGTCACCGCAAACCGCAAAGGCAGTTTCTTTGAGCTCGGGGTTAAGGCTTGCTTCTACTGATGCAAAAAAGCTGTTGCAATCGCTATGCAAAATAACTCTTTCCAATTTTCTCATCCTTTACAAGTTACAGAACATTTGTTCGCAAAGAGCATTATACCAGAACATTTGTTCGTTGTAAAGAGTTTTTTTAAAAAATTTTAATCATAAAAACAACAAGCCCGTAATCATCATAACCTCAAGTCTTCGGTATATTTTGTCGAAATCTGTCAAGGGTAACGGATTTTTACCCTTTCCCACCTCAATAGTAAAGGCAGGCTTTCTGAACTCTTCGATAAACCAATCCTTTAAACCGCCGCTTGAAGCAAGCCCTTCGTTTTTTACGAGAGTATAATCAGTAACAGATGACAGCATTTTCGCTATGTACAGAGATTTTTCAGGGGTATTGTTGCCATACTCGTAGTATATTTCCTCTCCTTGAGAGTGAAACGTAACAAGCAAGCTTATATCAATATTTCGGCATAATCTCGTAATTGCTTTTGTTTCAGGCTCACTTTCGGGGTATCTTCCCCCGTATCTTCTGGGTGACGGGCCGAAGATATTATTCTTCTCTTCTTTTTCTCTTAAAGTGTACCAATCGGCATTAAAGTTATGGTTAATATCAACGCCTCTGGCATTGGCACTCCATCCGCTAAAGTCACCGTTACATATTGCGAAATTTTGTTGCTTATATATTCCGCAACCCTCTTCACCCGTAAGAGAAATATCTATACCGTCGGGATTAAGCTCGGGGATTATAATAAGCCTTTTATTTTTTAAAATATCGGTCACGTTAAACCCGCATATACACCCGTTGTTTTCATAGGCTTCAGCAAGATTTTCAGTAAATCTTAAAAGCAACAACGAGGTTATCCATTCAAGACCGTGAGTGCCACCTACGTATAAAATATTTTCGCTACCCTCACCTATTACTAAACCGAAAATAGTTTTTCCCAAAACCGATTTTCCGCAATCTGCAACAGTTATTGAGGCAAACTTTTCATTTAAAAAACTGATGTATTTTTTATAATTTGAATACACAAAATTATTGTCATTTAAGATTTTTTTCATTTTTCTTACCTCTTTATTCGGCTTTTTGCATCTTTAAATAAGATATTATTAAAATATATTCATAACCCCCTACGAATATTTACAAAACAGCTTAATTGTGGTTTAATATACCTATACATATTTTTCATTTACTTTAAAATATAAAGAGGAAGTTTTAT
>JAZUQS010000008.1:0-25098 GCA_045605825.1 Acutalibacteraceae bacterium
TCTGTATCGACTCCTCCGAGGGCTTTTCCGAGTGGCAGTCCCGCACTATCGCCTGGATCCGTGAGCATTACGGTGAGGACGTAAAGGTTGGTGCAGGTAACGTTGTTGACCGTGACGGCTTCCGTTTCCTTGCAGAAGCAGGTGCAGATTTTATTAAAGTCGGTATCGGCGGGGGGTCTATTTGTATCACCCGTGAAACAAAGGGTATCGGTCGCGGACAGGCTACAGCTCTTATTGAGGTTGCAGCAGCTCGTGATGAATATTTTGAGGAAACAGGTGTTTACGTTCCGATTTGCTCTGACGGCGGTATCGTTCACGATTATCATATGACTCTCGCTCTTGCAATGGGTGCTGACTTCCTTATGCTCGGCAGATACTTCGCAAGATTTGATGAAAGCCCCACACCCAAGCTCAACATCAACGGCACATACGTTAAAGAGTATTGGGGCGAAGGCTCAAACAGAGCTCGTAACTGGCAGAGATATGACCTTGGCGGTCAAAGCAAGCTTTCCTTCGAAGAAGGCGTTGACTCATACGTAACTTACGCAGGCTCACTTCACGATAACGTTACAAAGAGTCTTTATAAAGTAAAATCAACAATGTGCAACTGCGGTGTTGTTACTATCCCCGACCTTCAGAGAGATGCAAAGCTTACTCTCGTTAGTGCTACAAGTATTGTTGAGGGTGGCGCTCACGACGTTACACTTAAAACAAATACAGGGAATATAAGATAAAATAGTTAATAAAAAAAACACAGTCCGATTTCGATTTCGAACTGTGTTTTTTTATTAAATCAAACTGTAACCTCTTCTTCTGCGAAAAGCTTTGCTAAAAAGTCTACTGATTTCTGCAAACATTCTTTTGCGTATTTATTGATTGTGGGTGTAAGGTGGAAGCAATGGTTGTTTGTAATTCCGCTTACATGATAATAATCATAATACGGCACAACCGCTTTTAATTTTTCCGCCATAGGCTCGCCCTGACCCTGACATACTAAATCGTCATCGGCCCAGCAAATAAAGGTTGAGCACCATTTTTCGTTAACAAATGCAGAGGGTGAAAGGCAGTCAAAATATTCGTAGTCTTTAAAATTAGACATATCTTTTTTCAACGGGAAATCGAAAAGAGTTTGTGCAGTTGTGGGAATAACGCCGAAAAGCTTACCGCCCTGTAAAAGCACGTCAAGGTCATAAATACCGCACATAAGCATAAGACCTTTAAAATCAACGTTAATAGCATCGCAACCTACTCTTTCTCTTAAGTGCTCGTCATATTTAAGAGCAGCAGCATAAGCACACATATAGCCACCCGCAGAGTCGCCGGTAAGAACAATATTATCTAAATCTATATTATATTTTTCGGCGAGCTTCGGTAAAAAGTTGAGTGCATCAACGCAGTCATAAACCATTTCGGGATACTTTCTTTCAGGGGGCAAACGGTAATTTACGCAGAAAACGAAGTAGCCTTCTTTAGCATAATATTCGCTGATACTTACACGGCATTTTTTATCACCCATAAGGAAACCGCCACCGTGGAAATAAACTATAATAGGGTGTTTTTTACCGTCGGTTAAGATTTCAGGTGTGTAATACAAATCGCCTTTTGTTAACTCGTGATCACCGTAAGCTATATCAACTACCCTTTGCACGTTTTCATAATGGTAGTTATTTTGAGTTGGGTAACCTACACCGTCAACAATCTTAAACACTATCTGGGCTTTATTCATTTTCTTCATAACATTTCCTCCCATAGAAAAATTTAGAAGAACTACTATTTTTTACCATTTTAATACAAAAAAAGAAAAAAAACAAGTATAAAAATAGCTTTATACTTGTCTTTTTTGTATTATCTTTCTACTGTTTGTTTCTCTATGTCTCTTTTTAGTTTAACAATAATTCTTTTCTCAAGGCGGGATATGTAGCTTTGGGATATGCCTAAAATATCGGCTACCTCTTTTTGAGTATGCTCCTTTTGCCCGTTCATTCCGAATCGCATATTCATTATAAGCCTTTCCCTCTCAGATAAATCATTCATACACATATGAAGAATTCTTTTTTCATCTTCTTGCTCGATATTGTCGTTTATTTCAAGTCCATCAGAACCTAAAACGTCGGAAAGTAAAAGCTCGTTACCGTCCCAATCAACGTTTAAGGGCTCATCAAGAGAAATATCTCCCCTTTGCTGATTAACCTTTCTTAAATACATTAAAATTTCGTTTTCTATGCATCTTGAAGCATAGGTTGCAAGTTTTATATTTTTATCGGGTCTAAAGGTGTTTACCGCTTTTATAAGACCGATTGTGCCTATTGAAATCAAATCTTCAATATTAACCCCCGAATTTTCGAACTTCTTCGCAATATAAACTACAAGCCTTAAGTTATGCTCAACAAGAATATCTCTCGCCTTTTTGTCACCGTCGCATAATTTTTCTGTAAGCTCTTGCTCTCTTTCCTTTGGAAGCGGTGGCGGTAACGTCTGTGGGCTATTTATGTAATAGATTTTTTTAAGTCCTAATTTTATAAAAAGCCTTAATTTCAATTTATTGACAAATTCAAAAAACATTGCTTTCAATACGCTTCTCCTCTCGGCTGTTTTGTAATATTTTCTCGTTTAATAAGACTCTGTACTCGCCCTCTGAAAGTTGTTTATTTAAAACCGCTATAACGCAATAATCGTTTATATAAACCCTTGTCTTTGTTTTAACCTCTACTTTTTCGGGGATAAATCCTAACAAAATCCCCTCACCCGTTACCGCACCGCAAGGCACTACTCTTATATATTTTTTTAGTGCTTCGGGAATATTTTCATAATTACCTTTTTTAAGGAAATCAAGCTCACTAAAATCGAAAAGCGGTGCTACCGCCGAAAGCTCTGCAACGGCTACGGGTCGACCCGTTAAGCCGTCGGTTAAATTATTACCGGTATCAATAATAGAAAAAACCGAAACCGCTGTATCTCTGAAAAATATTTTCATTTCGCATAGATTATCGCTACTTACTTTTTTATCTAAAAAGTATTGTACAAGAAGAAACAGACCGTAAATTACAAGCACACTTCCTACAAGATAAGCGAGGCTCATATCGAAATAAACGGTACCGTTGTAATACATAATTTTTTCGGGATTTATTGTAATTTCTAAAAAATACATAACACCGCCGAAAATTACGCTTACAGTAAAAAAACCTGAATATAGCTTTATAAATCCCCGTATGCTACGAGGCAGAAATGATACCCCTACTATAACTGCCGCCGTTAATAGCTTAATAAATAAAGACAAGACCTGATATTTAATATCAACAAATATTATAAGAGAGCTAAAACCGCCAATAAAGCTCCCTATAGCTACAAGAAATCTATTAGTAGCCATTTTGCAAATCACACGGGTACACACAAGAAAAATATACGTTATTAAAATATTCAAGCTTACAAGCACATCTGCATACACCGTCAACACACCACCCCCTGACAAACATATTTTAAATTATTAAGCTTAAAATACTTGTCATTTTAAGTCGGTAAAAAAACTTTTCATTGACAACGAGAGTGAATGTATTTAAAATTAAAAGTGAGGTGTTTTTATGAATATTTATATTAACGCAAAGGTTATTTTCCCCGATAAAATAAGAGAATGCAACGTAATAGCCGACAACGGTAAAATTATAGATATATGCGACAGATTTGAGATAAAAAACAGCGATACCGTTATAGATTGCTGTGGCAATTATCTTTCACCCGGTTTTATTGACGGTCACGTTCACGGTGGCGGTAACAAAAGTGCCATGAGTGAGGATTACAAAGACATTATCTCAATGGCTGAAGCACATTTGAAATACGGCACAACCTCGATTGTTCCTACAACTCTTGCCGCACCTATAAACCAGCTTAAAAAAGCAGTTTTATCAATAAAAGAAGCGAGTGAAAAAAGCGAAAAGGCTAATATTTTAGGTGTGCATCTTGAAGGACCTTACCTTAACTTAAAATATAAAGGCGCTCAAAGCCCCGAGAACATTTTAAACCCTGATGAAAATCCACCCGAAGAATTGCTTGAAGCATGGGATAAAATTCTTATTATGGGTGCCGCACCCGAGGTTGAGGGTTGCCTTAAATTAGGTGACAAATTAAAGTCAAGAGGTATCGTTCCCTCTGTTGCCCATTCCGCTGCAAGCTTTGAGGAAGTTGAAGAAGCGGTAAAGCACGGCTTTTGTGATATTACCCATATTTACAACGCTTGTACCTCTTGCTTTAAAACGGGCGTTTTCAGAACTGCAGGTGTTGTTGAGGCAGGTCTTGTAATCGACGAAATTTCAACACAGACTATTGCAGATTTAAGGCATTTACCAAAGGGCGTTTTACAGCTTATTTATAAATGCAAGGGCGACAGTAAAATGTATCTTATTACTGACGGACTTGAGTTCTCCGCAAGTGATATAAAAGAAAATACCGTTTACACGCAGGAAAACGGTATGAGCGTTATCTATGAAGATAAGGTTATGAAATTAAGTGACCGCTCTGCTTTAGCGGGTAGTGCCGCAGTGCTTTCAGACTGCGTAAGAAATATGTATAAGGAAGTAGGCGTACCGCTTTACAGTGCAGTAAAAATGGCATCGCTTACCCCCGCCGAGATTTTAGGCTTCGGTAAATCAAAGGGTAAAATTGAAAAAGGCTACGACGAGGACCTTTTGATTTTTGATGATAATATAAACGTTAAATCAGTTTTCACAAACGGTGTAAAAAGAATATAAATGAAAAACAATACAATGAAAAAAGCTTGCCGAGCATTTTAGTTCGACAAGCTTTAATTTTAATACCAACTACAATATTCCACAATCCCGTTATAAATACCTCTTGCGATACTAATCTGACCGTTTTGAGAATTTTGAATTGAGAAATTAGAAGGATTTGATATAAACCCACATTCCACAAGAATAGCGGGACAGTTTTCAACTCTCGTTACTCTGAAAGGATAAAAATGAGCACCCTTATTTGTCATATTATAATTCAAATCCGCTTTCAAAGTTGAGGGTAAATTTCTTGAAACTGCAAACGCAAGCGGACCCGAATAGTTTTTATAATAATAAACCGTCGAGCCGTTTGCCGATGAAGAAGCAGACGCATCAAGATGAATTGAAACAAACATATCGGGGTTGTTTTTTATTGTGTTAAGCCTTCTCTCAACAATTTCGGGAACAGATTCTGAATTATCTCTTGAAAAAACAACCGTTGCCCCTGCAGATTCAAGATAGCTTTTTAAATATGTAGCAATGTTATACGTAATATCTCTTTCGTAAACACCTGTACCGGAGCCCGCACCCGGATCGTTACCGCCGTGA
The DNA here is from genome assembly GCA_045605825.1 of Acutalibacteraceae bacterium. Lineage (GTDB taxonomy): Bacteria > Bacillota > Clostridia > Oscillospirales > Acutalibacteraceae > DTU089. The sequence goes on from JAZUQS010000008.1 coordinate 5,331, forward strand.
CCGGGGTCAAGCTCGATAACCTTACCCGAAAGAGTGTTCATTTTCTCTTTCACTGAAATAACAAGATAATTGTTACTATCGTAATACGTTGTATAACCGAAAAAGCACCCTGAATTTTTAAAATAAACTCTCAAGGTTGCGTTATGACCGCTTACTATCCATTGAGTGTGACTTATTACGTCACTTTCAGGAAAGGTTAACTCTCCCTCTGTATATGGCGTACAACAGAAGGTTATATCCATATAGCTACCTGTAAAAACTCCGTCTTTAATATTAAAGGGACGGCTGTCGTAACCCGTAACATACTCTTGAGGGGTTATAGTTACGTTGAACGGCACACGCCAATCAAGAGCAAGATAAAATTGAGTACTACCCGAATTATTTGTTACCGTTCTTTTTAAAACAGCTTTATTATCGGGCATATTGTAGCCGTTGAAAACTTGTATTTCATTAGCATAAATACGTCTTCCCGAGGCTAATTGATAAAAATCCTTACCGCTATCCGAATCATGCAAGAGATTCGACGTAACAACGTCAAAAGTTCCATACGGTATGGCAGCATACAACGGATTAGAGCTATCATTAACAGGTGAATACGGAAAGGTTTCACCACAATAATCGGTAACTACGCCAAATTTTGACACACCGTAACCGTGATCGGTATACGGCGTTAATTGGTTATGGGGGTCATTTATATCCGTTAAATCTACACTTTGACTTAAAATTGTTTTTGCATCTTTTATAGTTACTTTTGCATCTAAATCTACATCTGCAATAAAACGGGTTTGTAAATCGCCTTGCATTTGACCGGATGCTATTTTCAAAGCTTCGATAGCATCGGCAACCTCTAACACTCCGTTCCCGTTTAAATCACCCTTTAAAAGAGCAAAACCCTGAATGGTAAACGCAGATAAAAGAAACACAAAAACAAGCAGAAATGCTATTATTCTTTTTTTCATTTTAATAAGATTACACCAAAATTCCTTTTATATTCCATATGCTGCTTTCAATGCACTTCTTGTACCGCTACCTACAAGCCCGTCAACATCAAGACCTTTATCGGTCTGGAAACGGGTAACCGCATTGTTTGTAGTCGGACCGAAAGCGCCGTCTATATCGTTAGCGGTAAGGTAGCCAAGCTTATAGAGATACCATTGAAGCCATTTAACAGATTCCACTTCATTATCTCTACCCTGACCTAAAGTTACACCGGGCTCTGCATAAGGGCACGTTTCAAGGGTAGGTGTTTCAGGAACATTCTGAACAATAATGTAATCAGAATGTGCATACCCGATATATGTTACCCCATTATACACAAACTGAACTTTATACCAAACACCTGATGTTTCAAGTATTATAACATTTTGGTTGTTGTAAGCCTGTGCAATAATTGTTGCTGTAGAATCGGGGGTCTGCCTTATATTAAGATAGTCGGAAACCTTAACAACGCCTTTAAGCGGTGCTTGCCCCGGAGTTGTAATTATTACCGAATTAGAATCCGACGAATAAAATCTTCCGTGTTCACCTTGTCGGTATGCTTTTACAATATAGTGATAATATGTACCACTGAAAACTGAATAATCTGTATAATAGTTTTCGGTTACAGTTGCCAAAAGTACAGTTGATTGTGTATTGCCGTCGTAACGATAAATTTCGTAACCGCTCGCACCCACATTATTCCACGAAAGGTTTACGTAATTATAATCATAGCCCGTTGTCGCAAAACCGCTTGGAGCATTTGGAGCTTTAAGAACTTGAACACCGTTACTAAAAAGAGTGTATTTATACTCAGAATTTGATTTTGCTTTATATCCTCTTACGCTAAGATGTGCCCAATCTGTATTCATATAAGCAGTGTAAGAGGTTGAAGCTACTGTATCAAGATAATAATAATCATTGACAGTTTCATCGTATCTATAAATCTCGTAACGTTCTGCACCGTCTACTGCATTCCACTGTACAGTTACGGTATCGTTAGTATTTGAAGCTATCGAAAGCTCGGGTACTGTATTTTCAAAAGCCTCCTCTTCGCTATAATCGGCGTAAGGCATATTTACAAACACGGGGATTGAAAATACTTTTCTGCTTTCAAGCGTGCCGTTTGATTTATACGCACTGTAAGTATAATAAGATTCTGATGCTGCCGCCCTTACATTAGCCATATACTCGTATTCATAAAGAGTATCGCTTTCGGGGTTTACGTTGAATTTTTGAAGATAGCCTGTGTACTGAGTATCAACAAAGTTATTATAAATCCATTGAGCACCGTAATAAATTGATTGATACGGGTTATTCCAAGGTCTACCGTATTCAGTTGCAACGCTGATATTTTCTTTCTTAACGAAGCCTGCATACATTACTCCGCCAACGGCAGCTCTTATTCCGTAAAAATCACCTATATCGCATACAAAATAAACTGTTGTTGATGAGGGCACTGTAACAACCTGCGAAGCTTCAATATTTGTATCGGAATACATAACCGTACTTCTTATAGTTTTCATATAACCGTTTGCCCATCTCAAGCCATCCTCAGCACCTGTATAAGCACCGATATTATAATAGTTATAAATACCGTTATAGGGATAGCTTGTACCGCAAGCAGTAGTTACGTTTGCGGGATTGTTTGAGCCAACCTCTTGAACGATTTTTGAGGCAAGATAATAAGCGCTTACGTTGCTGTCGCGGGCAGCCCTTAATATTGCTTCAGAATATTTCACGCTCTGACCGTTTTCGGTATAAGTAATAAGATTTCCAAATGCATCGTAATACGTAATATCGGCATTATGCATCCAAGTCCAGCTTAAAATTGATTCAATACCCTCTACTGTTTGAGCTGCGTCAAATCTAATGGTTTCAAACTGGAATATGTATTCCTCGGTTAAGAAGTTGCGAGGGTCCATATAATATTTCACCGCATCCTCAGATGCACTTACCCAACCGCCGCCTTCGTAGGTTTTATTGTAACACTCACTACATGAGCATTTCATCCAAGAATCAACTATTTTTTCAATAAGCTGTTGCGAATGGGGTGTTCTTTCACCGTTTATTGATGCTTGCCAATCAAGACCCGTTAACATAGGCACAAAAACCCAGTTAGGATATTTATCGTGAAGCTTTGCTAAGGGCTCAACGTATGATTTCGGAAAGCCTGCGTTTAACATACTATCCTCAAAGCCATCAATACCGCAAGCATAGCGCAATACCTCTTTTGCATCCTTTAAGGTGATTCTACCGTCACTATCGGTATCGCAAGCAGCTAAGTCGCCTACGTCATAAGGCTCAATGCCCGCAGCAACTCTTAAAACGAAAAGAGCATCTTCAAGCATTACAATTCCGTCACCGTTAACGTCGCCTAAAAGTCTGTTACTACCATTAGCTGACACCAACGGAATCATATGTAAAAAGACAAAGCAAGTAAGTGTTATTGAGATAATTTTAGAAACAAGTTTCATACACTACTCCTTAAAACTCTACTTAATTGAGATTTTGACATAAATCCCTATTTTCTTACATTCTACCATAACAAAAAAAGCTTTTATTTCTAAATAAGAAATAAAAGCTCGTTTCCAAATATTTAACAATTAACTTGTTAGCCTTTAAGCAAAAAATCGTCCTCAACAGAATCTATACCGTAACCATCTTCTTTATAGATATCTTTCGTTGTTTTTCTTAATGATAAAAGTTTTTTTCTTTCCTCTTCTTCCTTTAAAGATAGCTTATCATATTGCTTTGATACCAAAACAAAGGCTATTATAAAAACAATGCAACAAGCAACGCAAAGAATACTTGAAACCGTTTGATTTGAAAATAACTTTGTAAGACCTTCACCAAAGATTTTAAAGTCATATATAGTAACGGTAAAATTGAACACCTTAAAAACGTTATACAAAACACCGAAAGCTACTGCAATTACTTCAAATTTAAATAATTGAGAAAGCTCTTTATCTCGTTTTATATACCAAAGCCATACAACCGTTACCATAAAGCTAAAAGATGCCACCGAGAAAAGAATACTCGATGAAAACTGCAAAAGAATTTTCAAAACAACGTTGCCCGAAAAGCCTAAAACCTTTCTTTCTATAAAGTTTTTTGAAAAATTCACTAATACTGAAAAAAGCAAATATCTTTTAAGGCTCACTATACTCCTTAAATTTTGGGGCAAATTATTTTTTCTGTAAGCTATCCCCTCACCGTTTAGCGCAACATAGGTAACGGCGATAATGAGATAAAAAGAAAAGCTTGTTATTCTCCCAGTAAGAGAAGCTAGCTGCTCAGAGCTGCCTAATATTGAAAATAAATTAGGTAATAAAATCAAAGCCGAAACAACAGCAAAATATTTTGCAGCACTTGATAAATAGTTTGATTTAGTCATTTTTCCACCTATTGATTATTGATAAAAAAATTATAGCATACCGAAATAAACTTTTCAACTTGTATTATCACCGTAAAACACAAAAAAACTGAGCCTTGAAGTAAGGCTCAGTATAATTTTTGATTATAATTCTTTTTTCTGGTCTGCAACGCTTAACTGCTCTTTGGCAAGCTTTTCGATTGCTTCTTTGTCACCTGACATTGCAAGCTTTGAAGCTTCCTCACGACGAACAAGAAGCTCTGCGTACATACGCTCTCTCTTTTCGCCGCTAAGGTCGTAGAAGAGAATGGGTATAATACCTAAAAGACCGGTAACAGTAGGAATGATTGTTGCCATTGCAAAAAGACCGAATTTAGTTGAGTCAGTCTGAGCAGTACCTTGAGTATAAGAAGAAATATCGTAACCGATAAGCTTCTTAAGCTGTAAAGAAAGTGCGGAGTTAAGAATACTTGCAAGCTTCTTTGTAAGGTCACGGGCAACAGACGTCATAGCCTCTGTACGATAACCATTCTTCCATTCACAATAGTCCATAGACTCATTGTACATTTCGCTGGGAATAACTCGACGAACACCCCAGAATACCATATAAATAGCTTCTTTAATGTCCATAACGAAGAACATCGGTAAAACTTTCTTATAAATACCGTTGTGCTTACCGCCTATCATACCGATAAGGAATACGGGGATATCAAGAAGCGGCTGGCTCTTTGTACCGAGAAGGTAGAGAGTCTTTGTTGAGAACTTTCTTCTGAACCACGGTACGAGAGAGAATGAGAATGGGTTGATAATAGCACCGGGAATGCCGGCAACCATTGTCATAGATGCGAAGTTAAGAACGTCAATGTAATAGTCATTGATGCTACCGCCAACGCTGAAGTTTGAAAGAGTTTCTGAAAGAGTAAGCAACAAGATAGGCTTGTTGTTAACAACAGATTTCAAGCTCTGCACAACGCTTGGCGTTTCAACTGACTGAAGAACTCGCTCACGGGTCATAACGCAGAAGATAAGAGATGCAACACCACTTACGATTGCGGTAAAGTTACCCATAAACATAAATGTTGACGTATATGAAAGGTTAATAACCTTGTTACCGATAAGGTCTATAAGAACCGTAAGAATCTGCTGGGGAAGCTTTTCACCCAAAAGACCCGAGAAGAACTCGGCAACGGTAATTAGTCGCGTACGGTCAACAGGGTGTGGCGTAATCGTAGCCAGCATACCTGTTTTTGCGATAGCACGGAAAGTGCCGGCACCCTCACGGACAATAGCAAGAATAAAGTATGTAAGGAACTTCGTCATATCTCTTGAGCCTTTACCCTTGAAAATCATGGGAAGAAGCCAATAGAAACAAGTACCTAACGTACCGGGAATACCCAACGCAACGAGGTAAGGTTTAAACTTACCCCAACGGGTACGTGTTTTCTCAACGATTGCCGCTGTGAAAATATCGTTGATAACGTCCCAGAAACCGTTGAAAACACTAACGATTGTCTGGAAGTCAAGGTCAATCTGAAGAATACTTGTGATGAAACGGTCGTTAAAAGAGTCGATATTGAAGCTCTGGCACATATCGTAAACAACATACCAGATTGTTTCCTTCATACCAACGTATCTTCTATTTTCATAGACGTACTCACGGGAAGCATCGTCTATTTCCGGCGTTTCAACAACAGTGGTTTTTTCATCTGCCAAAAGATACACCTCCGTAGGATTCGTGATGAAGCATAATTCAACACGCTACTTATAGAGAAAAGTATACCACAACTTATTTCTTTTTTCAACTATAAACCTAAAAAACAGAGTTGTATAAAATGTTAAATTTTACAACATTTCATTGTGCAACTTGTCTACAAAGAGAAAATCCTGCAACGTTTTCTCTCACGTGCAGGATTTTTTCGTTTAATCATCAAACTAAAATTTTTCCAAGGAAGGATTTTAACCTTTCGCATTTCGGATTACCGAAAATTTCATCAGGTGTACCGTCCTCTTGAATGATACCTTCGTCCATAAATATAACTCTCGATGCAACCTCTTTTGCGAAGCCCATTTCGTGAGTTACCACAACCATTGTCATACCGTCCGAAGCAAGCTCTTTCATAACATCAAGAACTTCACCTACCATTTCAGGATCAAGTGCGGACGTAGGCTCATCGAAGAGCATCACTTCAGGCTCCATACAAAGCGCTCTGACAATAGCAACTCTCTGCTTCTGACCGCCTGATAACTGACTGGGGTATGCATCGGCTCTATCCTTAAGCCCTACCCTATCCAATAATTCTAAAGCTCTTTTTTCTGCCTCTTCTTTTGATTTGCCTAAAATTGAAACAGGTGCACAAGTCATATTTTTAAGCACTGTCATATTAGGGAAAAGATTGAAATGCTGGAAAACCATTCCCATTTTTTGACGGTGTTTATTTATATTTGTTTTAGGTGCAGTAATATCAGTACCGTTAAAAACAATTGTTCCCTTTGTAGGAATTTCAAGAAGGTTTAAAGAACGTAAGAACGTAGATTTACCGCTACCTGAAGGACCGATTACAACAACAACCTCGCCTTTTTCAATCTCACAGTTAACACCGTCGAGAGCTTTAACCGCGCCACCGTTGTAATGCTTTTTCAAATTTTCAACTTTAATCAATGCATTATCGCTCACTCTTGCGCAACCTCCTTTCAAGTCTGTTTACAAAGAAGGAAAGAATAATAACAAGAACAAGATAAATTACCGCCACTGTTATAAGAGGGATAAAGTATGAGAACGTTCTGCCACCGATTGTGTTACCGGCTTTTGTAAGGTCAATAACACCAACGTAACCCGCAACAGAGGTCTCTTTTAAAAGTGCAATAAACTCATTACAAAGAGTAGGAAGAACTGCCTTAAACATCTGGGGAATGACAATAAATCTCATTGTCTGGAAGTAATTGAAGCCAAGGCTTCTTCCTGCTTCAAACTGACCGTTATCAACAGACATAATACCTGCACGGAAAATCTCGGCAACGTAAGCACCCGAGTTAAAACCGAAAGCAAAAATTGCAACGGGTACACCGTCATCAGCAGCTGCAAAAACGATAAAATAACATATCATAAGCTGAACAACAACGGGGGTACCGCGAGTTACGGTAAGATAAAACTTTGATATAGCATTTAAAACTAACAATATGTAGTAACCTATACTGCGGCGAAGCTTCATAGCCTCTTTATTTTTATCAAAAGAGGTTCTTATAGCTGCTACGACGATACCGATAACAACACCGATAGCCAATGCACCGAAAGTAATGATAAACGTATTTTTAAGACCGTCAAGAACAAGCATATAACGGTCACCGTCTATCATTATTCTTTTGAATTCTGCGATAAACGCCAGAATGTCAGCAATGATAAATCTCATTGAGAAAACTCTCCGTTCATTTTTTTAATACAATAAACTCAAAAACAGGGCGGAAATAAATCCGCCCTGAAAAGCTGTGCGAAAAATTATTCTTTGGGAAGGTAATAGGGATCAAGATCTTCAAGAGCCTGAATAGGACCGTCTTCCATAACGATAACTGCCTGAATACCTGTTGCGTATGATGTTGAGAAATCAACGCTTTCAAGTCTTTCTTCGTTAACAGTCATACCTGCCATACCCATATCGTACTTACCGCTCTGAACACCGGGGATGATTGAATCGAAAGCAACGTTTTTGATAACAAGGTCATAGCCGAGCTTATCAGCAATAATCTTTGCAACTTCAACGTCGATACCGTAGTACATATCACCGTCAATGTATTCATAGGGAGGGAATTCAGCGTTTGTAGCCATAACGAGATCAGGCTTATCTGTATCAACTGTTTCTACAGGAACACCTACAAGCTCATCACCTGAAGCATTGATATATTTATCAACGATAGCCTTAACTGAACCGTCGTCAATAAGAGCCTTAAGAGCATCATCAACTGCTTTTTTGAGAGCTTCGTCACCCTTCTGGAAGCAGATAGCATAATCTTCTACTGCATATTCTGTTTCAAGGATTTTAAGACCTGTGTTAGCTGCAACGTATGATTTTGCAGGCTCGTTATCGATAATAACGATATCAACCTTACCGTTCTTAAGAGCTTCAACTGCAAGAGCACCGTTATCGTAACGAACAACTGCATCTTCGCCGAAGTCACTTGATGAATAAATGTCACCGGTTGTGTTTGTCTGAACACCGATTTTAATACTCTCGGTAGTTTTGTTTTCATTTGCATCTGCATCGTTATTTGTTTTGTCGCCGCCACAAGCTGCAAAGCAAGCAATCATAGCGATTACAAGAACAATAGCTGTTGCTTTTAAAAACTTTTTCATTACTAAAACCTCACTAATTATATTTGCGATATACATCGCTTGTGAGGGAATTATACAACCATTTATTAAAAAAAGCAACTGTTTTTGCAAAATAATTCATTTTATGCACCACTTTATGCATAAAAAAATGAATATACATTATTTTATGCAAAATTGTATGTACAAATATAATTTTATGTAGTATAATTCTTTGTAGTTCGGATTATTTTTTCGTGAGGTTATCAAATGAAAAAGCTTTTATCAGTAATTTTTGCAATTGTTCTTATATTATCAACCGTCCCCGTTGCTGCCGCTCTTCAATACGATTTCGAAGATGCTAACGGGAACAAGGGCAGGTTTTATTACGAGGATAACGGCGACGGAACTTGTAAATTAACCGAGTATTACGGTTTTTCTCAATCAGAGGTTTACATTCCCGCCCAAATAAACGGTTTAACCGTTACTTCAATAGAAGAGCGTGCGTTCGCAAGCAAAACCTCCTTAACAACCGTCAGTATTCCTGCTACCGTTTTATCGATCGGTCCTGCCGCTTTTTCAGGATGCATACGTTTAAATTCCGTAATAATCGGCTCGGGAGTGCGTGTTATATTCAACCAAGCCTTCGAATACTGCACTTCGCTTACAGGCATTAACGTTCAAAATGTTGAAGCTATCGGAAAGCTATGCTTCGTAGGCTGTACTGCTATGACAAGCTTTCGTTCATCAAACAAACTAACCTTTATCGGTGAAAATGCTTTTGAAAATTGTACAAGTATGAATTTCATCCGTTTTTCAAACACTCTTGAAACCATAAGTGCATTCGCTTTCAAAAACTGTATTGCACTTACAACCCTCACCTTTCCCGACAGTCTTACAAGAATCGGTGTAAGAGCTTTTCAGAATTGTACGGGGCTTGAAACCATAAACTTTGGTGACGGTGCTCTTATTATTGATGAATATGCTTTCGAAAACTGCACAACTCTCACAGAGGTTACAATCCCTCAAACCGTTATTTCAATAGGAAGAGGTGCTTTCCGTTTCAGAGAAGAGGATGCCGTCAGTTCAACAGCCACCCACCCTGTTAAAATCATTTGTAATTTAGGCTCTGCAGGTGTTGCGTACGGTGTAGCATCAGGTGCACCTACATACATCATTGAATTAGATAAGGAAGTTGTTTTCGGTGATATCGACGGTAACGGGCAGATAACACTTGAAGACGTAATAAAAGCAATGCGAATAGTTTCAGGTATTGAGCCACCCCTTACCGAAGAAGACGTTTTCTATTGCGATATTAACGGCAACGGTATTCTTGACCTTAACGATGCCCGAGCAATTTTAAAACGAGAAGCAAATATTGCTTAATTATCAGGATACAATAAACCCGTCAAAACCCGCATTTTTTAATTTAATAAGGTAGTTTTCTGCATTTTCTCTCACTGAAAATGCACCAACCTGAACTCTGTACAGTGTTCCGTCATTTTGCGGAGCACTGTTTTTATTTTTGGGCACAATTCCGTAATAATCACAAATACCGTAAGCAATTGCTTCACCGATTTTATCTGTGTTATTTATAATAAAATCAGAGCCTAACTGAGTATCATGGAATTCACATTCACAGTATAAAGCCATGCCCTTTGTAGCTCTCACCTCATAAAAATCAGGCTTTAAAACAAGTCTTTCAGCACTTTTACCGGGTGTTATAGGTGAAAGTCTCGACAAAACTGCGTTTCCTGCTTTTTCTCTTTCGCCTGAAATGCTGTAAAGAAGCACCTGAGAGCCACCTGTTACGTTGTGCTTTGCGGTGGCATTGGTGTGAATTGCGATATGAATATCAGCATCGAAAGCGTTGCTTTCCGCCACTCTTTTATACATATCATCATTGTAAGTACACATAACCTGAAACCCGTTTTCAATAAGAGTATCAACACAAGCCCTTGCAATTTTGTGACACTGTTCTTTTTCATTTGTGTTACCCGTTGCATAGGTATTTCCCGCCTGATTACTTGGCGAAACATATATTTTTTTACTCATTTTATATCCTCCTTCAATCTATCAATCGATTAATCTTTCGTCATAATCTGGAAAATAAGTCATTGCTCTATCACTGTCATTCATACCGTCTGTAGTCGGGTCTACAACAACACCTTCGTTGTTATTGCCGAAAGCATCACTTTCATCTAACAATTCGTAAAGCTCCTTAAGTGCACCAACGCTTTCCTTTAAAAACTTTGCATCAACGTCAGGCTTTCCTGTATCCTTAAAATTCTTGCGGGCTTTTTTCACTATGTCATCAATTAACGCACTCATATTGCCTGCAGCCGATGAAACCTTTTTTAAACCGTCATTTCCGTTTTTCTTTTTGGCTTTTACGCTTTCGTTTTTTTCTTCAAGATTATTAATTTCATTACTCAAAAGTATTTCCACCGCCCCTCAGCTTTAAAAAGAAGAAAAACACGCTTTTCATACTCTTTTCCCCGTTTCATAAAGGATTGCTACTGCTCTGTGATGCAGGCAATTTCTTCCGCCTTTAACACAACAGAAATCCGCTTCATACTTTCTTTTGTCAGAATCAGTAGGAAAAGTGTGATTGCAAGCTTTTTTATTTAATACGCCCTCACAAGCAATAAAGCTATCGCCCTCTTTTATGTAAAAAGGACATTCAATATCGCCTTCAATGTACTTACTCATTCAAAAAATCCTCCTTTAACAACCTTCTGTACCATTTATGGTATTGACAAGCACCGTAAAATAACTTATATTATTATTGTGATTTGTACGGTGTTCCGAACTACGCGTATATTATAGTACGGAATTTTGAACTATGTCACCATATTTTCGAACATTTGTTCGTTTTCTACCTTTTGCACAAAATCCGAAAGGCGTGATTATTAAAAATGCACAACAAAATACAGTTTTTATGCGACCAAAAAGGAATTAAGGTTGCCCAGCTTTGTAAAGAAGCCGGAATTCCTAAAAGCACAATATCCGATTTAAAAAACGGCAGAACGAAAACGCTTTCCACTCAAACCTTAAAAAAGATAGCAAACTACTTTAACGTTTCCCTTGATTATTTTGATAGTAGCAACGATTTAATTGATATAAAAAAAGACGAGCTTTTTGAAAAAAGAAAGCTACTCTTCGATATGTCAAAAAAAGCAAACGAAGAGCAGCTTGATGCAGTTATAAGCGTCGTTAAATCAATAGTAGGTAACAACAACTGATAATATAAAGGAGAATAAATTGAGCAAATTAATAGTAAGACAAATAAAAATGCCGCTTACAATCAGGGCATTTACCATACCCGATGCAAACGGCGATTTTAATATTTATATTAACGAGGACCTTTCAGACGAAGCCAAGAAAAAATCTCTTGCCCATGAAAAAATGCATATAGCAAGAAATGATTTCGAATCTGTTAAACCGGCACGTCTTATTGAGCAAGAGATTGTTTAAGAAACTTTCCTTTAAGCTTTTTGGCTTCTTGATTTAACCATAATATTAGCAAGTACAAGAGCCGATACACCTGCTACGAGCTTACCTATAATAACCGCTAAAATATGCTCGTCGTTATAAGAAAGTGTAAATGCAAGGTGGTCACCGAATACGAAGGCGGCGGACACTGCAAAGGCAAGATTCATTACCCTACCCTTTTTATTCATTTTATCTGCACTTTCCATAGTTGCAATACTGTTAGCGAGTGTAGCAATAAGACCGATAACCGAGGTTTCATCTAATTCAAGCTTCTTACCCAATGCGGTAAGAGGCTTTTTTAATATTTTTGAGATAATAGCAATTAACGGAAACGTACCTGCAAGAGTTATACAAATAGTAAATACTGTTATGGCACTTTCGTTAAGAGGTGCCGTGTTTTCAATAATAATTTTTCCCGTAAGAGTCTGGAAAATCCCTAAAGCAAGGCCGAATGTTATAATAATACTGATAAATTTACCGAATATTGAGAAAACCTTTATTGTACCTTTCGGGAATTTCAAAAGACCTATTACTATAATTAACGAGATGATAAGTGCGGGGATAAGATTTATTAAAACCTTTAAGGGTGATATACCCATAACAAAACCGGAAATAAAGCACCCTACAGGAATTGTAGCAATACCGCAAAGAAGACCTAAAAGCACGTCGTCATGGTTTTCTTTTTTTGCCGAATGAAGAGCAACGGGGATTGTAAAAGAAACCGTAGCACCTAACATTGATGCAACGCAAAGGCCGTGAAACGAACCTAAAAGCTTATCAGTAGCAACGGAATCCGCCAAAGCCGCACCGCCCATATCGTTTGCAATAAGAATTCCTGCAAGTGCAGAGGGGTCAAATCCGCAAGCTGCAGAAACAGGCGTAATTATCGGTAAAAGTAAATCCGCAAGCACGGGGGCTATAGTCATCATACCTAACATAGACAGTGACAACGGACCTAAGGTAAGAATTCCCTTTTCAAATTCATCACCTAACTTAAGGTGGTTACCGAATATTTTATCAAGAGCACCGATTACGGCAAATAACGCCATAACCCAAGCAAGAGCTTCACCCAAAATCATCACATCCCAAATAAACTCTATATATTATACCTACATATTTTTATAATTGCAATACTAACCTGTAACACTTCTGTAACACTTATAGGTAAATTATTTATTGCTTTATGATTAAATGTACTATATAATGGTATATGTATATAAAAACACAAAAACCGAGAGGAGTACTGGTTTTGAACATTATTGTTGTAGGTATCGGCAAGGTTGGTTACACGGTTGCCGAGCAATTATCTCAGGAAATGCACGATATTACAATTATTGATACTGACGAAGACGTTATAAACGATACTCTTCAGGATATAGACGTTATCGGTATTATCGGTAACGGTGCTACAAAGAAGGTGCTTGAAAGTGCAGGCGTAGACGAATGTGACTTACTTATCGCCCTTACAGGTAGCGACGAGCTTAACATTCTCAGCTGTCTTCTTGCTAAAAAGCTTGGTGCTAAAAGCACTATCGCCCGTGTAAGAGACCCTGAATACAGCGACGATTTAAGGCTTATTAAAGATAGCCTTGGTCTTGCAATGGCAATAAATCCCGAACGTGAAGCAGCAGCTGAAATCCAAAGAATTTTAAAATTCCCTACTGCAAAAAATGTTGATTTTTTCGGTCACGGTAAGGTTGACCTTGTAAGCTTTACCGTAAACCAAAGCTGTACCTTATGCGGTAAGGCTCTTAAGGATTCTTTCGCAAAAATTAAAACAAAGGCTCTCGTTTGTGCTATCGAGCGCGGTGAAGACGTATTTATCCCTACAGGTGATTTTGTTGTTGAAGACCACGATGTTGTTGCAATTCTTGCTCCCTCAAAAACTGCACCCGAATTTTTCAAGCAAATAGGCTACCGTGCTAACGATATAAGAAATATTATGATTATCGGTGGCGGTAAAATTGCCGTTTATCTTGCAAAGATATTATCACATCTTCATATAAGCACAACTATAGTTGAAAAGGATTTGAACACTGCTTTAAATCTCAGTTACGCCCTTCCTGACGTTAACGTTGTTCACGGTGACGGAACTAACCGTTCCCTTCTTCTTGAAGAAGGGCTTAAAGAAGCAGATGCTTTTTGTTGCTTAACGGGTATTGATGAAGAAAACATTGTTCTTTCTCTTTTCGCAAAAAGTGCTTCACCAAAAATCAAAACCATAACAAAAGTAAACCACACCCTTTTCAGAGAGGTTATCAAAACGCTTGAAATTGATAGTGTTGTTTACCCAAAATTCACAACTGCAAACATTATTTTAAAACACGTTCGTTCAAGAGTTGCGGGTAATGCTAAAAACGAAGTAAAGAAATTAACCAGAATTATCAACAATAAGGTTGAAGCTATAGAATTCCGTGTGCCCGAAGACAGTCAGCTTGCGGAAAAAGAAATACAAACACTTAATTTAAGATCTAATATTCTTTTAGGATCTATAACAAGAGGGAGCGAAGTTATTATCCCTCGAGGCTCTGATGTTTTAAAAGCAGGTGACTCTGTAGTTGTTGTTACAACAACGGAGCGTCTTGCAAGAATTGATGATATTTTAGCATAATTAATATTTTTTAAAAACGGAAAAAATGTGTAACTAAACCAAAAATCCTAATACACATTCCACTATAAAGGTGAAAAACAAATGAATAGACGAATGATAGCATACGTCCTGGGTATTCTTCTTTTATGTGAAGCAGGATTATTGCTTTTTCCTACTGCGGTAGCCCTTATTTTCAGCGAAAATGTATTAACAAGCTTTTTATTTTCTATTGCAATTCTTGTTGTTTGCGGTTTTATACTTGTAAAATGCAAACCAAAAGACACGACCATCTATGCCAGAGACGGCCTTATAATCGTTTCTTTAGGTTGGATAGTTTTAAGTCTTTTTGGTGCTTTACCTTTCTTTTTAAGTGGTGAAATCCCCCATTATATTGATGCGGTTTTTGAAACCGTTTCAGGATTTACAACAACAGGCTCCAGCATATTGACAAACGTTGAATTACTTTCAAAATCAATGCTTTTTTGGCGAAGCTTTACCCATTGGATTGGCGGTATGGGTGTTCTTGTTTTCGTTATGGCGGTGCTCCCCCTTTCAGGTGGCGGTGGCGATATTCACCTAATGAGAGCAGAAAGCCCGGGGCCTACAGTTGAAAAGCTTGTTCCCCGTTCGAGCAAATCTGCCCGTATTCTTTACGGTATATATTTAGGACTTACAGCCCTTGAATTTGTCATTCTTGTTATAGGAAGAATGCCCGTATTCGATGCAATTACAATTACCTTCGGTACTGCAGGTACTGGCGGTTTCGGTGTTTTGAACAGTAGTATTGCTGATTACAATGTTTTTTGCCAAGGCGTTATAACAATTTTTATGACACTTTTTGGCATAAACTTTAACTTCTATTTCCTTTTACTTCTCAAACGTTTTAAAGAGGCTTTTAAAAGTTCCGAAATCAAAGCATATCTGGGAATTATGGTAGGTACTATAATAATCATCACAGTAAATATCAGCAACTACTACACTTCTATTTTTGAAGCTTTCCGTCATGCAGCATTTCAGGTAAGCTCTGTTATGACAACAACCGGCTTCAGCACTGCAGACTTCGACAAATGGCCCGAGCTTTCAAGAATGTTACTTCTTGCTGTTATGTGTATAGGTGCTTGTGCAGGTAGTACGGGCGGTGGCTTTAAGGTTTCGAGAATGATGATTATAATTAAAAACGCAGCAAAAGAGGTCCGTTCTATATCTCATCCGAGAACAATTAAAGTTTTAACCTTTGACGGTAAAAAAGTAAGTAATGAAACAGTTAGAAGTGCTTCTGCCTATTTAGTTATTTATGTGCTTATTTTTGCAATTTCACTCATCATTATTTCCTTTGATAAAATGGATACCGTTTCAAATGTGACCGGTGTAATTGCTACTCTTAATAATATCGGTCCCGGTTTAGGTGCAGTCGGTCCTACAGGTAATTTCAGCGACTACAATACTCTTTCAAAATTAGTTTTCATAGCAAATATGCTTTTAGGTAGACTTGAAATATTCCCAATAATCTGCCTTTTAACCCCATCAAGACAAACCGTAAATTTCTTCAAATCACTTAATAGAAAGAGAGGAAAGATGTAATGAGAAACGTATTAAATATTAACAACGACTGGCTTTTTTCAATGGTAGCCAAAGAAGTGCCAAAAGCAATCCCTACCGATTGGGAAAAACTCAATTTACCTCACACCTGGAACGGTACCGACGGTCAGGATGGCGGTAACGACTACAAGCGTCAAACCTGCTATTACTGTAAAGAAATAAATATGGCTGACCTTACCGGCGAAAAAAATTATCTTGAATTTGACGGTGTTAATTCCTCTGCAGAGGTTTTCTGGAACGGTAAATCTCTCGTTGTTCATCACGGTGGCTACTCCCGTTTCAGAGCTTTAATCCCCGAAAATGATATCAACGAAACTAACCTTCTTTCTGTTGCTGTTGATAACACACCTAACGATTTCGTTTATCCGCAGGTTGCAGACTTTACCTTCTACGGCGGTATTTACCGTGACGTTAAAATAGTAAGCGTTCCCGCTACTCATTTTGATTTAGATTATTTCGGTGCTCCCGGTGTTATGGTTACACCCGTTGTAAACGGTAATAGTGCAGACGTTGCAATCGAAAGCTTTGTTACAAACCCCGAAAACGCTACTGTTAATTATAAAATTCTCGACGGTGATGCAGTAATTTTTGAAACATCTGTTGATGCTTCAAGCACCAAAGCCGTTGCAACAATTGAAAACGCACACCTTTGGAACGGTAGAAAAGATCCCTTCCTTTATAAATTAGAAGCAACTCTTACAAAAGACGGCGAAGCTGTTGATACAGTTTCAACAACCTTCGGTTGCCGTTCGTTTAAGGTTGATGCAAACAAAGGCTTTATCCTTAACGGTGAGGAGTATGCCCTTCGTGGCGTTTCTCGTCATCAGGATTATCCCAACAAAGGTAATGCCCTCTCATTTGAAGACCACAAGAGAGATATCGACCTTATTCTTGAGGTTGGTGCTACAACGATCCGCCTTGCTCACTATCAGCACTCACAGGATTTTTATAATCTTTGCGATGAAGCAGGTCTTATAATCTGGGCTGAAATCCCCTACATTTCAAAACATATGCCTAAAGGCAGAGAGAATACGATTTCTCAGATGAAGGAATTAATCGCACAGAATTATAACCATCCTTGTATCGTAACGTGGGGTCTTTCAAACGAAATCACAATTACAGGTGGCTCTGACCCTGACCTTATTGAAAACCACAAGATTCTTAATAAGCTTTGTCACGATATGGACTCTACCCGTCCTACAACTATGGCAGCCGTTACAATGTGTTCACCCGATTCTGAAATCACACAAATCAGTGATATTCTTTCCTATAACCACTACTTTGGTTGGTACGGCGGTACTACTGATATGAACGGTCCTTGGTTTGATGATTTCCACAAGAGATACCCCAACAAGCCTATCGGTATCAGCGAATACGGCTGTGAGGCTCTTGATTGGCACACCTCTAAACCCACTCAAGGTGACTATACTGAAGAATATCAGTCATATTACCATGAGGAGCTTATAAAACAGATTGCTGACAGACCTTACCTCTGGGCAACTCACGTTTGGAATATGTTTGATTTTGCTGCTGATGCTCGTGCCGAGGGTGGCGAAAACGGTATGAATCACAAGGGTCTTGTAACCTTTGACCGTCAGTATAAAAAGGATTCCTTCTATGCTTATAAGGCTTGGCTTAATCCCGAACCTATGGTGCATATCTGCTCAAAGAAATATATCGACCGTGTTGAAGACGTAACTAAGGTTACCGTTTATTCAAACTGTGATGAGGTTGAGCTTTTCAGAAACGGCGAAAGTGTAGGAAAGCAGAAAAAAGGCAAATACCCCTTCTTCTACTTTGAGGTAAAGAATGAGGGCACCTCAACTCTTGAAGCAAAAGCAGGTGACCTTTCAGATACTGCTACCATTAACAAGGTTCATGCTCCTAACGAAGCATATATAATGAAAGAGGAAAATCAGGTTATTAACTGGTTTGAAATCACAACTCCCGACGGCTACTATTCTATCAACGATACAATCGGCGATATTATGAAAAGCTTTAAGGGTAAAATTGCTCTTGTAAAATTATTAATGCTCGTTAAAGAAGCAACCTCAAAAGGCACAAAGGACGGCAAATCAGAGGTTATGGGCTTCAGCTTTGACAGTATCTCTAAAGATATGATTAAATCTATGTACGGTATGGTTAAAGGCTTCACAATAAAACGTACCTTTATGATGCTTGGCGGTAAATTTACAAAAGAACAAATTTTAGAAGTAAACGCAATGCTTAATAAGGTTAAAAAGAAATAATCTAAATAAATCAGACAGAGAAACTCAATCTCTGTCTGATTTATTTTTTTACCTTCACGTCAACAAATATCGGATAATGGTCGCTTAAATACTCAAACCTCTCATTAGACAGCAAACAATATCTCTCAATTGAAACGTTGCCGTAATAAAAAATGTGGTCATTTTTTGAAGTAACCGGCTGCGACAAGCTCCCCTCTGAAACACTTTTTGCATATTTTTTCGCATTATAAAAAACTGAATCAAGCACTTCATAAACAGGCGATATTTTTTCTTTGGTGCTTTGCTTTGCATTAAAATCGCCTAAAATAAACACGGGACATTTCATTGTATCTATCACTTCTTTTACGAATCGGGTTGTTTCAAGTGCTTGTGACATTTGCAATGAATCGTCAAATATTGCTGTTTCGTTCTTTTTTGATAAATCGAAATGAATATTAACCACCGCAAAGGCTTTACCGTTAAGCTTATTACTAAAAACACCCCAAACCATTCTTCTCAGCCTTGAATCCCCTCCTACCGAAAAGGTTTTTTCACCGCTAAAAAGTAAATCAACTTTTCTATTGTTATAAGCCATAGTTGTCATCGCGCCGAAAACCGCAGTTCTAAAAAAATTAATAAACTTGTAATTCGTATTATTCTTAATAGAAGCAAACCATTTTCGGCTCATTTCCTGAAAACATATCACGTCAGGCGATAGCTCTTCTAAAATACTGCAAACCCCACCTGCTCTTTCGGTAGCGTCCGTACCCTCAAAACCAAGAGAATCAGAAAGCAGGTTATAAGTTAAAAGCCTGATATTATCTTCAGCTCTGTTGTAAATATATCCTACCGCCTCAGCCTCACGAATAAAGCTTTCCGCAGGCTGTTTACCGCTTATATCACCGTAATTTTTAATATATATATCTGTTGCTGTTATAAAAAGAAAGCTTCCAACCAAAATCCAAGACAACATTTTTATTAATCTGTTTACAATCAAATCTTTTTTAATCATAAAACTATTATAATCATAAACTAACGGTGTATTCAAAAAACAGTAAACGAATATAAAAAAACAAGGACAGCCGAAGCTGTCCTTGCGGAAATATTCAGTGAATATAGAAATTATTCAATAATTTCTGTAACTGCACCTGAACCAACTGTTCTACCACCTTCACGGATAGCAAAACGAAGACCTTTTTCGATAG
>JAZUQS010000009.1:0-12750 GCA_045605825.1 Acutalibacteraceae bacterium
CAATATATATTACGTTAAATTTTACAACAAAGCTTACCTTCTTTCAATAGTAAAATACACTAAATAAGAGGATTTTTTACTGAAGTAAATTGTTACTGCTATTTACTTTTTCTATAAAACATTATAAAATAACGGTAATTAGATTTAGCTTAAATATTCAGGTGATACTATGAAAGAATATGATTATTATTTATTCGACTTTGACGGTACTTTATGCGATACAACAGAGGGTATTTTTAACTCTATTATATATTCTCTCGACTGCTTCGGGATTAAAGAAACCGATTATAAAAAGCTTGAGTTTTTCGTTGGCCCTCCCCTTTTTGAATCGTATAAGACGATTTACAACGTTTCCGACGAGGATGCTCAGTGGCTTATAAACAAATACAGAGAGCGTTATAAAACTAAAGCCGCCGAGGAATCAAAGCTTTACGACGGTATAAAAGCTTTACTTAAAAGGCTTAAAGAAAACGGCAAAAAGGTTGCAATTGCTTCATCAAAGCCTATAGTTTTCGTTGAAGAAATTTCAGCGTATCACGGTATTGATAAATATTACGATTTTATATCCGCAGAGGATTTTAAAAGCAACCATTCAAGCAAGGAAGATCTTATTAATAAGTGCCTCGCATTTTTCGGAAACCCCGATAAAGAAAGCGTAATTATGGTAGGTGACCGTTTTTACGATATTGACGGTGCAAAGGCAGTAGGTGTTGACAGTGCAGGTGCAGTTTACGGCTTCGGCACAGAAGAAGAGTTAGTAAACGCAGGTGCAACTTATATTCTCAATTCACCCGAAGATTTGTTTTAAATTCATACAAAGAAAAAGACACTCATTACTAAAAAGTAGTGAGTGTCTTATTTTAATGTTTATTTACTCGCTTTAATGACAAACCTTACAGGGCACGTAACCCCAGCTTTCTAGCTCATCCGTCGTGCCGTTATATTCTTGTCTGTTTTGCGGTGATATTTCATTGGAATATCTGCAAGACGGAGTATGGTATTTTTTACTGTTTGTATTAAGCACAAAATCTTTTGTTGTTACTACAATATTTGGTACTTGCGTAGATTGAGATGTGGTCTGCTCTGTTGTAGCCTGAACAGTTGTTTCAGCTTTCTTTGTAGTTTCCGGGGCTTTTGTGGTTTCCGGTGCTAATGTGCTTTTGCCCGTCAAATAATCTATTTCAACACCCGGCTGCACGTTATAGCAATAAACGTTAAAGCAGATACCGTCGCCCTCATCCTCAACTGAATACGCTTCAATCTGAACGCCTCTTGCTACAAGCTCGTTACCCTTGAAAACAGGCGTCACACGGTACATTACGTGGTTATTTGTTTCCTTTATGTAGTCGGCAACCATATTTTCAAAGGGAAGCATCCCTTGAACGTTCATATAACGTGTACCCGTTATAAGATTTCTTGTGTTTGCGTTTTCGCCCGACAGCTGAAAGCCTATAAGGTGGCAACGGTTATAAAGATATTTACCGTCAACGAAATCATATTTTACAGTCTGCCATCCGCTTGGCTTAACCTGACCGATATTACCTCTATCCTCTGTGGGCATAATATCTCTACCAAGGCAAGCAACAACTACAGAGCATCTGCCGAGACCGTCAAGAGCACTGTAATTTTCATAAGATTTTGTTGTTATTTCGCTTGCAGAAAACGACGGAGTATTACCGTTTATCGCAACGTAAGGGCTACCTGAAAAAGCGGGGATATTATCAAGGCTTATACTTCCTGCACCGTTTCCTACGGGCTTATGAGCTTCGGTAGTTTTTTCTGTGGTTTTTTCTGTTTGCTTTTCAGTATTATTTATACCGTTGTTTTGGTTATTATCAACCACATTTGAAACGTCATTTTCTGAAACAGATTCAACAACGGCATTTCCAGTCGTTGTAGGCGTATCTTTATCTTCGGAGCCGCTACCCGCAATACCTGCTACAGCTAAAACAAGTACGGCTATAATTACACCTAAAAGTTTTTTATTCTTCAAAAGCTTTTCCATTTAATCAACCCTTCGTGAAAATCTGCTTCGTTATTTTTTCGTGAGAGTTCCCCATAAGCTCTGTTTCTTCAATTAACGTTAATTGCGAAAAATCAACATCACAATAGAAGTCGCAGGGGTAAACTCTATTCCAATTATACACGGTTATTTTGTCGATTTTTGTAAAATATTGTTGCAAAGAAAGATTTTCTGCAAAAACATTTACGTTACCCTCATTCTCAAAGGGTTTATCATCAACTATTATCTTTTCACTACAATCGGCAAAAAGCTTTTCTGAAAACGAGGTTATAGTTAATTTTTCACCATTCAAACCGTTAAAAATATCATCTAAAACTGCTTTATCTCTGCTTTGACGCCTGTTATTAAAAAGCAAGCCTTTATTATCATCAAGGCAT
Source organism: Acutalibacteraceae bacterium (assembly GCA_045605825.1). GTDB lineage: Bacteria > Bacillota > Clostridia > Oscillospirales > Acutalibacteraceae > DTU089. Next base: position 2,401 of record JAZUQS010000009.1, read on the forward strand.
AAAATAACGTTCATAATAAGCCACCCTTACAAGTTGATTTTGTTAAGTAAATCGGGGAAAATTTCAAGGCTTCTTTTTAAAATACCATTCATTGCTGCAATAGCTACACCGTAATTTACAATAGGAGTTTTTGATTCTCTGCAAAAATCCATACGGCTTTTCATTTCTTTTTCATTAAGCATACAACCGCCACAATGAACAACAAGCGAAACACCCTCTAAATCTCTAGGAAATTCACCGCCCGAGGTAAAGCAAAATTCAGGCTCTGCATTCGAGTAAGCTCTTATCCAACCAGGGATTTTTACAGTACCTATATCGTTACATTGGCGGTGATGAGTACAACCCTCGCTTATGAGAATTTTATCACCGTCTTTTATTTCTTTTAATGCAACCGCACCGTTTACGAGAGTTTCAAGGTCACCCTTGTAACGAGCCATTAAAATTGAAAACGAGGTTAAGGGTATATCATCGGGCAACGCCTTTGAAACGAAGCCGAAAACCTGAGAGTCGGTTATTACAAGCTTCGGTTTATTTTTAAGTGCATTTACTGTGCTTTCGAGTTCTGCGGGTTGGCATACTATTGCAGTACAATTACTGTCAAGAAGCTCTCTTAGGGTCATCTGTTGAGGAAGAATTATTCTTCCTTTAGGTGCAGATTCGTCAATAGGGGTTACAAGAATTACAACGTCACCCTTTTCTACTAAATCGGAAACGATTACTCTTGTTTCTGCTTTAACCTTTGCAAAAGCTCCTATTTTTTCTTTTAATTCAAAGATATTTATATTCTCCGTTGCACTAACGTAAATTTCGTTAGATTTTAATTCTTTAAAGCCATCTATTAAATCGCACTTGTTGTAAGCAATTATATAAGGGGTATTTTTCTTTTCGAAAAGCTTTATTAAAAGCTCATCCTCTTTTTGAATACCTTTTTTTGCATCCACAACTAAAACCGCAACGTCGGTTTCAGCTAAAATTTTATATGCTTTATCTACCCTTTTTTCACCCAATTCACCCTCATCGTCAATACCGGGGGTATCAATAATAACAACGGGGCCTAATGGTAAAATTTCCATAGCTTTTCTTACGGGGTCGGTAGTAGTGCCTTTATAATCAGACACTACTGAAAGACTTTGACCCGTTACGGCGTTTACAACGCTTGATTTACCTGCGTTTCTCATACCGAAAAAGCCTATATGAACTCGTTCACCTGAAGAAACTGAATTTAAACTCATAAAATTTCTCCTTACCAATCAGAAACGGAAATCTCTGCGGTTTGAATTTTTAATATCAGCAATATTATTTTCGGCTATTTCTCTTACCTTTTCTTTAGGAATCTTTTTAAGCTCTTCTTCTATAAGCTTGTAGCCGATTTTCTTTGTTTCATCACTTGCGTAATCCTCAAGATATTCTGTAAGAGTCATTAAGGCGTTGGGATGGCAACAGTTTAAGATCTGACCGCTTTTACAAAGGCTCATAAATCTGTCACCCGTTCTGCCCTCTCTGTAGCAAGCAGTACAGAATGATGGAATATGTCCGTTTTCCATAAGCCATCTTACAACCTCGTCAAGAGTTCTTTGGTCGGAAACGTCAAACTGCTCTGAATCGTGAGGTCTTTCCTCCTCGGTGTAACCGCCCACAGAAGTACGGGAAGCACCGCTTATCTGGGAAATACCCATATTAAGAACCTCGCCTCTTACCTTTTCGCTTTCACGGGTTGAAATAATCATACCCGTATAAGGAACGGCAATTCTGATACAAGCGATAATCTTCTTGAACATTTCATCACTTAAGCCGTTATCGAAAACGTCGGGGTCAATATCATCCGCTTTTTTTACTCTCGGTACACTTATCGTATGAGGGCCTACACCGTGAACTGCTTCAAGATGCTCAGCGTGCATAAGAAGACCTACGAATTCATACATATACATTTCAAGGCCGAAAAGCACGCCTAAGCCAACGTCGTCAATACCGCCCTCCATAGCTCTGTCCATAGCCTCGGTATGATAATCATAATCGTGCTTGGGGCCCGTTGGGTGAAGCTCAAGATAGCTTTTTTTATGGTAGGTTTCCTGAAAAAGAATATATGTACCTATTCCCGCATCCTTTAATTTACGGTAGTTTTCTACGGTTGTTGCGGCAATATTAACGTTAACTCGTCTTATAGCTCCGTTTTTGTGATTTACGCTGTAAATTGTTTTGATACATTCGAGAATATACTCAATAGGATTGTTTTTGGGGTCTTCACCTGCTTCAATAGCAAGTCTTTTGTGACCCATATCCTGAAGAGCGATAACCTCGTTTTTAACCTCTTCCTGAGTTAATTTTTTACGGGCAATATGTTTGTTTTTCAAGTGATAAGGGCAATAAACACAACCGTTTACACAGTAGTTTGAAAGATAAAGAGGAGCAAACATAACGATTCTGTTGCCGTAAAACTTTTGCTTTATATCGTTTGCAAGCTTAAACATTTCCTCGATTTTTTCGGGGATATCGCAAGCTAAAAGCACAGCCGCATCTCTATGGGTAAGGCCTTTACACTGATAGCCGTCGCCCACCTTTTTAGGACTTGCTTTTTCTAAAATACTGTCAATAAGAGGAATATTATTCTTGTTTTCCTCCGCGTATTTTATCGTTTCAAGGATTTCACCGTCGTTGATAAATTCCTCTGCTTTTAATGATTTTGGATTATAAATTGCCATAAATATTTTCCTTTCTTTCAGTCAGAATTTTCTTTCTGTCAGATTATTTATTTTATTACGTCACCCTTATCGGTGACAATTTCAAAGCCTATATTTTTAAATCGTTCTTCCAAAGCCTTCTTATTGGAAGCATTTTCAAGACCTGTGCTTAATTTATTATCATAAAGACTGTATTTTTCTCTCGCATCCGTTGGCGACAAATTGGGCATAACAACGTTTGCACCCGAAAGAATACCCTCTTCTCTGCCATTTTCTGAAATTGTACCTAAAGCGGTAGTTGCAGGAAGAAGCACGGGCGGATGTATTAACCTGATAATTGAAAGTAAAAAGCAAGTAAACTCAACCGAGCCTGCTTTTTCATTTTTAAAAACTGTATCCTTATGAGGAATAAACGGACCTATACCGCACATATCGGGCTTAAAGCCCTCAATAAACTTTAAATCCTCTGCAATATGCTTTGTAGTCTGAAAAGGAGCACCTACCATAAAACCACACCCCACCTGATAACCGATTTCTTTTAAATCGTAAAGGCATTTTATTCTGTTGCGGTATGACATATTTTCGGGGTGAAGCTTTTTATATAGCTCTTCGCTTGCAGCCTCGTGACGAAGAAGATATCTGTCAGCACCTGCAGAAAAAAGCTTTTTATAGCTTTCATAGCTTCTTTCACCTAAAGAAAGAGTTACCGCACAGTCGGGATATTTAGCTTTTATTTTCTTTAACAAGCTACAAAGAAAGCTGTCGGTATAAAAGCCATCCTCACCACCTTGCAAAACGAAGGTGCGAAAGCCTAATTCATATCCGTTTTCGCAGCAGGAAAGAATCGCCTCTTCCGAAAGCCTGTATCTTTCGCAATTCTGGTTGCCACCACGAATACCGCAATAAAGGCAATCGTTTTTGCAAACGTTACTTATTTCAATAAGACCTCTTATAAATATCTTATTGCCGTAATATTCACGCCTTACTTTATCCGCCTTTTCACGAAGATATAAAGCAATTTCAGCGCTTCTGTTATCTAAAAGATACTGATATTCTTCTAAAGTAAGGCTATGGAATTTATAAAGCTTATCAATAAGCTGAATACTTTTATTCATCGGAAATCACGTTAGAGAAAACGGTTTTTGCACTTATACCGTTAATATTGCCTATCTTACCGCTTAAGGTTGAAATAACGTCTTGAGGGGCATCAACAGCAACGCTTATAATGCTTATCCCTCTTTGACGGTAGGGAATACCCATTCTGCCGATAATATACTCACCGTAGGTATGAAGAAGAGAATTAAGCTGCTCTGTTGATTCGTTGTTTTCAACGATAATACTTATAACACCTACTCTTGAAGCCATAAAAACCTCCCATTAGAATTTAAAATAGACTAAAAAACACAAAAAGCCGCACTTCGAGAAAGTACGGCAATAAAACTCTAATATAAGCCATACCTTTCCCTCAGGATAACCTTTATGTCAGGTACAATTACATTATATAACATTTCATTAAAATAATCAATGTATAAAACGGCTTTCAAATAAAAAAATAATTATAAATCGTTTTAAAGGTGTGATTATTACGGATAACGAAAGATACAAGCAATTAGTTCATAGCACGACAAAAAAATCACCTATTGTAAAGGATTGTATTAAAGCCTTTTTATTCGGTGGCGGAATTTGTTGCTTCGGTCAGGCTTTAAAAACTCTTTACGGCTTAACAAGCCTTAACGAAAAGGAAATACGCCTTGCAGTTTCAGTAACGCTTATAGTTATAACCGCAATTTTAACGGGCTCAGGCGTTTTTGATAAAATCGCTAAGCACGCAGGCGCAGGCACAGCCGTACCGATTACAGGCTTTGCAAACGCAGTAGTTTCCCCCGCTATTGAATTTAAAGCAGAAGGCTTCATTCTCGGTATGGCGGCAAAGATGTTCGTAATCGCAGGACCGGTTATTGTCTACGGCACGGTGGCGAGTGTTGTTTATGGGGTTATTTATTGGATTAGTAAGATGATATAAAAAAGCTTGACCATTTCGGTCAAGCTTTTTTTAATCCCAAAATATTTCCGAATCTACAAACTCTACCTTATACCCTTTATTTGCATAATAGGAAACAATATATTCTTCTATTAACTTTATCTTTTGTTTTCCTATAGCTTGGGTTTTGGGGTAACTCCAATAATCAACCGTTGCAACCTGAACAGTTTTATTATCTTCATCAAGTTTCATCAATTGACAAATTCCACGATGATCCCATTTAAGATTTAAACTCATATCATCTATGCGAATTTCCTTTTCAGACATATTCTCAAACATCTTATTAAATTCATCATCGTTGATGATATTATTCAATTTTCTCCATAAATCCCACAGAGTTTCCTCACGGTCTATTTCAAAATTATCCTTATTATTATACTCGACATAATTTTGATTATCTTTCAAGTTCATATTTTTTCCGAACACATATTTTTTTATAAACTTGATGCCTCTGTTCTTAACCGCATAGGTAAATCCAACGTATCCAACACGAACAGAATTAAAAACGCATGTTCGATCTGCAAAATTTATAACACACGGAAGTATGCATTCTTTTTCTTCGTCACCGCAACTGCCACAAACCGTACTATACAAATCATTCGAGAGTTGAAAATCAACGTTATCTGCAAATATTAATACTACGGTAACTCTGTTTAATGGGGCTTTTTTCTGTTCTTTATCAAGGAAGCGAGCCTTTTTGGTTTCTCTCAGAGCATTTGAGTTCCGTTTTGACGTCGACACTATTGAGCTATACGTTTCTCTATCAAGAAAATCCACTTCGTAAGCCGCTATTACTCGCTCAATTCCGCAAGTATACATTGTAAGAGGATAACTAAATTTATATCTTAACGCTATAGGTTCCGGTATTTTGTATTTAGCATCACATTCTATGCCATATCTGGAAATTTTACGATAAATCTTATCTTTTGTTATATTATGGGGCAAAGCATATTTCTTTCTTGCATCCTTATAACAGGCATAAGTAGCCAGAATCATATCCATACTCATTAAAACCCCAATATTTTTTACAATACACGCAATCAAAGCAACTGCACACACCATAAATGCAATAATTTTAACTGCCTCAGGAAAATTAAAGCAACTGATAACAATTGCAGGAAGAAAAATCCCACCAATAACAACAACATAACTTAAAACTCTGCAAAGAACAGGGTTTTTTAATTTAGGGAACTTCATATTCACACCTCACAACAATTTCCATTCACTTTTTTCACTCTCTCTGACGGCAATCTGTCCGCATTTCAAGTTTAAGAGTTTACATAAACCTATGTCAATTTTTAATGCTTCATCAAGTGAAATAATTCTTGCGTCTTCTATCGTATGATTTCCACCGCAAAGGAATTGCCAATCCCCCTGAACATCGTGTTTTACATATAAAATGGGTTTATTTTCTTCTATAACATGGCAACAAGTAAAAGCTATCTGCTTGTTAGATTTTTCTTCGTACCAAGCAACCTTTTTAAATTTATCCCACTGAATTGTAGCAGAATGAAACGTAAATTGAGCACTGAACCAAGGCTCATCGCCAATACCGTCGATGAAATTATTTCCATTTTCAAGTGTTCCGAAATCAAGCACGGTTGCACCAAAACAAAATTCATTCACCAACTTTTTCTGTGCGGTTTCGCCCTCAAACACAACTTCAGTTTCGTCAGTATAAAGCTCACCTTTTTCGTCTCTTTTCCATTTTACACCGAGACTAAAAGATTTTACCTTGAAGCCCTCAAAAGTGATTTGAGCGACTTCAATTTCCATATCAGTTTCAAAGGGGTTTTGCTCGGTGTTTTTATGAATGTTTAAATATTGAACAGAAACAGTTAAAACATCATCTTTAAAGCTTTCTAACTTGAAATAAGAATCGTGAAATTCAAAATCTGAAAAGATATTTGTTGAAATGTATTTCATATCCACACCTCACTTTGCTTTATTATATCACACCGCTGATTTTATGTAAACATTTTCAAAACCCCAGTAATTTATAGCTTTACCTCATCTGTCTTTTCTTTATCTTTTACCAACTAATAAAACCGTAAAAATCGTTTAAAAAACTAAAAAGCTTGTCGATACCGAAATAGTGTTTGGTCTACTATTCGCTGTGTCAAAACAAGCTAAAATATAATATAGATCAAATAACCCACTTTTTTTCTTGCAATATTTCAATAATTTTAGCAACATCCGGTACGGTAACAACAAATACTCTTCCATCTTTTGTATAAATATTCAAGTGAACATTATCATATTGATACCGGTCGATATCTTGCAACAAAATCTCATCCAAAGTGTAAGGTTTTTCTTCTAAACACACACAAACAATTCCATTTTCACAGAAATAGATGTTTCCATTTTTGATTTTGCCGTTACCTAAATTGAAGTTTCCGTTAGTATTATAGAAAATCGGCGATGTAATATCTTTTTCAAATTCAGCGTATTTTTTATTCATTTTCTCTTCATAAACATAAAGGAAAATTAACAAAGCAAGATAAAACCCTATACCGCAGATTACACCTATTTTAAATGCTCCATCAAGTTCTAAATACGATAAAAGTAAATATGTAATCAAACCAAAAAAGAAACCTAAAACTGCAGAAAGACCTGCTTTAACTTTCACTATCATCACACCAACCTTCAAACTATTTTAAAATATCATATCAACAAACAATTAGGAAATTTATATCTTTATCTTCCTTATCCTCAACCTATTAAGCGTGCAGCCGTCTTCTTCACCGCCTGCGCAGTAGGCTAAAAGAATTGTTCCGTCGTCAGTTTCGTGAATTGCAACGTAGCAAAACCCTCTTTTATCATCGGTTTCTATTGCAACGGGCTCTGAAAAGGTTTTTCCGTCGTCAAGGCTTTGAGCCATAACAAGCGGTGTCCTCGCACCCGTCCACACTCCGTTAACCTCTTCAGCTCTGCCGTTATATATGGGTATAGGATTCCAAAAAGCAACGATTTTACCGCTTTTCAACCGCTTTACTGACAAGGGTGATTCTGCACTTGTAAAGCATGAGGGCACGGGGTTACTCCATATTTTACCCTTATCACTTGAATATGACTCATATTGCCTGCCCGAATCATTTCTCATAAAGCAACGGATTCTTCCGTCTTTAAGTTGTAAAAGTGCAGGCTCCTGAACTCCCGTTGTGCAGCCCTTTGAGTAAGGAATAGTTGTTCCCTCGGATAATTTATACCAGCTTTTGCCGTCATCGTCTGAGGCGAATATATAAAGCACTCCGGGCTCAATCTCCTCAACGGATTTTCTTCCGTTTTCATCTGTTTCGCAAATTGTACCGTGCTTTGCCGCAGGGATAAGAATTCTACCCTCGGGTGTTCTTATAATTCTATCGTTGTTAACAACAAAGTAGCCTTCATTTTCTGTGCAAAGCATAGGCTCGCTCCAGGTTTTGCCCTCGTCGGCTGAACGCATAAAAAAGCTACGGCAATTTACAACCTCAGTTTTTGCAAGAAAAAACATTCCTATATCATCGTTTGCCATTCTTAAAAATGACACCGACATTAAGGTATCGGCATTTAATAAATGCCTTGAAATTAATTCAAAGGGCTCACCGAAGCTTTCGCCATTATCGGTTGAAATTGAGGCGTAAATATCGGCTGAAGAGCCGTCCTCACACCCATCGCCACCGTAACGGGAATATGCAAAAAGAATATCGCCGTTTTTTAAAGTGATAAAAGCACCCTCGCTGTTACGGTTATTATCACCGTCGGGGGTGAAATCACGAATAATTTTGTTTATCAAAAATTCACCGCCTATTAAAAACAATTCGTTTGTTCCCTTGTTTTTATCAAAAAGCAGCCCCTGTTAGAAAGGCTGCTTGAATTTTATATGTTATTAACGTGAACGTCAATCTGCTTATAAGGAACCGTGATATCGTTTTTGTCAAATGCTTCTTTAACGTTTTCAATAATATCGAAATTAACGTCCCAATAATCAGCAGTTTTGCACCATACTCTTACGGTATAGTCAACAGAGCTTTCAGAACATTCTGAAACTCTTACAAAGGGTGCAGGGTCTTTAAGCACAAGAGGATGAGCATTTATAACGTCACCTATTACAGCTTTAACCTTTTTACTGTCAGTACCGTAAGCGGTAGAAAATTTAAAATCAACTCGACGAACCTTTTCAGCAGTATAGTTTTTAATAACAGAGTTTGTAAGGTTACCGTTAGGTAATGTAATCCTCTTATTATCAAATGTGTTAATAACTGTATAAACTACTGAAATCTCGCTTACAGTACCCTCTTCGCCCGAAGCTTCAATATAATCACCGATTTTAAAGGGTTTGAAGAATAAAATCATCAATCCGCCTGCAAAGTTACTTAACGAGCCTTGTAAAGCAAGACCGATTGCAACACCGCAGGAAGCAAGAATTGTGATAAACGAGGTCGCGGGTACACCTAAAACCATTGCGACCGTAATTACTAAAACAAGATAAAGCAAAATTTTGCTGAAGCTTACTAAAAAAGAACGCAAGCCTGCATCAAGCTTATTGAGCTTTTCAGTTGTGGTTATCCACTTTGAAAGCTTCTTGATAAGAATACAGCCGACTGCAAAAATCACGATAGCACCTAAAAGCTTTGTACCCCAGGTTGTAACAAATTCAATAAGAAAAGCTTTTACGGTGCTTAAGGTTAATTCATCAAAATTCATTTAAAACACTCCTTTTTTTAATAATAACAAACAGACCTTACAAAAGCAACAAAAACTTATTTCAAACGGTGAATATTCCTCTTTTTTTCAGTAAAAATATTTTTATCGGAGGTAATTTTATGCCTGAAAGAATCGGAAATAAAACAATTATTTTAAATTCATCACCGTCAATTATCGGCTACGGTGCAGTTGTAGGTAAAAAAGAAGCCGAGGGGCCCTTAGGCGCTTATTTTGATAAAGCTTATTACGATGAGTTTTTCGGTGAAAAGACATTTGAAAAAGCCGAAACAAAATGCCAGAAGGAAGCCATAAGGACTGCAGTAAAAAAAGCGGGGTTAAATAAAACCGATATTCATTGTGCCTTTGCAGGCGACCTTCTTAATCAATGCATCGGCTCATCCTTCGGTATGAGGGAATTAGGCTTTTCCTTTGCAGGACTTTACGGTGCTTGTTCAACTATGGCTTTATCGCTTTTAATGGCGGGGGTGTTTGTAGATTCGGGTGCGGCTGAAAATGCGATAGCCGCCGCTTCATCCCATTTTTGCTCTGCAGAAAGGCAATACAGAATGCCTCTTGAATACGGCGGTCAACGCTCCCCTGCATGTCAATGGACTGTTACGGGTGCAGGCTCTGCGGTAGTTTCTCTTCACAAAGAAAACTACCCGAAAATTGAAAAAGCAATTATAGGTGCTGTAAGGGATTTAGGTATAACCGATACAAATAATATGGGTGCTGCAATGGCACCTGCCGCCGCACAGACTATTGCCGATTTTTTGAGCGACACAAACACGTCACCCGAGGATTACGATATGATTTTAACGGGTGACTTAGGCTATACAGGCTCGGATTTACTTCTGCAGCTTATGAAGGAAGAATTTAAAACCGATATCAGCAAGGTGCATTACGATTGCGGTATTATGATTTACAACCGAGAAAAGCAAGACG
>JAZUQS010000010.1:0-21082 GCA_045605825.1 Acutalibacteraceae bacterium
CCATCTGCCTGTATCTAATCATAAAAAGAAGAATAACCCAAACGTATCTCCTACAAGATAAATGTTCGGATTATTCTTCCGTGGTCGGAGTGAGGTGATTCGAACACCCGACTTCTTCGTCCCGAACGAAGCGCTCTACCAAACTGAGCCACACCCCGATGTGTGATTTTATTAAATTTTTCTTTTTCTGTTTGTGGGATGTTATGTGGTCATTTCGTTTTTTTTGAAGTATTTTTCAAAATTTCTGAAATGCTACAATCCCAAGTGTATCAAGGCTTGTAGCGATTTTTGAGTTTTAGTCGAACCGTGGGGACTGCGTTTTCCCGAACGTAGCACTCTACCAAATTGAGCCACATCTCGAAATATTTAATTTACTCTACAAGCAGATAGGATTATACATTATACGTAAAATAAAATCAAGTGGTTTTCTGTAATTATTTTCTCTGTTGTTTGTTTGGGTTATTTATGCTGCAATAGTGCTTTTTTATAAAAGTGTTGAAATATTCTAAAGTCTTGTGATATACTAATTCATGCCAAACAAATTAAATAAATAGAATTAGCGGTATCATTTTCTTTTTTGTAGGGATAATTATACCCTTTTCTTGTCATAACTATTTTAAGTGAATTTGGTAAAACCGCAAATTCCATAAATGGTTATGGCTTTGATGCCCTGATTCTATTTTAATTTGTTTGGCGACAATCGGAGTTTGCGTTTTTCGGTGCGTTAACTTCGGTTGGCGCACTTTTTTATTTTGTGGAGTGAAAATTGTGCAGCTTTGCTGAAGGAGGAAAGTACATAATATCCACATATAAATTTCAAAATCTAATTCAGAGGTGTTTTTATAAAAAAAAGAATAGCTAACGGTATCCAACTACTTTTTATGCTGGCATCATTTATAATGCTTTGGATTCCGTGCATAAAAATTCAACATGTAAATTTAATTCGTGACTTACCCATAGAAACTCATGCCGTTGGAATAATGGTCAAGGGTAACGCTTATGCTCTTTTTGCTATTTATGCTATAGTAGCAATAATGTGTATAATATCTATTATCGTAAAGCCCCAACATCGTGATGGAAAGATACATATTGTTATGTCAATCGTGTTATTTTTCTATGCCGTAAGTATGGTAAGTGTTGAAGTAGGAAAAGCGGTCGGTGGTGAATGGATGATCGCTGAATCTAATTTCCCTACAGGATTATATTTGGTTTGTCTTGTAATCGTTGTTGCTATAAGTATTGCTAAACGTTCAACAATAATTACAGGTTTACCCTCTACAAAGAAAAGTAAAAACGGTAAGAACGATGAGGTTACACAAACCGTTATCAACAACGTTCAGGAAACAACCGATGCAGATGAATTGAAAAAATTCAAGGATTTACTTGACAGCGGTGCTATCACCCAAGAAGAATTTGACGAAAAGAAAAAGCAATTGCTTGGTTTATAAGCTTTTACATAAAAACAAGGTGGCAAAAACCACCTTGTTTTTATTTGTCTTTTATTTATCTTATTCCGTAATTCTCAATAATATAATCCATATCCTTATCGCCTCTGCCTGAAAGGTTGATAAGAACTGAACCGTGCTCCATAGTTTTTGCAAGCTTCATACCGTAAGCAACAGCATGTGAGCTTTCAATTGCGGGAATTATACCCTCAAGTCTTGAAAGCTTGTAGAATGCATCAATTGTTTCTTCATCGTCGATTACGTCGTATTTTACTCTGCCGATTTCCTGAAGAAAAGCGTGCTCAGGACCTGATGAAGGATAATCAAGACCGCTTGCAACTGAATAAACGGGTGCAGGCTCGCCGTTTTCATCCTTAAGCATTATGCTGTTAAAGCCGTGCATAATGCCCTCTGTGCCGTATTTAAGGCTTGCAGCGTGGTCGCCCAGCTTGGAACCTCTGCCGAGGGGCTCGATACCGTAAATATCAACAGGGTCATTCAAGAAGCCCGAGAAAAGACCTGCCGCATTAGAGCCACCGCCTACGCAAGCAACTATAGCATTGGGTAGATGACCCGTCATTTCAATAAACTGTTCTCTAGCCTCGATACCAACAACGCTCTGGAAATCACGAACCATCATAGGAAACGGATGAGGGCCGAGAACTGAGCCGATACAGTAAATTGCATCCTTATATTCGTTACAATATGCCTCAAAAGCTGCGTCAACAGCTTCTTTAAGAGTTTGAAGGCCGTGAGTAACCTCAACAACGTTTGCACCGAGAATTTTCATTCTTGCAACGTTGGGAGCCTGCTTCTTTATATCAACAGAGCCCATATAAATATCACATTCAAGACCGAAATATGCAGCCGCAGTAGCAAGAGCAACACCGTGCTGACCTGCACCTGTTTCAGCAATAACCTTTTTCTTGCCCATATATTTTGCAAGAAGAGCTTCACCCATACAGTGATTAAGCTTGTGAGCACCTGAATGGTTAAGGTCCTCTCTTTTTGCGTAAAGCTGTACCTTGCCGCCTAAAGCATCTGAAAGTCTTTCAAGATGTGTAACGGGTGTGGGTCTACCCTGAAATTCTTTTCTAATTCTTCTCAACTCTGCAATAAACTTTCTTGACTGACAAATTGAGTAATAAGCCTCCGTAATTTCCTCCATAGCCTTTTGAAGCTCGGGTGAAACGTAAGAGCCGCCGTATTTTCCGAAAAAGCCGTTTTTATCGGGATAATTGTTAAAATATGTATCAAAATCAACGTTATTAAGAATCATAACTGTACCTCCTGAAAATTATTTTAAGTATTAAAGAATAACTAAGCTATTCAAAATCGCCATCGTTTACTCATTATAAACACATTTAACCATCTCACTTATTTGAAAGAATTTTATTCTTTTCAAAAATTTTAATAAGAGCTATACCAAATATTAAGCCCGCAGCACCCTGAACTGCGTTAGGCGGAATATTTACTACCGATGCTCCAAAGCCGTACATAAAGCCTTCAAATATATAGTAGCCTGCAATCATTAATATTTCAGCCGTTATACCGCCTATGAGCAATGTAGGTATATTACCAATTTTGTCCTTCAAAATTTTTCTGCAAAAATATGCAACAACTGCCATCAGACCTTTTATAGCAAATGTTACAGGTGCATATACTGCATAGCCTGAAAAAACATCAGCAAGTGCTGAACCGATACCGGCAGTTAAAAAGCTATACCCCGGTGGTAAGAGCCAACCCGACAACAAAACCACACAATCACCAAGGTTTATATACCCCTTAAGCGGTGAAGGTATTTTTATTATCATTGTAGCTACACAAACCAATGCCGCTAACATAGATGCAATCGCGATTTTCTGTGTTGTATTCTTCATTGTAACCACCTGAAATCCAAAAATAAAAAGACCTTGACAGAATTAGCTTCTGTCAAGGACGAATAAAAGCTTATCCGCGGTGCCACCTTGAATTCGTGAATAACACGCACTTTTGAGGTACTATCATACCCCCGACAACTAACGTATGTCTTAACGTTGCAGAATACTCTGTGAATTTAAAAAACACATTTGACTGCACCCTCAGCGGCCCATTTGACAACCTGTTTCTTACCCCTTTTCAGCTACAGGGCTCTCTGTAAAGTCATAACTGCCTTTATTTCCGCCTCAACGGTTTCTTTAATTGTCAGTTATTATATCACTCCATTATTTTTTTGTCAACAACTATATGTAGGCAGAATAAATCAAAAACATTAATTAAAAAATTCACCAAAGTTTTTTAGATACTGACTATTAAATCCCTCAAAAAAATTAAACGTTTAGTCAACATATGTTTAAAAATATATTTCCTTTTGTAACAATTCCACAAAAGCTTGTTTCTTTTTATCATTCTTTTATTCAACTATCCACTACCTCTTTAAAGCACCCTTGTTGTGCAACTTGTACAATTATAACTGTCTTTCATTGTGTATAATCACTTGACTTTTTTAAAAAAATCGTTATAATAAAGACATATTAAAAAAGATTATTAAACTTTTTTCACTTAATTATCACCCGAACAGCTCTTTCGCCCATATTTATCGCCGAAAGGGACTTCGGGAAGATATAAATTTAGTTTCATAAAGCCAAAACAAAAGCCCGCCTCTATATAGGTGGGGCTTTTGTTTTTTTGACAAACCGTAAAATGATAAATTGGCTCCGAAGTAAACACCGGAGAGCGTAGACTTCACTCCGTACCTCGCATTCCGCATTTCTTACTTGTTTTGCCATTTTGCACATATTAACACCGTATTTTTATACATAAATAAAAGCTTATTTCGGTTGACTACGTTACCTTTTTAGTTTATCATTTATGATAGTATTTTTCTCAAAAGGAGATATCGAAATGACCAAAGCAGAAGCATTAAAAAAAGCTAAAGAGCTTGTGTCAAAAATGACTGTTGAAGAAAAAATGACACAGCTTCTTTATACCTCCCCCGCAATCGAAAGGCTAGGAATTAAAGATTATAACTGGTGGAATGAGGGTGCTCACGGTGTAGCCCGTTCAGGAACTGCAACGGTTTTCCCCCATACTATTGCTATGGCGGCAACCTTTGACCCCGAATTAGTAAATACAATTGCCGACGTTATATCAACTGAGGGCAGAATTAAATATAACAAGCATTGCGAATATAACGACCACGATATTTTTAAGGGTATCACCTATTGGGCACCTAACATCAATATTTTCCGAGACCCACGTTGGGGACGCGGTCAGGAAACCTTCGGTGAAGATCCTTTCCTTACCGCAACTCTCGGTACTGCGTTTATCAAGGGTATTCAGGGTGACGGTGAGTTTTTAAAGGGTGCCGCTTGCTCAAAGCATTTTGCCGTTCATTCAGGTCCTGAAAAAGACCGTCACGGCTTCGATGCAATCGCTACCCCTCACGATCTTTTCGAAACCTATCTTCCCGCATTTGAAAAAACGGTTAAAGCAGGTGTTGCAGGCGTTATGGGTGCTTATAACCGCACAAACGGTGAGCCCTGCTGTGCACATTCATATTTAACAGGTGAAATTTTAAGAAAGCGTTGGGGGTTTGACGGTTATTTCGTTTCAGACTGCGGTGCTTTACAGGATATTTACGAATTCCATAAATTTGTTGAAACACGTGCAGAGGCTGCAGCAGTTGCTCTTAAAAACTCCTGCGACCTTAACTGCGGTCAGACCTATGATGCTCTTGTAGATGCATACGAGGAAGACATTATCACAGAAGAGCAGATTACAGAAGCTGCTGAAAGACTTTATATGATACGCTTCCTTTTAGGCGAATTCGAAGAGGTAAGACCCTATTCGGATATTCCCTATTCAAAGCTTGACTGCAAAGAGCATAAAGTCCTTAACCTTAAAGCCGCAGAGCAATGTATAACTCTTCTTAAAAACGACGGTTATTTACCTATTGATAAAAATACGGAAAAGCGTATTGCAATAATAGGTCCTAATGCTCTTTCAGTTACTGCCCTTGAGGGTAACTACAACGGCTATGCATCAGAATATATTACAGTTGCCGACGGTATAAGAAGAGTTTTCACCAATGCAGATATTTCTGTTGAAAAAGGTGCAAACTACTGCAATGAAAAAACTAACGACTGGGGTGGCTTCGGCAATATGATAAGCGACGGTATTGCCGCTGCTGCTAACGCAGATATTACTGTTCTTGCTCTCGGTCTTGACTGCTCAATTGAGGGTGAGGACACAGGCTTTGATAACGACTATACCGCTTGCGGTGACAAGAAGAATATTTATCTTCCCAAAACTCAACAGAAATTAGCAGAGGCTGTTTGCGATGTATGCGACAACGTTATAGTTGTTATTATGTGCGGTAGCTCAGTTGATTTAGGTGAAAAGGTCCGTAATCACGCCAAAGCAATAATTCACGCCTGGTATCCCGGATCTCAAGGCGGTCTTGCTATTGCAAAAACAATTTCGGGTGACTCTAACCCCTGCGGTAAAACTCCCGTTACGATTTACGACGGTGAGCATCCCCTTCCCGATTTCATCGACTACAATATGAAAGGCAAAACCTACCGTTTCATTGAGGGTGATGCACTTTATCCCTTTGGCTTCGGTCTTTCGTATACTAAATTCGGTTATTCAGATTTGAAACTTCTTGAGAAGAATGACGATACGGTTAAAGTTTCAGTTACTGTTAAAAACGAGGGTAACAGAAGCGGTATCGAAAAAACTCAGGTTTATGCTCAGTTTACCGATTCAAGAACGTATACTCCTCACTTCCAGCTTTGCGGTATTAAATCAACAAATCTCGAAGCAGGCGAAACTGCTACTCTTGAATTTGAAATTGATACATATTGGCTCAAGGCAACTCTTGAAAACGGAGACAGAGTTACACCCGACGGAAAAATTACTCTTTTCGTTGGCGGTCATCAGCCTGATAATGTAAGTAACGCTTTACTTGGTTATGAATGTGAAAAAATAGTTCTTTAAATCTAAAAATGCCTTAACGGTCAAAACCGTTAAGGCATTTTCATTTTTGCTATATTGTGTATTCTTCAAGAATGCTTCCGCTTAAATCCTTATGAATAATTGCATTATCATCAACGGTAACATACCCTCTCGGTGTGTTTTCTTTTGGGATTGAAACAGAGCCCGGATTTACGTATAAAATACCGTTTTCGAGTTCTTCAATTTTACTTACGTGGGTGTGACCGTTGAAAAGAACATCACCTTTTTTTAATTTAGGTAAATTTTGAGGATTAAGCTTGTGACCGTGAGTCAAGAAAAAGAGTCTGTCCTTATGGTAAAGAATAGCATACTCTGCAAGCACAGGGAAAGAAAGCACCATATCGTCAACCTCTGCCTCGCAGTTACCTCTTACGCAAAGAATCTCGTCTTCCATACCGTTAAGAAGAGCAATAACTCCTTTTGGGTTATACTCCTCGGGTAAATCATTTCTCGGCCCGTGGTAAAGCACGTCACCTAAAAGAATTAGCTTGTCGCACTTTTCTTCGTTATATCTCTCAACAAGCTCTTTACAATATTTTAAAGAGCCGTGAATATCGGATGCAATCAAAATTCTCATTAATTGTTTCCTCCAATATTTATTTCAGGCGGCTGCTGAAGCTGAATATACGGTGTAAGAGTTTTTGCAAGATTTGTTATAGGCATACTCTGTAAAACAACTTTACCCGGACCTTGAACAACAGTATGGAAAATCCCCTGACCGCCGAATAAAACGTTTTTAGCACCTTGGATAGCCTGAACGTCCATAGAGCAGCTTGCACTCATACCTGCAAGATAACCCGTATTAACAAGCATAGACTGACCCTGCGCTAATTCATATTCGCAAGCGTGACCGTCGATTTCAATAAACACAGTACCTGTGCCTGAAAGCTTTTGCATAATAAAGCCCTCACCACCGAAAAAGCCTGATCCTAACCTTTTCTGAAAATGAACTGAAAGCTCAACACCCTCTGTAGCCGCAAGAAATCCGCCCTTTTGAACTATAAAAGGTTCACTTGGTGTAATATTAACAACCTTTATAGAGCCGGGAAAGCTTGATGAAAAAGCAATCTGCCCCATACCGCCCATTGCAGTATATTTATTTTGGAATATGGAATCCCCTGAAAACATTCTGCCTAAAGCCTTACCTATACCGCCTCTTGCAGAAGTATCCATTTTCATATTAGGGCTCATCCAGCTCATACTACCTCTTTCGGTAATAATGCTTTCGCCCGCTTCAACGTCACAAATAACAACGGGTAAGGTTTCGCCTATAATACTATATCTCATAAAATCAACTCCTGAAAAGTGTTAAGGTTTTCCTTAATTTTGAGTATAACACATACTTTAACTTTTGTAAAACAAAAACAGATAAACTTCAAAAATTTGTTTTTTGTTGTAAAAATGTAAATCTGATGATATAATATTCTACAACTAATTATGAAAAGGAGTATTATTCGTGTCTGATAAAACTAACAAAAAGTATATGAAAAAATCGGAAATCGCCACTTTTGGTATCGGTCTTTTCGGTGTAGCTCTTATGACCGGCTGGATGCCCGATTACACAGCAACCTTCTTTGCAGATTTTGCTTTCAAGGGTAAAGGCTTTGATGCCGATACTATGGCCAGTGCAATTTCAATGGTTTTCCTTGTAGCAGGTATTATCGGTGCAATTTGTGAGCTTGTTATCGGCTACCTTGTTGACAACACCAGAACAAAATTAGGTAAAGTAAAACCATGGATTGGATTTGGTGTTATCCCCCTCTCCATTATTGCAATGCTGGTATTCGTGGCTCCGAACACTAATAACCAAACAGTTGCAATTGCTTGGATGTTTATAATATATTCTCTTTACACTGCTTTTTCTTGTGCTGTAGAAAGTCCGTCAAACTGTTTCGGCTCCCTTTGTTCTCCTAACCCATCAGAACGTTCAAGTGCTATTTCAATAGCCTCCTTTCTTCGTTCAGTAGGTCAGTCCGGCGGTATGGTTGTTATACTTGTTGTCGGTCTTGTAATGAAAGCTGTAATGGGTGAACAGCAGTTTAAAAACGCTGAAGCACAAGGCCTCGACCTTATAATCTCAACAGCTATTTGTGCTTTAGGTCTTATTCTTTTCGTAATGATTTTCTTTACAAACAATCAAGAAAGGGTTCCCTTTACACAAGAAAAGGTTTCTCTTAAGGATGCTGTTAAGGTTGTTTTTACACATAAAAATCTTCTTATGGTTTCTCTTACGAAGCTTTGTGGTTTCGGTAGAGGTGTTTACGGAACGGTATCTCTTTACATAGCAATTTACCTTTTAGGCTCAAAAGATTTAAAGCTTGCTTTACTTCTTCCTATGGGTATAGGTACTGCAGTAGGTACACTTCTTGTAAACATAGTATTAAAGAAATTTTCAACAAAAAAGACTTTTATACTTTTCTGCCTTTACGGTGCATCATCACTTTCAATTTTATTCCTTGTTTCAAAAGGCATAGGCTTTAACAGCACTCTCATAATTCCCTTCCTTATTCTCAATTTCTTCTGCGGTCTTCAGCACGGTAACACAAATGTTACACCTAACATTATGATTGCAGACTGCGTTGATGAAATTGAGTTTAAAACAGGTAAACGTCAAGAGGGTCTTGCGTATGCGGGCTACGGACTTTTTTCAAAGGTTGCCTCAGCATTTACAAAAGCCCTCGGCCCTTGGCTTCTTTACACCTGGTCGGGATACCTTGCTTCAACAAATGCAAACGTAGCCTATGCCACACAAACAGATGCTACACTTAACAAAATTCTTATGATATACACAATTATTCCTGCAATTTTTGTTATTCTTCAGGCAGTACCGATTTTCTTCTACGATATGGTAGGCGAAAAGAAAGAGAATATAACAAAAGCACTTATCGAACGCAGAGAAAAAGCCGCACAAACTGCGGTAACAACAGAAGCTTAAGGAGGACGACCGATTATGGCAAAAGATAAAAAAAGTCTTAATACAAAATTATATGCTGTAATAGTATTTTTCCTCGTAGGTGCTCTTCTTGCAACAATCACGGTTTCAACATATAAAAGCAGATACACCGGCTTTAGTCCTGAAAAAACTGCTATAGCATTCGTACAAAGTATTGTTGACACCGGTGACGGCTACAACTCATACAAAAACACTATAATGAGTAAGAACTACAAATACGGTGATTATATAAGAGAATATTATATGTATCCTGTAATATACAGAGAATGTGACTACACTCCCGGTGATGACAGATCAGCTCTTAAAGGCTTTAATGACGAAAGCTATATGAGTGATAAAACTAAAAACGATGACGGTGTATTATCCGGAAAAGTTATTGACACTATGTACTCTTATTACGAAGAGCTCATAGCTGATCTTCACGGTTGGGATAACTATGACGAATTCTTCACCCGTTATTTTGACGAGCTTTGTAAAGTAAGAAAAACAACCTTTGGTGACGATTATATGACCGATGAAATAATGTTTACGACGTTAGAGGCAAACGTTCTTACTTACGGAAAAAGCTTGACCGGTACTGAGGATGTATTTGACTCAAACACAGGGCTTCAGACGAGTGTAAAATCTATCGGTGCTTATGAAAAAGCTTTTGGTGAGAATTGCAAAATCACTTATGAAGCAATTGATACAAAGGATATTGAAGACCTGAATTCATACAAAACCTCAATGAATTTAAGTACTCTTGAAACCTATAAAATATCTATTGATGATATAAAAGCTGCTAAAGAGATTACCGTTGAGGTAAATGTCAACGGTGAATCGGTAGCAAAGCAAAAAGTAAGTGTTGTTTTGATAAAATCCACTTGGTACGTTGATAACACCTCGTTAGACACTAAGCTTCTTTACAGCATTGCAGATTAATATACATAAAAAGTCTGAAAGGCACAAAGCCTTTCAGACTTTTTCATTTTTACTTTGCCTTTTTCTCATTTTTTTCCAATTTATAAAGCCGTAAGTATCATTTATAAAAAATATTATAAAACATATTATCATCGGTGCATTTTCAGGCTCAGCTATACTTGCAAGAATCCAAAGAATTATTAAAACAACATCATTACCTGCATACGCTAATGCATAATAAGGATTTCTTAAAAAAGTTAAGCCCGACGCAAGAAAGCTTGTTGCTATTGAAACGGTACTGAAAAGCAAATTCGGTGTGTCAAAGGCTTTAAGTATAAAATAAAAAACGAACGTTACAACAAATGTTAAGACCCATAAGATGACACAACCTTTTCGTGTCAGTTTTTTTATTTTAACCTCTGACTTCCCCTTTTCAAAAGGATTTTTAAACCATTCCACCGTTGCAGCTATTGCCATAGGCGAAGTCATACCGAGATAGGTAATCATTTCTCCGTAATATTTAAATCTATAGGAAATCACCGCATAAAAAACAGCAAAAACCACAGTCATTATCTGACCGAAGGGATTACCCTTCGCAACAAATATCAAAGCAGTTGCCCCTATAAGAGAAGCTAAAAGCACTAAAAAATCAAATTCCTTACCCAATAAAAAGCTCACTATGATAATTAAATTCGAGCATATCCACAAAAGCCATTCGAATTTGCTTAAAGTTTTAAAAGGATTTTTCACAGACATAATTTATCCCCCTACAAAAAAATAAATCCGTTTGCATATCTTCAAAGACCTAACGATATGCATACGGATGAAAGCTTCATCTACTACCCGGTGGCAGATTCAATAATATTTATTTGAGATTATTATATTTGATTTTTTCTGATTGTCAATACTCAAAGTTAATAAAATTATACCTTTCACTAACAAAACGTTAACTTTTAATTCTTGATTTTTAGTATTACATATAGTATAATAAACTATCAATATTTTAAATTAGGGTAATGTTGTATTTTCACAATATATTTAGGTGGTAAAATGAACAAAAAACTAAAAGCAATAATAGCTGTTGTTCTTGTGTCCATTATCGTTTTTACGGTTTCTATGCCCTTTGGGGCTATACAAGTAACCCGTCTTTACGGTGACATCAACAACGACTCCTTCGTAACTATTCAGGATGCACGAATTGCTCTTATGATAGTTACGGGAATATATACGGAAACAGTTGAAGGGCTTGATTTTCAAACTGCTGACATTGATAGAAACGGCAAGATATCTTTAGATGACGTTTTAATAATTCTTAAAACTGCTGCGGGATTTATGTCAACAAAGCCCATCGGTAACTTTGAGTTTACCGAAAACGGTGCTGAATTTACAAATATAGTAAACACCTATAGAGTTCAGGCGGATTTCGCAAAAAATTACGTAGTTTATTCTGAAGACCTTTCAAATATAGCAAGAATTGCAGCCGAAGAATATGCTACTAAAACAGGTACTGCATTCACAAACTTTGACGGTTCTTACTACTACAAATACCTTGACTATGCGGGTATCAGCTATGAATATGCTGACAAAATAATAATATCATCCTCTTACAGCCATAAAGCAGCTGTTGAGGCGATGATGAGAAACCAACAGTCAAAGAAAGCTTTATTAAGCGATGAATTTACAAAAATAGGTGTTGGTGCATATACAAAAGATGCCCGTACATTCTATTGGTGTGTAATTCTTATTAAAGACTAATAAAACTTTAACTTTATAAACTACACTCGAAAGGAAGTATTACAATGAGTGATTTTAAAATTGAAACAAAATGTGTGCAAGGCGGCTATACCCCAGGCAACGGTGAGCCCCGTCAGATTCCGATAGTTCAAAGCACAACCTTTAAATATGCAACAAGTGAAGATATGGGTAAGCTTTTCGACCTTGAAGCAAACGGTTATTTCTATACAAGACTTCAGAATCCTACAAACGATTACGTTGCTGCTAAAATAGCAGAGCTTGAGGGCGGTACTGCAGCTATGCTTACCTCTTCAGGTCAGGCAGCATCCTTCTATGCAATTTTCAACATCGCATCCTGCGGTGATCACGTTGTTTCATCATCAACTATTTACGGCGGAACTTATAACCTTTTTGCAGTAACAATGAAAAGAATGGGTATTGATTTCACCTTCGTTTCACCTGACTGCACAGAGGAAGAGCTTAATGCAGCATTCCAGCCTAACACAAAGGCTGTTTTTGGCGAAACTATTGCTAACCCTGCTCTTACAGTTCTTGATATTGAAAAGTTTGCAAATGCGGCTCACGCTCACGGCGTTCCGCTTATTATCGACAATACCTTTGCAACTCCCGTGGGTTGCCGTCCTTTTGAATGGGGCGCAGATATCGTTACCCACTCAACAACAAAATATATGGACGGTCACGGTGCAGCTGTTGGCGGTTGTATTGTTGATTCAGGTAAATTTGACTGGATGGCTCACGCTGATAAATTCCCCGGTCTTTGCACTCCCGATGACAGCTACCACGGTGTAACTTACGCTGAGCGTTTCGGCAAAGAGGGTGCGTTTATCACAAAGGCAACTGCTCAGCTTATGAGAGACTTCGGCTCAATTCAGTCACCTCAGAATGCTTTTTATCTTAATTTAGGTCTTGAAAGCCTTCACGTAAGAATGAAAAGACATTGCGAAAACGGTCTTGCAGTTGCAAAATTCCTCGAAGCAAGCGACAAGATTGAATGGGTAACCTACGCAGGTCTTGAAAACGATAAATATCATAAATTAGCAGAAAAATATCTTCCCAACGGTACCTGCGGTGTTGTTTCATTCGGTGTTAAAGGCGGAAGAAAGGCTGCTGAAGAGTTTATGAAAAGACTTAAACTTATCGCTATCGAAACTCACGTTGCCGATGCAAGAAGCTGTTGCTTACACCCTGCAAGCGCAACTCACCGTCAGATGAATGATGCAGAGCTTGAGGCTTGCGGTATTACAAACAACCTTGTAAGACTTTCCTGCGGTCTTGAAAACGCAGAAGACCTTATTGCAGATATTAAACAAGCACTTGGAGAATAATGCTTTGCATTATTCTCGGTGATATACGCTACGCGTGTGATATTTGCTGTGCAAGTGATATTCAAACCTTCGGTTTCAGTGATATATTTTGCTTTCGCAAAACTTTAAGGGTCTGCGACGCATAGTGAATACAAAGTGATGCGAGTTAGAGTGATATATAATCGGCTTCGCCCCGACACTCCTCACTCCTAACTCCTCACTCCTAACTTTAAAAAAAGGAGGTATGAGGAATGCCAATCAAATTACAAAGCGAGCTTCCCGCAGTGGAAATTCTCGAAAAAGAAAACATCTTCGTTATGACTGATACCCGTGCAATTACCCAGGATATCAGACCCTTAAAAATATTAGTTCTTAACCTCATGCCTAAAAAAACTGAAACAGAAACTCAGCTTTCCCGTCTTTTAGGTAACACTCCCTTACAGGTAGAGTTTGAACTTATCCATACAAAATCCCATATTCCGAAGCACACACCCAAAGAATATCTTTTAGCATTCTACAAAACCTTTGATGACGTTAAACACAGAAAATTTGACGGACTTATTATAACAGGTGCACCCGTTGAAAAAATGGAGTTTGAAGAGGTTACTTATTGGGAAGAGCTTTGCGAAATTATGGAGTGGTCTAAAACCCACGTTACAAGCACTTTCCATATTTGTTGGGGTGCTCAGGCGGGGCTTTATTATCACTACGGTATAAAAAAATACCCATTGCCCGAAAAGCTTTCAGGTATTTATAACCATACCGCAGATTACAAGCAATCAATTCTTTTAAGAGGCTTTGACGATATTTTCCCCGTTCCTCACTCTCGCTACACAACCGTTAAGAGAGAAGAAATTGAGAAAGTGCCTGAATTAAAAATTCTCGCATCATCAGAAGAAGCAGGTGTATATATCGTTACAACCGAAAACGGAAAGCAGATTTTCGTTACAGGCCATTCAGAATACGATACCGATACTCTTAAAAACGAATTTTTAAGAGATAAGGATGCAGGGCTTGATATCAAAATGCCGAAAAATTATTTCCCAAATGACGATATCACAAAAACACCTCTTAATACCTGGCGTTCTCACGCAAATCTTCTTTATACAAACTGGTTAAACTACTTCGTTTACCAGACCACACCTTATGATATTGAAACAATCGAATAAAGTGCAAAATAAAAGCAGCTACGAATTTTAATTTTCGTAACTGCTTTGTTTTTTATTATAAATCCTTGTAATTTATTTTTCTGTTTCTAAAATAAAACTCTTTATCATGCTCCCCTATTTCACGAAGCACTTTACACGGGTTTCCTACCGCTACAACGTTAGAGGGAATATCCTTTGTAACAACGCTACCCGCACCTATAACAGTATTATCACCTATTGTAACACCGGGAAGAATAAGTGCCCCTGCACCTATCCAGCAATTTCTACCTATATGCACGGGCATATTGTACTGATAAGCCTTTTCTCGAAGCTCGGGTAAAATCGGGTGTCCTGCCGTTGCTACTACAACGTTGGGTCCAAACATTGTGTAATCGCCAACGTAAATATGAGTATCGTCAACCATAGTAAGACCGAAATTTGCATAAACGGATTTACCGAAATGAACGTGGTGACCGCCCCAGTTAGAGTGAAACGGTGGCTCTATATAACAATCATCACCGATTTCCGCAAACATTTCTTTAAGCATTTTTGCCCTTTTATCAAGCTCTGACGGTCTTGTCATATTAAAATCGTAAAGCTTATCAAGGTAGCCTAACTGCTCTATCATTATATCGTCACCACTCGGATAATATATATCCCCTGAATGTAATTTTTCCTTGTTTGTCATAACGTCACATCCTTTGGGAATTATAGTAACATTATCTTAATAAAATATCAAGTTCCACACATTTGCATCTTGCGAAATTTGAGGAAAAATGATATATTATTCTAGATGATATAGTATTAATTAAGGAGTTTAATTATGAAAATTACAGATTCTGTTATTTACATAGGCGTTAACGACCACAATATAGATTTATTCGAAGGTCAGTATATAGTACCTAACGGTATGGCTTACAATTCATACGCTATAATTGACGAAAAAATCGCAATTATGGATTCCGTTGATATAAATTTTACAGAGGAATGGCTTAACAATATCAAAGCTGCTCTAAACGGTAAAGCTCCCGATTATCTTATCGTTCAGCATATGGAGCCTGACCACTCTGCAAATATTGATAACTTTTTAAGAGCCTACCCCGAAGCAACCGTTGTTGCATCTAAAATGGCTTTTGATATGATGAAAGCGTTTTTTGGCACTGCTTATGAAGAAAGACGAATTATCGTCGGCGATGGTGACACTCTCAATTTAGGTAGCAGAGAATTAACCTTTGTTACCGCACCTATGGTGCATTGGCCCGAGGTTATCGTAACCTATGACAGCAAAGAGAAAATTCTTTTTTCTGCCGACGGCTTCGGTAAATTCGGTGCATTAGACGTTGACGAGGATTGGGCTTGTGAAGCAAGACGTTATTATTTTGGAATTGTTGGTAAATACGGCCATCAGGTACAAGCACTTCTCAAAAAAGCTGCAACGCTTGACATTGAAAAAATCTGTCCTCTTCACGGTCCCGTGCTTACAGAAAATTTAGGCTATTATCTTGACCTTTATAACACTTGGTCTTCTTACGGTGTTGAAAGTGAAGGCGTTGTTATAGCTTATACTTCAATTTACGGTAACACTAAAAAGGCTGTTGAGCTTTTAGCAGAAGAGCTTAAAAAAGAGGGCTGTCCTAAGGTTGTAGTTAATGACCTTGCAAGATGCGATATGGCAGAGGCTGTTGAGGATGCTTTCCGTTACGGTAAAATCGTTCTTGCAACAACTACTTATAATTCCGATATTTTCCCATTTATGAGAACGTTTATTGATGCTCTTACCGAAAGAAGCTTTCAAAACAAAACCGTTGCTATTATTGAAAACGGTAGCTGGGCTTCAACCGCAGGCAACGTTATGAAGAAAATGTTTGAAAAGTCAAAAAATCTCGCTTTCGCAGAAAACAGCGTAAAAATTAAATCCGCGGTAAGCGAAGAAAACATCAACCAAATAAAAGCACTTGCAAAAGAGCTTGCATAATTATCTTTAATAAAAGCAAAACCGACAAACTGTTTTTCACATACAGCTTGTCGGTTTTTTATTTAAATTCATATCTCGGGAAAAACGCTAGCAACCTCAGAGAGAATAATTTCAGCTTTTGCTTTGTCTATTTTATACTCTTCATTATCTCTTACGGTTTCTTTTTTCCAAACGCTAAGAAGCTGAGGAAAAGTAATAAGCGTTTCAAACGCAGCCTCTTTTCCATATTTATTTTTAATGTACTCGATAATTTCGCAAGGGTCAGTGTCTGAATTTTCAAAAAGTGTACCTTTAGAAGCAAGGAAAGCACATAATTCACGGGCTTTATCCTCTTCCCCCTCTTCACCGCAAGAAAGAACAGCTTCTATTCTTCTTTCAACTTCTCTTAAATCTAAAAGAAATGCGCTTGTAAGCATTATTCCTATCTGTTTTTCAGTAAAGCCCGTTTTTCTGAAAAATCCGATATATTTTGCAACTATCAAACCGACCTCATCGTTTTGCTCTGTAGCTGCGGTCTTGCTATCTATCATCCATTGAGGAACGTTGTTAAATTTATCATTTACACCCATTTTTATCACCAGATTGATTATACACTTTTACTTCGTCAAAATCAACAAATTAACTCCCCAAAATTTGACTTGTCTAAAAAATAACATTCGTTGACTATTGGGTGATATATGGATATAATATTTACATGCAATTGAATAAGGGTGGAGTCTGTCAAATTAGAACGGGTTGTAAGCCCGTTTATTTATGCGTGGTTTGACGGGTTGTTTTCTAACTCGTCTTTTTTATTGCAATCAAAACACAAGGAGAATTAAAAATGCTTTTTTCAATTTTTATGCTAGCCATTGGCTTTGTTGTTTTAATTAAAGGTGGCGATTGGTTTGTTGACGGTGCAACAGGTATTGCCCGCCGTTTCCATTTACCCGAAATCCTTATTGGTGCTACCGTTGTTTCTATCGGTACAACTCTTCCCGAGGTTATGGTTTCGGCAGGTGCTGCCGCACAAGGTTCAGGCTCAATTGCCTACGGAAATGCTTTAGGCTCAATAATTTGTAATACAGCTCTTATTGCTGCTTTAACAATAGCTATTAAACCGGGGCCTGCAGCAAGAAAAAGTTTAAAGGTACCCGTTGCATTCTTCTTCGGTGCAGCTGTTATCTATTGTGCAGTAGCCTATATACTCGGTGAATTTTCTCGTATTACGGGTATAATACTTCTTTCTATATTTGTTATTTATATGGTGACCACCGTTATTCGTATGAAAAAAAGCGGTGCTGATATTGAAACCGTTCAGGCTGAAGAAGAGCAAGGTGCTCTCACAAGCGAAGCAGAGCTTGAAGCTAAAAGCGGTGAGGATCACGTTGTAGAATCAAAAGAAGAAGGAACAAAAGACTCTATTCTCAAAGATATTTTCCTTTTAATTCTCGGTGCCGCTTTAATCGCTGTCGGTGCAGATTTATTAGTTGACCATGCAACGATTATAGCAACCGAATTAGGCGTTTCAGAAAAGGTTATAGGCCTTACAATCGTTGCTCTCGGCACTTCTCTTCCTGAATTTGTAACCGCAATCACATCTCTTATTAAAGGTCACGGCTCACTTTCACTCGGTAACGTTATCGGTGCAAACCTCTTTAATCTTGTGCTTGTTAGCGGTGTTGCAATTACAATAAACCCCTTTGCACTCCCAGTTTCAGGATTAATTAACGGTATTAATTCTTCTTTGGTAATTGATATCCCCGTTATGTTAGCGGTAATGCTTATTTTAACCGTACCAACTCTTATAAAAGAGAAACTTTCACGTTGGCAGGGAATTTCCCTTCTCAGTATTTATGCCGCATTCTGTGTATTGCAGTTTGTATTATAAAACAACCCACTCATACTTTTGCTAATATACATTAACAATTCTGTAAAGCTGGTTTTAAAATGAAAAAAGTCACATCAATATTTCTTGTTTTTTCTCTCGTATTCCTATTGTGCAGTTGTGGTGCGAAGCCACAAACCACCGAAGCAACCACTAAAGAACCCGCCCAACAGGTAGACAATACACCCCAAGAGCCTGTTTACGTTTACAAAAACGCAGTTGAAGATTATCTTCTACCTTTAGAAGAATTTTCTTGGGAACGCCTTTACAAGCCTGAATTTGTTATGGTTCATTTTATCAGTGCAGTTGGACCTCATAAAGAAGATCCATATAATATGAAATACGTAAGAGATATTTTCATAGAATATGACATTAGCGTTCACTATATAATAGAACGTGACGGAACGATAAATTGTTATATTCCTGAAAACAGAGTTGCCTGGCATGCAGGCTCCGGTGAATTCTTAAACGACCCTAAATACACCAATCAAATGAATCAATATGCCATCGGAATTGAGCTTGTTGCTATCGGTTCAGAGGATGATATGTCTATTTATATGAGTAGTAGCGAATATCAGGCTCTAGATGATTCTCTCAAAGGCTTTACCGATGAACAATACGAATCCTTGAAGGCTTTGGTTGCTGATATATGTGAAAGAAACGATATCCCGTTAGACAGAGATCATATCATCGGTCACGAAGATTATTCTCCTGAAAAAACTGACCCCGGTGAACTATTTGATTGGAACAGAATATTACCGTAAAATAAACTACCGAGTTATACACTCGGTAGTTTTTCTATATTCTTTCAATTATTAAATCAACACATTCTTCGGGTGAAAGCTTGTCACATTCAACAGTAATATCTGCGTATTTTTCATAAAGAGGTGCTCTTTCGTTATAAAGGCTATCTAAAGTCTGACCCTCTTTCATTGCAATACCGCGTGTATGTATATTTTTTATACGGCTATGAAGCTCATCTGAATTAACCTTTAGATAAACGGTTACCCCGTCAGCTTTTAGCTTTTCCATGGCCTCTTTACCGTACACAACACTACCGCCCGTAGCAACAACACTATTCACAAACTCCTCATTGCAAATAACGTTGTTTTCAATATTGATAAATTTCTCAATACCCTCTTCATTAATAATATCGCAAAGGGCTTTACCTGATGTTTTTTGAATAATTAAATCGGTATCAACAAAATCCATGAGAAGAGATTTTGCAAGTAAAACACCAATTGTACTTTTCCCCGCACCGGGCATACCTATAAGAACAACGTTTTTCATATAATAAAATATTATTCTCCTTGATATGTGGGAGCATTTTTCGGTGCAGTACCCTTAATAACCTTATGATAATACGAATAAGTCATAGGCGTATCAGCTGAAAGATTATCAGCATCTGTAACCTCACCTAAAAATATAGTATGAGTATCTGTTTCCATAGTATTAATAACCTTACAGGTGATATAGCTCATAGCTTGAGGTAAAACGGGAAGATAACCTTTTACAAGTGGTTCAATACCCTCGAATTTATCAGTATCCCTACCGCTTCTGAAACCGAATGAGCCTATAACCATAGGGTCAACGTTTTCACCGAGAATATTAAGTGCAAAAACGCCTGTATCCTTTATACATTCGTTTGTATAGTTATCGTGGTTGATAGAAACCGCAATTGTCGCAGGGCTTGAAGTAATCTGCATAGCAGAGTTAGCGGTGCAGCCTGTAGCCTTTCCCTTCGCCCAAGTAGTAACAACGTATACACCGTATGATAAATTAAAAAGTGCAGTTTTATTCATATAAGCATCCCCTATCTTTTTTAATTCATTTTTATTTCAAATGTTTTTTGATTATTATATCAAACCAACTCAATTTATGCAACAAAAAACCGATAGAGTTGCCCCTATCGGTCTTTTTTAAGCTTGGGTGAATGCATCTTTACCGAGATAACACACGGGGCAAACCCAATCCTCAGGAACGTCTTCCCAGGCTGTACCGGGTGCTACGCCGTTATCAGGGTCACCTTTTGCAGGGTCATAAACATATCCGCAAGGGCATTCGTATTTCATTGAAACCACTCCTTTTTCCTATAATAGTATAGGGAGAAAAGAGCTAATTATTCACCAAAATATCTCTTAAGAAGACCTTCGAATGCTTTGCCGTGTCTTGCCTCGCCACCTAAAACCCCTTATTTATCAATGACTTTGAGTATTTCAGCACAAAATAAGCACAAAATTTTAAAAAAGATATGAGAAAAAATAGTATTTAATATAAATCTTTTATATATAATATCATTTCTTCTTAAATTTGTAAAGTATGAAAAAAGAACTGCTCGAAAAGCGGTTCTTATTTTATATAAAGCTGAAGTTACGATCCTGATCGCTTTTCTTGTCGTTTGGTGTTGAATAACTATTAACATACTAATTATCTTTATTAATATATTACTTTATTATTATCAAATGTAATAAAACTTTAAAATGCATTAGCAATTGCATTAGCAATTGCATTTGTATTAGAATTCGCATTTGTGTATGTATTAGAATTAGTATATGTATATGCATTAGTGCTTGAATTAGTATTTGTATTAGTATTTGAATATGTACTTGTACTTTTTTTGTTTTTTTCGTTTTTTTGTTTGTTTTTCTTTGTTTTTTTCGCTCGATTTAAAAACACATCTGACATAATTATATTGAACTTAAAAAAAGGTATGAGAAAAAAATTATAACTTTTTCAA
>JAZUQS010000011.1:0-41010 GCA_045605825.1 Acutalibacteraceae bacterium
GTCGGTGTTGATGGCGTTGAGGGTCCACCCGTTCCCATCCCGAACACGGTAGTTAAGCTCAACAGCGCCGAAGATACTTAGTGGGAAGCCGCTTGGGAAAATAGGGCGATGCCGACACAAACACCGGATGCTTCATCCGGTTATATGCCTTCTTAGCTCAGTCGGTAGAGCACCTGGCTGTTAACCAGGGTGTCGTTGGTTCGAGTCCATCAGGAGGCGCCAGAAAAAGAAAGACAAGTCGAAAGACTTGTCTTTTCTTTTTCAATGAAATAAATCCTTGCGGATTTGTGAAATATCCTTCGGATATGAAATAGCTGACGCTATGAAATACGCAGTTGCGTATGAAGGATTATTTTATTTCATATTTTGGCTTTAGACAAAATATTTCATAATCGCAAGATTATTTAATATGTTACAATATGTTTGGTGATAGTAATGAAAGAGAATAAACTTGTAGATTTATCAATGGATTTTGCTGTTAAAATAATGAAAACTTGCGAAAATATAAAAGGTCATTATTCAACTAATAATCAATTGGAACGAGCCGGAACAAGTATAGGTGCCAATATTCGTGAAGCTAATTATGCACAAGGTAAAAAGGATTTCGTTTCAAAACTTCAGATTGCTTTAAAGGAATGCTATGAAACTGAATATTGGATAGAGTTGTTTGTAAAAGCAGATATTTTAGACAGAGATGTTGCTAAAGATTTATATAACCAATGCGGAACAATCAGAAGATTATTAATAGCATCCATCACCACCGCCAAGGAGAATTTATAATGCCTTTATTTAAAAAATCTGACAAAAATAAAACTGAACTTAACAACCGCTTTTTTGCTGTTTGCGGGATTGTTGAGATTGACGGGAAGCTTTTGCTTGTCCGCCATACCTACGGCACTGCAAAAGACAGAATTTTGTTGCCCGGTGGTTACGTGAAAGAAAACGAGCTACCTATCATTGCCGTTGCACGTGAAATTTTTGAGGAAACGGGAGTCAACTGCAAGGCAAATGAGCTTTTTTCAATGCAATTCAAATCTGAACAATGGTGTGCAGTTTTTACAATGGACTATATTTCAGGTGAGCCGAAATCAGACGGCTACGAAAACAGCGAGGTTTTACTTTTAACCGTTGAAGAGGCACTCAACCGAGATGATTTAACAAATATGTCCCGAGAAATTTTGAATTCATATAAAGATAGTAAAAGCGGTCTCAAAAAAGGCGACTATATAGCAAAAGACCGCACGGAAAACGATTACGTAATATTTATAGATAAAACAAATCAATAATTAAAAGATATAATTTAACGAATACATCTTGTAAATAAGCATATTCACCCACAACTCAACATTTTTTTAAAAACGTGTTGTTCAGATAATCTCTTTTTGCGGTTACAATAAGCTTGTAAAATTCAAAAGGAGGTTCACAAAATGAACACAAACAAAATTTATGCAGAATCAATTGCAAAGGAATACGCACCAAAGGATAATTCAAAAATAGTTGCTCTTCGCAAGCTTGACGCAAAAGCAAAAATGCCTGCAACAGTTTTTACTTATACCTTCGGTATTATTGCATCTCTCGTTGCGGGTCTTGGTATGAGCCTTTCAATGCAGGTAATCGGCGGAACAACTTTTCTTACCGTTCTCGGTATCGTAATAGGTATTATCGGCTTTATCGGTATGGGCGTTAATTACCCGATTTACAAAAAAATGCTTGAAAAGGGCAAAAAGAAATATGCATTTGAAATTGTTGAGCTTGCAAAACAAATAACCGACGAAGAATAAAAAACGGCGGGTGCTGTTAAATGAATAAAAACGAAAGTAAATATTTTAACACCGCAGTAAAGATGGATAAAGCACTTCTTGAATTGCTTGAAAAAAAGGATTTTGAGTATATTACAATTAAAGAAATTTGTGCTTTGGCGGAGGTTAACCGTTCAACCTTTTATCTTCACTACGAAAACACATCCGATTTGCTTAAAGAAACTACCCAATATATTACCGACAGCTTTCTTTCATACTTTTCGGTTGAAAAACAAAGTATAGACTTTAAGTTTGAAAACAGCGATTTAAAGGATTTAGTTTTTATAACGCCGGAATACCTTTCGCCGTACCTTACCTTTATAAAAGAAAATCAAAGAGTTTTCAGAACCTCAATAAAGCAATTCGGGTCAATGGATTTTAACGGTGTTTATAACAAAATGTTTAAATACATTTTTAACCCTATTCTTGAAAGATTTGATTTTCCTGAAAACAGCAGACCCTATGTTCTCAAATTTTATCTTACGGGCATAACCGCTATTGTTATGGAATGGCTTGAAAATGACTGTTCAGAGGAAATTGACAATATTATCAAAATAATAATTGACTGCGTTGTAGGGAAGTCGGGTATAAATGCACAAGACCTGAAATGATTAATAGTTTTAAAACAGAAGTCCAAGCTATAAAGGGCTTCTGTTGTTTTTTATATGACACTAAAAGTATCGCTCTTGTTACGGTAAAATTCTTTAGTTTTTATAGCTTTTCTGTTAGTTTTAATTTAAAAATAATTAAAACTAAAGGACGTGAATTTTATGAACAAAAAATATAATAAATGTTCAAAAACAAACAGGCTTAAAGAAAAGGCAAAGAAATATTTAATAACGGGAATTGTTTTGATAGGTTTATTTATTTTATGGACTATTCTTATACAAACTGTTGACGTAAAATCGGTAGGGGTAAACGGTACTGATATCGGCTTCGCTGATTTTAACTGTTGGTTTCACTCTTTGACGGGGGTTAATATGACCCTTTATAATATTACTGATTGGTTAGGGTTAGTGCCTGTTTTTATCTGTATGCTTTTTGGCGGTTTCGGGTTTATTCAGCTTGTAAAAAGAAAAAGTTTATTAAAAGTTGACAGAGATATTATTGTTTTAGGATTTTATTATGTTATAGTAATATTCGGGTATCTTATATTCGAAATGATACCTGTAAATTACAGACCAATTCTCATAAACGGGTTTATGGAGGCCTCTTATCCCTCCTCAACAACGCTTCTTGTTTTAAGCGTTATGCCTACTCTTAATTTTCAAGCTAAAAAAAGAATAAAAAACCGTTGGGAGAAAAATATAATTTGTATTATTTCAATTATATTTTCTGCTTTTATGGTAATTGGCAGACTTGTTTCGGGTGTGCATTGGGTAACCGATATTACCGGCTCATGCTTTTTAAGTGGCGGGTTATTTTATATTTATAAATCGGTAGTTGCGTTTTTGTTTTATGAAAATAATTGGGAGAAATAATATGGAATTTAACGAAAAGCTTCAGAATTTAAGAAAAGAAAAAGGTTTAACTCAAGACGAATTAGCGGAGATTTTATTCGTATCAAGAACGGCGGTTTCTAAATGGGAATCTGGCAGGGGTTACCCGTCAATTGATTCATTAAAAGATATTTCGAAATTTTTTCAGGTTTCAATTGACGATATGTTATCCGGTGAAAAGCTCTTATCTATTGCCGAAAAAGAAAGCAAATCAAGCTTTCGGAAAATGTGCGATTTATTATTTGGATTTGTAGACTTATTTTCAATTCTGTTAATATTTTTACCCCTTTACCCTAACGTCATTGATGGCTTTGTTTATTCGGTATGCTTATTTGACTACTCAGATATTTCGCCTTTAAATAAAGCTATTTGCTGGTTGGGTGTTGTTTTGCTTTTGTTTTTCGGTATTTTAAAGGTTGCTTTTTCAAAATTAAAAATAGAAAAAGGCGGAAAGCTATTAACGGAAGTATCACTTGTTGTGAACGTTCTTTTCGTGTTGTTTTTAGGTCTTACAAGACATGCTTATGCGATAACCGTTGCGTTTTTACTTCTTATAACGAAAGGTCTTATTCTCTTAAAGCACGTAAAAGGAAAATGACTGATAGTTTTGAAGCAGAAAAAACCCCTTGCAAAGAGTAATCTTTGCAAGGGATTTGTGTATGTAAAAATCTAGTTTATTAATCAATATCAAATTTATCTAAATCGTATTTTGTGCAGGGGTAGTTTGCAACGCCGTTTTCATCGGGGAAGGGTGAAAGATTGTCGTTTTCGTATAACTTTCTGTCTTCTTCCTTTGAGAAATCGGGGATTTTATATTCAGCACCGTTATGAAGGCTACTTCTCCAGCCGAGAATTGCAACTGCAGACATAGCACATGAGCGGTAAGCATTAAAGTAAGGCTGTCTGCCTTCAAGAATACAAGAAAGGAATTCGTGAGAAACGAAATAGTCACCGCCTGAATGACCGCACTGTTTTGCTTTATCCTTATCAAAGGGGAAGCCGACTGTTATAACGCTTTCTTTTTCTTTTCCCTCGGGGATTTCCCAATCGTTATAGCAAACTCGAACCTTGCCTTCGTCACCTCTTACAGTTTCAGCGCTACCCTTAGCGCAAGCGAATCTGTACCAGTTACCGTGGCCACCGAATTTAGCCCAGCCTGTAATTCTTGCAACGGCACCGCGACTCATAGTACAAAGCATAATTGAAGCAACGTCTTTAATAGGCTCGCCTTCACGTTCCTGACGCATACCGTCAGTATAAATGCTTCTTGCATTAACTGAAACGGGGATATCGTTTGTAACTCTCATAAGGGGAGCAAATGAATGGCTAAGATAGAAGCCTGAGGGCATAAGAGCTCTCCAATGAGTTGTAGTAGGAGTATAATGAACGTATTCCTCATGGCTCATAGGATGAACGTATTCACCCTCGCAGTAAAGAGCTTCACCTAAAGTACCTTCCTGATAGAGCTCGGTAAGCTTGCTTGTAACTGCAAAGTAAGCATAGTTTTCAGCCAGCATATAAATAGCACCGCTTTTTTCACTTGCACGGCAGATTGCAACACATTCAGCCATAGTAACTGCAGGCATTGTTTCACTTAAAACGTGAATACCCTTTTCAAGAGCAATTACAGCGTATTTAGCGTGCTGGTGGAAGAAGTTTGTAAGCACAACCGCATCTAAACCGCTATCAATAAATTCGTCAAAATCGGTAAAGAATTTTGTTTCTTCACAGCAAAAAGGTTTAATGTTCTCATAGGTGCTTTCGTCGTAGTCGCAAACGGCACTGATATATGCTTTTTCAGTAAGGGTAATACCCTGTGCGATACCTCGGCCTCTTCTTGCACCGAAAACGCCTACTCGTAATTTCTTATCCATAATAGCATCCTCCTTGGAGATGATTGTTAATAAAAATAATAGCTTGAAAAAGAATTTTTCTAATAAATCATTAACCTTTTAAATATTACAACTGTTTTTCAAAACAGTCAAGCATTACGATTGATTTTAATATGAAAAAGTGTATAATTATATTAAAAATAACAGCTGCGGGAGTGGTTTGATGTTTTCTAAAATTTATAATACAGAATTAAAAATCAATTATAAGCAGGTTGACGGCTTTAACAGATATCTTGACGATATTTTGGCTGAATATAATCAGTCTGTTGAAGAGGGATTAGATATTGAAGAGCATAAGTCTTTGTTTGAAGCTGTGCAAAATATGCCAAACGGCGAAGAAAAAACAAAGATGAGCGACGTAATTTTTGAGTTGGTTATGAACTCAAAAATCCGTGAGGATTATGACTATAACGAGCCTAACGAATTAGAGGAAATCAAGGCTTTAAGAAAGCCTTGCGATTTTGAAGCTCAAAAGCCCAATAAAGAAACGCTTCGAAAAAAGCTTCTCGGTGCGTGGACGGGTAGGGCAGTAGGCTGCTTGTTGGGTAAGCCTCTTGAGGGGATAAGAAGCGACGAGCTTATACCTTTTCTTAAAGAAACAAACAATTTTCCTATGCACCGCTACGTTTTATCAACGGATATAACGAGCGAAACTTTTAAGAAGTATAAATTTTCTTTTGAAAATAAGCCTTACGGTGATACTGTTGACGGTATGCCCGTTGACGATGACACAAACTACGTTGTACTTTCTCAAAAAATTGTTGAGGAATACGGCAGAAGCTTTGAATCCGAAAACGTTGCAAAGGCTTGGTTAAAATATCAGTCAATTTACTCGTATTTTACTGCAGAAAGAATTGCATACATAAACTTTATAAACTGCATTGAGCCACCGGCATCTGCTATATATAAAAACCTTTGCCGTGAATGGATAGGTGCTCAAATCAGAGGCGATTATTTCGGTTATATTTGCCCCGGCAAGCCTGAAGAATCAGCCAAAATGGCGTATACTGATGCCAGAATTTCACACGTAAAAAACGGTGTTTACGGTGAAATGTTTGTTTCCGCTATGATTTCCTGTGCGGCGGTAACGGATGATATTGAAGCTATTATTTTTGGCGGTTTAGCACAGATTCCCCACACATCAAGGCTCTATGAAGCAGTTGTTAAAATTTATGAAATGTATAAAAGCGGTGCTTCTATTGAAGAATGCTTTGAATATATTCATTCTCAGTATGACGAGCATACCGACCACGGCTGGTGCCACGTTATTTCAAACGCAATGATTGTTGTTGCAGGCTTGCTTTACGGCGAGGGTGATTTCGGAAAATCAATTTGTATTGCGGTTAATATGGCTTTTGATACAGACTGTAACGGCGCTACTGTTGGCTCAATTCTCGGTATGAGAGGCGGTATTGACTGTATCGACGATTATTGGAAAAAGCCTGTAAACAACAAAATCCACACCTCAATATTCGGTGTGGGCACAGTTGATATTGAAAAAGCAGTTGAAAAAACTTTGGAGCATATAGAAAATTAAATGGACAAGAAAAAAATTATTATAATTGCCGTAACGGGTATTGCGATTCTCACTGCGGGAATTTTATGTAAGCAACAGTTTTTTCTTATGATTCCGCTTTTTGTTTCGCTTTTCGTTATGAGCTTTCAGTCGGAAGCAAACAGAATCGGTGTTTTAATAGGTGCCTGCAACGCTCTTCTTTATACGGCAACTTATATTATTATGGGCGTTTATGCCTCGGCGGCATCGGGCTTGCTTTTCAGCTTCCCTATACAGCTGATGACATTTTTCAGGTGGAAAAAAAGAGCTTATAAGAAAACGGTAATGTTTAAAAAAATGACTAACAAGCAAAGAATTGTTTTTACGGCAGGCTTGTTAGCCTTATGGGCGGTAGTTGCAGGGGTGTTTTATTATCTAAAATATGAATACGCTCTTTTTGACAGCCTTTTATTCTTATTCGGCTTTATCGTACCGATTCTGACAATGCTTGCCTATATTGAATACACGTATCTTTGGATTGTTCAAGCGGTAGTAGGCCTGTTTTTAAACGTTCAAATGGCAATGAACGATATAAGTCAAATCACTTATCTTATCTACGGGGTTTACGCACTTTACTGTGTAATTCTTGCATTTATAAATGTACATAAGTTTTATAAAGAACAGGCGGAATTGAAGCTGCCGGAGGCTTCGCACACGATTTAGTGTGGAGTGTGAAGTTAGGAGTGAGGAGTGAAGGGGCACTTCGTGCCGATTGTAAAGCTTTGCAACAAGTTAATTTATCAATAAAAACAACAGGTCTGCGATAGCATTTATAATTGCCGTCGCAGACCCTTTTCTATTATCTGTTCAATATTATTTTTATCTATTATCTTGCAAAGCCTCTGGAGTCTTTACAATTGCAAACGCAGTTCCGAAATTTGCCACTTGCCATTTCCCATTTGTAATTTAGCAAACGTATTGCACATTACTCTTCCGAAGTAACCTCGGGTTCTTCAGCTACGTAAGGAACAACAACGTCTTCCTCGTTAGGCATAACGAGGGCTGCAATTATATATGCTATAAGACCGCAACCGCCTGCGAGAGTGAAAAGCACCCATGCAAGACGAATAATAGTAACGTCAATATTTAAAAATTTTGATATACCGGCACATACGCCAGCAACTTTTTTGCCGTGTTCAATTTTATATAATTTTCTTCCGTTCATATTTGCCACCATCCTTTTTTATTGCTTTTATTCTAACATTAATAAAAAATCAAGTCAATAAATGCAAAGATTTTTAATAATTCTTTAATACATTTGTTAAATGTTTAATAGCATTTCTGCGTTTTTATGATAAATTTTTTCTTTTTCGCTTTCAGAAAGGCCCAAGGTTTCTATCATGCTGATTTCCCAAGAGGGTGCGTGCCAAGGGCAATCGGACCCAAAAAGCATTTTATCTGTACCTTTTTTATCTAAAATTCTTAAGGCTCTGTCTTTAGGCATTGTACCGTAGCCGAAGGCGGTATCAAAGTAAACGGGTATATCGCAAAGATATTTTATAACCTCTTCACCTAGCCCTGCCGAGCCCCAATGGGCGCAGACCATAGGTGAATCTATCCATTTTGCCGCTTTCCTTAATCTTTCGGGAGTTGCATGGTAGGGCGGAGGATAGCCTATATCCTCGCCTGCGTGGAAAAGAACTATAAATCCTAAATCAGATATTTTTTTATATAGTGGCTTCATTTTCTCGTCATCAACAAAAAATTGCTGGTATTCGGGGTGAAGCTTAATGCCCTTTAAGCCTAAAGCTTTGATTCTTTCTAATTCCTCTAAAGCGTTTTCAGCAAATGGGAAAACTGAGCCGAAGGGTATAATTTCGTCGCATTCGCAGGCAGCAATAAAATCATTAACGGCTGTTTGCTGTTTTTCGTTTGTGGCAATTGCGAGAGCAACGCTTTTGTCAATGCCGTCTTTTTTCATTAATTCCTTTAAAGAAGCAATTGTGCCGTTTGTTTGAGGAATAAGACCGCCCGAAGCATAGCTTAAATTAGTCATCGCCTTTTCGGCGATTTTTTCGGGGAATGCGTGAGTGTGAAAATCTATAATCATTTTTGTCGGTTGCCCGTTCCTGCCTTCCGTAAATCTTTTTTTATTTATTGGTTTATGATATTACTGTTTGAAAATTTTTTCAAGATATTACGATTAGTTTTTTAAATTTTATCGCCTTGACATATTGTTTATCAGTTAGTAAAATACTATTTGTAAATATATTTTTCAGGGGTTTTTATGAGTAATACAATGACTACAAAAAAATATTTTTTAAAGCTGGTGGGTGCATCTATAAGCGGCCTGCCTCTTCCCGTATGCCCTGAAGACGTTGATTTAAAAAAGTTATACTCATTATGCATCAGAAATTCAGTTCAGAATATACTTTGCTTTGCCGCAGAAAACGGTGCGGTTACGTTTCCCGATGAGATTTTTAAAAAGCTTAAGCAATCCCGTCTTGTTTGTGGTTTTAGGGAGTCGGCACAGTCTGACGAGGTAGATTTTATAAGAAAAACCTTTACTGAAAATAAAATCCCCTTTATGCTTTTAAAAGGGTCACATCTTAAAGCCTTGTATCCTCAGGCGGATATGAGGTTTATGGTTGATATGGATATTTTAGTGCATGAAGAGGATATGCAAAAAGGGAAGGCTATTATACTTTCCCGTGGCTTTATTCAAGAGATGGATAACGGCAAGGATATAGTCCTTATTAAAAAGCCCGTTTTAACAATTGAGCTTCATAAAATGCTTTTCGTTGAAGAATATTTTATGCACGGTTATTTCCTCAACGTCTGGAAAAAGGCTGAAAAATGCGGTGAATTTGAATACAAAATGACGTATAACGATTTATACGTTTATACTCTCGCTCATCTCGCTGAGCATTACACCACTGCAGGTGCTTGCTTCAGGCCTATGATGGATTTGTTTTTACTTAAAAAGCATAAGTTTGACGAGCTTGATTTTAACTACATTGAAGAGCAGTTTGAGGCTATCGGTATAGGTGAATTCGCAAAGAATATAATGACTCTTTGCGATAAAATTTTTACAGATGAAGAATTAGATGAAAACCTTCTTCTTATGGAAAACTATATTGTTTTCGGTGCACCCGTTGAAAATGCCGAGGCGGCAGCCGCAGCGGCACTTTCAGACGAGTCAAAAACAACTAATTTTGTGAAAACTCTTTTCCCCGATTTTAAGCATATGTCTTTAAGATACCCCATTCTTAAAAAATTGCCGTTTTTGTTAC
Organism: Acutalibacteraceae bacterium; assembly: GCA_045605825.1. Lineage (GTDB taxonomy): Bacteria > Bacillota > Clostridia > Oscillospirales > Acutalibacteraceae > DTU089. The sequence continues at coordinate 9,979 of JAZUQS010000011.1, forward strand.
CGCTTTTCTGGGTTATAAGAGCCGTAACCTATACTTTCTCGAAAAATCATATAGTTAAAAACAAACGAGAGCAAATGAAAAACTACGATAAAGAAAGCGTAGAGAAAATGAAAGAGATTTTTGAAAAGTCGGGACTGTAAAGCTCACTGCGTTCGCAAGTGAGGAGTGTGGAGTTAGGAGTGAGGAATGTCGGGACTTCGCCGATTGTAAAGCTCCCCAGTCACCAGTCACCAGATGCTTCGCAGGGAGTAATAAATTGTAAATTTGCGAAGCTTTCATCCCTGTTTCATCTTTGATGAAATAGGGATGAAAGCTTCGCGAAAAGTTGTTTTTTATCTCTTTAATTTTCTTAAGGTTTCTTTCCTCTCATCCGCCACCCTATAGCTCTCACACGCTTTTTGAATTGCTTTATTGTGAGTCCAATTATCGAGAAGTTTATTTTCAATAATTCTAACAGCAGAAGTATACTGCTTTGTAAGTGCTGTAGCGAAAAACCAGGCACAAGCCATATTTACATAATTTTCGTCGCTTTTAATATCAACGATTAAATCTAAATAGCTTTCCTTAAATTCATCGTCAAGAAAATGATTCATAAGGCAAACTATACCGAATCTTACCTCGTAAATATATTCAGATTTCAACCACCTTTTTATATCGTTAATAAGGTGGTCTTTGTTTTTCTTAAAGCATTTCGGCTTCATCATATCGCAGGTAGCCCAGTTATCTACAAAGGGTAAAAAATTGTTCAATTCTTTTATAAGGTACTCGTAATCCGTTATTTTTTCAAGCAAAAAAGCGTGAAGATTATTCTCTTCATAATATTTATGAGGAAGATTTTTAAGAAAGGCCTTTGCTTCGTCTGTTTTGCTAAATTCGTTACTGAATTTTCTCAAAACGGGTGTTCTTATACCGATAATAGTGTCGGGGTCTACCGTAGGCATAAGCTTTGAATGAAAGGCTTTATATTCAATATCCTGAAGCTCAAAAAGCTTTTCTTGTAGCTGTGTTTTCAAAAAAATCTCCCCTTGAGAATAGTTTATTTCAATATATCATTCTTAAAAGAATAATGCAAGAAAACCTTTTTACAAATTACTACAGTTGAAAACGTAGGTTTATTATGCTACAATTACTGTGTATTTTGTTTTCGGAGTGATTTTATGATAAAAGCGGCAGTTTTTGACCTTGACCATACTTTATTTGACAGGTATGAAACCCTTAAAAAAATAGTGCCGTTTTTCAAAGACAGATTTAAAATAGCCGAGGGTATAACCGATGAGTTCATTTACGAAAATCTTTCCTGGGCAGATAAAAATTTCGTTCATATCGGGTGGACTAAAATCTTTGCTCACCTTTGCAGTAAGGGGATTTTTGCTGAAATTCCCGAGTATGAGGAGTACGAAAGCTTTGTTATTTCAAAATTCAAAGAAATTGCCGTAAAATATCCCTTTGCAATCCCTACAATAAATGAGCTTAAGGCTATGGGTCTTAAAATCGGTCTTATTACTAACAGCGAGAGCGAGGTTCAGAACAGAAAGCTTGCAATGCTTGATTTAACCGATGCTTTCGACTACGTTATAATAAGCGGTGATACCCCTTACAGAAAGCCCGACAAGGAAATATTTTTGATGATGACCGATTATCTCGGCATAAAGCCCGAAGAGATGATGTTTATCGGTGACCATCCGAAATTTGACGTTGACGGCTCAAGAAAAGCAGGGTGTGTTCCCGTTTGGGTTAAAACCACGGGTACTTGGATTTTCCCCGAAATTGAAAAGCCCGAGCTACAGGTTGAAACGGTGGCGGAAATCCCCGATATTATAAGAAAAATTAACAACATTTAATATATTAAGGTGACTTTTTATGATGGGTAAAAGCTTTTTACCGATAAATTTAAAAGAAATGCAGGAAAGAGGCTGGGCAGAGGCAGATTTCGTTTACGTCTGCGGTGATGCTTACGTTGACCATCCCTCTTTCGGTGCGGCTATTATAACCCGTGTTCTTGAGGAGCAAGGGTTTAACGTTGCGTTTCTTTCACAGCCCAAGTTCAATAACTGCGAGGATTTTAAGCGTTTCGGAAAGCCACGTCTTGGCTTTTTAGTTTCCGCAGGTAATATTGACTCAATGGTTGCCCATTATTCAGTCGCTAAACGTAAAAGAAATTACGATTACTATTCACCAGGTGGAAAATTCGGTCTTCGTCCTGACAGAGCAACCGACGTTTATTGCCGTCTTATAAGAGAGGCTTACCCCGACACCGCTATAATTATCGGTGGTCTTGAGGCTTCCCTTCGAAGATTTGCCCATTACGATTATTGGAGTGATGAGGTTTTAGAAAGCGTTCTCGTTTCCTCGGGTGCTGATATTCTTACCTACGGTATGGGTGAAAATATTATAAGAAAAATTGCCTCGCTTCTTGATAAGGGCGTGCCGATTTCTAAAATCCGTGACGTAAGAGGTACGGCTTGGCTGGGTAAAAAAGGTGATAAGATTCACTTTGATACAGCAGGCGAATGGGATTTTGAAAGACTTAAATCAGATAAAGAGTATTATGCAAAGGCTTTTTCCGTTCAGTATAAAAATCAGGATAGTGCCTACGGCAAGGCTCTCGTAGAATATTACGGCGAAAATATGCTTGTGCAGAATCCACCTATGCCACCCCTTGAAAGAGAAGAGCTTGACAAGGTTTATGCTCTTCCATTTATGAGAAATTATCATCCCTCTTATGAAAAGCAGGGGGGAGTGCCTGCAATTAAAGAGGTGCAGTTTTCCCTCACTCATAACAGAGGGTGCTTCGGCGGTTGTAACTTCTGTGCCCTTGCGTTTCATCAAGGCAGAAGTGTTCGTTCAAGAAGCATTGAAAGTGTAGTTGAAGAGGCAAAAATACTAACCCAACAGCCCGATTTTAAAGGTTATATTAACGATGTTGGCGGACCTACTGCAAATTTCCGTTACCCCGCCTGCGATAAGCAGTTGAAAAGCGGAGTTTGTCCCGATAAAAAATGCCTTGCTCCCGAGCCTTGTAAAAATTTAAAGGCAGACCACAGCGAATATATAGAGCTTCTTTCACGCATCGAAGCTTTACCTAAAATTAAAAAGGTGTTTATCCGCTCGGGTATTCGTTACGATTATCTTAATGCAGATAAATCACCCTCGGGAAATGCATTTTTTAAAAAGCTTGTTAAGGACCACGTTAGCGGTCAGCTAAAGGTTGCCCCCGAGCATTGTTCGGGTAACGTGCTTCGTCTTATGGGCAAGCCCGATTTTAAGGTTTACGAAAAATTTAAGGACAGATATTTTGAATTAACAAAAAGCTTCGGTATGGAGCAATATCTTGTGCCTTACCTTATGTCGTGCCATCCGGGCAGTACCCTTTCAGATGCGGTAAAGCTTGCAGAATTTATAAAACGCTGGAATTATAATCCCGAGCAGGTGCAGGATTTCTATCCCACACCGGGTACAGCTTCAACGGTTATGTTTTACACGGGACTTGACCCGTTTACAATGAAATCGGTTTACGTACCGAAATCTGCTGACGAAAAGAGAATGCAAAGAGCTCTTTTACAGTGCGCCGACCCGAAAAATGCAGATCTTGTAAGGACTGCTCTTAAAATGTGTCACAGAGAAGATTTAATCGGCTACGATAAAAAATGCCTTGTAAAGCCCTCGTATAAAGACAGAGTTGAGCAGGCAAAAAGGAAAAACAATAATAACCAAAAACGGAATAACACCTCTCGCAGAGGCGGTAGCTCTAAACCTAAAAATTCGGGAAAGAGGAGATAGTTATGCAGCTTTTAAAAATTGATAAAGCAAATTACGTCGGTCAGGCAGACCCTTTTATATTCAAGCACGACGGTAAATTTTATATCTACACAACGGGTGACGACGGAATATACGCTCATTCCTGCGATACCCTTTTAGGTGATTGGAAATTTGAGGGCAGAATTTTTACTATTGAGGGTAAGGATAGCTTTTGGGCTCCCTCTGTGATTTTCCATGAGGGCAAATTCTACGTGTATTTTTCCTTTGAATATTATGACGTTGAGCCCGACCAGGGCGGTCATCATCAGACAATGCACGTGATAGAAAGCGAAAGCCCCTTAGGGCCCTTCTCGGAAGCAAAGCCTATTTTAATGCCTTTTTCAATAGACTCTCACATTGTAAAAACCGATGCAGGTCTTTTCCTTTTCTATTCACCCAACACCTTTGAGGGTGAAAGAATAGGTACTTATATAGTTGTTCAGAAAATGGCAGACCCTTACACACCCGTAGGTGAGCCCGTGCCCGTAATTAAAGCATCAATTGACGAAGAAATTTTTTGTCGAAATCGCTATAAAGAGGGTCAGCATTGGCATACAATCGAGGGTGCATATTGGCTTCAAGAGGGCGAATGGCAGTATATTATGTACAGCGGCGGAAGATATGAGGATGAAACCTATTTCGTAGGATATGCTGCTGCAAAAACTACCGAACAAGATTTAACAAAGGTTAAATTCCAAAAAATGCCCGACGATAACACCTACGCTCCGCTTTTAAGAAGCAACGATTGGGAAGAGGGCACAGGTCATAACAGCGTTATTAAAGAAAACGGTCAGTATTATGTGGTTTATCACGCAAGAAACACGGAAGCAGACGGTCTTTCAGGCGATAGAAGAAATGCAAGAATTGCAAAAATGACAGTTTGCGACGGTAAGCTTTCAGTTGAAAGATACCCCGACCACATTTAATTTATATATTTTATAAAGAGGAACTAACAATGATTATTGATAAGCTTACAGAATTTTCAAATTTTTACGGCAGCAACGAGGAGCTTGTGCTTGCAGGTGGCGGTAACACCTCCGCAAAAGAGGGCAATGTTATGTATATCAAAGGCTCGGGTACAAGCCTTTCAACAATTACCCCCGACGGCTTTGTAAGAATGGACAGAAGCAAAATTGCAGAAATTTTTACAAAAACCTACCCCGATAACGATAAAGAGCGTGAGGCACTTTCTCTCGCTGATTTGATGGCGGCAAAGCTAGAGGGTCAGGAAGACAAAAGACCAAGCGTTGAAACAACTCTTCACTCTCTTTTTGCGTATACATACGTTTTACATTTACACCCCACTCTTGTAAACGGTCTTTCCTGTGCTTTAGGCGGCAAAGAAAAGGCAAAAGAGCTTTTCGGTGACGATATTTTATGGATAGAGCCCTGCAAGCCCGGTTATATTCTTGCAAAAATCTGCTACGATACTTTAAAAGAATATAAAGAAAAAACGGGCAAGGATGCCGATATGCTTTTACTTGCTAACCACGGTATTTTTATTGCCGATAACACAACCGAGGGTCTCGGCGACAAGCTTTATTCGGTTATGGCAAAACTTCGTAATTGCATTGAAGAAGAGCCTGATTTTTCAATAGGAGATTTTGACGGCGAAAAGGGTAGAGATGTTTTCAACGAAATGTGTGACGTTTTCGGTGAAGATAGCGTTATAATCTACGAGCCCTCTGCTACTTCCCTTGAATTTGCAAAAAGTGAAGAGGACTTTAATAAAATCTATTTACCCTTTAACCCCGACCAGATAGTTTACTGTAAGCCGTACCCCGTTTATATTGAAAATATCGGTGAAATCAAGGAAAAGGTTGAAAAATACAAAGCTGAAAACGGCTTTTTACCGAAAATTTTACTTGTTAAGGATTGCGGTCTTTATGCGGTAGATTATTCTGAAAAGGGTAGCAACAATGCGGCGGCTCTTTTTAACGACGGTATGAAAATTTTCAAATATTCTCAGTATTTCGGCGGTGCAAGACCTATGACTCCTGAGCTTACAGATTTCATTGTAAACTGGGAAGCTGAAAGCTATAGAAGTAAGCAACAGAAATGATTTAAAAAATAATACACAAAAATCAACTGCGGTATTTATGGAATGTTCCAAAAAATATCGCAGTTTGTTATTTTCGTTGGAATTTTTGGAATAATGTGATACAATTAGACTTGCATAAAAATCGCCGGTAGCCGACGGAAGTTGAACCCGTACGATGTTCAACCGTCGTTGACTGTAAAGCGGTAAAAGGAGGACTTATTTTGGAAGAGAAAAAAATGAAACTCGATTATAAAAAGACTATACTTACGGGTTTCGGTTTCCTTGCAACGTCAATTGCTTGGGCAATTTACGACCCTTATATTACAAAAATTCTTAACAGAATTCTTTCAGAGAGTGATTGGGTTACTCATCTCAGTCAGGCTCTCGGCAATGCTATTCCTTGGATTGGCAAATTCGCAGAGGCTCAGGGTGAAAGCACGGTTGCTTTAGGCGGCGGCTTTACTCTCGTACCCTTATTTATCGGTATTATAATGACCTTTGATAACATCTTCGGTGTTATCTTCCAGCCTACCTTTGGTAAGTTATCTGACAACTGCCATTCAAAGCTCGGTAAACGCAGACCCTTTATCGTGTCCTGTGCACCTATTTCGGCAGTTCTCTTTACATTGATTCCAATAGTAGCACTCAACGTTCAGGGCGAAATGAGATTACCCTTAACAATGCTTGTTATTATCCTCTTCGTTTTCTCAATGTCCTTGTGGCGTGCCCCCGTTGTTGCCCTTATGCCCGACTTAACGCCCCCCGAGCTTCGTTCAGAGGGTAATGCGGTTATTAACCTTATGGGCGGTCTTGGCTCTGCAGTTGGTATGGTAGCGGGTACTATCGGTATCGCTCTTTGTACTCTCGTTGCAGGCTACAGTAAAGCTGAAATCAAGGCAGATGAAACTCTTTCATTCCCCTACGTTTTCTTTATCGGCTCAATTATTATGATAATCGGTATGCTTGTTCTTCTTTTCTTTGTAAAAGAGCAGGATACAAGCATCAAGCTTAAAGGCGAGCAGAATCAGTATGCAGACGCTAAAGCAAGAAAGAAAGCAGCTAAAGAAGAGGCTAAAGCTCAGAAAGCAGCCCTTAAAGCTATCAAGCTTTCAAAGGGTGAAAGAAAGAGTCTTGTATTTATGCTCGGCACACTCTTCTTCCTTTTCTGTGCAGCAAACGCTATTACAACCTTCTTCTCACTTTTTGCTCAGGAAATCCTTCATATGATTACCTCGGAAGCAACAATTATTATGCTTATCTTTGCAGTATGTTCAGGTGCAGCTGCTCTTCCCGCAGGTAAAATGGGTAAAAAATTCGGTAGAAAGAAAACAATTTTAGCAGGTCTTTCAGTATTCCTTGCTGCATTCGTTTTCTTCTTCGGTGTATTCCTCGGTATGCTGGGCGGAAAAGACCTTTCTATCAAAAACTACGTTGAGGTTAACAACGCTTATATCGCAATTGATGATAACATCAACGGCTACAACGGTATGATTAGTGATGCAGCTCAGGCAGAGGGCAGAACACTTCAGGATGACGAAGTTCTCACAATGGAAGGCTACCTTGCATATAAGAACGATGCATCAAACGACGTTAACGGTGCTTATGCAGAATTTGACAAATACCTTGTTGAAAACGCAGGCGACGGCATCTACGATGCAATTATTACAGTTGCAAACAACGTTCTTTCTGTAGAAACTGACGATTTCGCAACTGCTCTTACTGCAGTTTCAGAAACTGTTGACAGCGTTACAAAGATTCTTAGAGTGCTTATTTACCCCGTTCTCGTTCTCGGCGGTGCGGCTAATATGTTTATTACCGTTAACACTCTTCCTCTTGTTCTTGAAATCGGCGGTGTTGAAAAGGTTGGTACCTTCACCGGTTACTACTACACAGCAACCTTCTCAGCTCAGATTGCATCACCCATCGTGTACGGCTTTATAAGAATGCTTTCGGGAACGTATATGTCTCTCTTCTACTACAGCCCGATTATGTTCGGTATAGCTATTCTTCTTATCATGTTCGTTAAACACGGTGAAGCAGTGCCGGATGAGGTTATCAAACAGGCACAGCAGGATGACTGATAAGCTCGCTTAGCTCGCCAAATAGCAAATGGGAAATGGCAAGTGGGAAGTGGCAAATTAAGGGGCACTTCGTGCCGATTGTAAAGCTCACTTCACTCGCTAATGAATGATGAATAGTGAATAATGAATAATTAAGGGTCTGCGACGGCAATATAATTTGCTATCGCAGACCTGTTTTTATTGTTAAAGTAAATTGATGCGAAGCTTTTTACTCTCCGCGAAGCCTCTGGCATCTGGTATCTGGCATCTGGAATCTTTACAATTGTTACGTCCCTTTTCCCCGTTTTCGAGCCATTCAGGCGAAATAAAAAATCTTCGAAGCACAAGTGCCTCGAAGATTTTTTGTTTTAATAATTATCAGCCGTTAACGTTGTAATCAGCAGCAAGAAGGTTGATAGCCTTGAAGAATTTATGCATATAAATGAAGGGTCCTACGATTATGAAAGAACCGAGGATATTCCAAAGCCAGAAGCTACTTGCAGAAAAATCATAATCGATATGTCTTCTTTTAAGCTCAGCGCCCATACGGTTTGAAATTTTGTGGAACCAAACGAAAACGCCGATACCGCAAGTCAACCAAGAGAAAACGAAGAAAAGAAGGCAGAAGTGCATGGTCTTTTTGCCGTCGTACTTACTTGCGATTAAGTTGATGTCAGATGAAACGCCTGACATACTAACAATACCGTAAATACCGAAAGTAACAAGAGAAAGTAAAATGTACTTAATAAAGCTGCGGTTTGTTTTAAGCTGAACAGCAGGAGCAGTATTTACAGGTTGAGCGTATTCTTGCTGAGGGATGTTTTCCATATTTTCCATATAGATTCTCCTTACATATTTCATTACACTTATAGTGTAATTTTATAATAACACAAAAAAATAGCAATAACAACAAAATTCGATATAGCAAATTTAATAAAAACACTTGCAAATTTTTATATATTATGGTATATTCACATTGTACGAATATGAACTTGAGTGAGAGCAGGGCAACCTGCTCTCACGTTTATTGTAAAAGCTTTTTTCGAAAAAGGTTTCTACAATGGCAAAAAGTTTGTAGAATATTATTAAAAGAGGTGCTGATTTGGCAAAGAACACAGTTGCGGTTGTGTGGGATATTGCACAACCTATTGCAGAGGAATTAGGTCTTATTCTCTGGGACGTTACCTTTGAAAAAGAAGGGGCAAATTATTATTTGAGAATTTTTATCGACAAGGAAGACGGTGTCGGTATTGATGATTGCGTTAATATGAGTCACGCTCTTGACAAACCTCTTGACGAGGCAGACCCCGTTGACCGTCAGTACAATTTACAGGTTTCTTCACCCGGTATCGAAAGAAAGCTTACAAGAGATTTTCATTTCGAATACGCTATGGATGAAAAGGTTATCGTAAGGCTTATAAGACCTTTTGAAGGGCAGAGAGAATTCAAAGGTGTTCTTATTGATTACAGTGAAACAGGTGCGGTTACAATAGAATTTGAAGACGAAACTACAATGACCGCAGAGAAAAAGGAAATTGCATTCGTTAAGTTAGATGATTTCAGCTTCTGATTTTAACGTTTGATTTTAAAAAGTTTATAATTTATTTCACATATATTGAAAGGAATGGTAAGAAAAATGGCAAGAAAAGCGGCAAGCAAGCCCAATCAGAACAAAGAATTTTTTGAAGCAATACTTATGCTCGAGCAGGAAAGAGGAATCCCCGCAGATTATCTTCTTGAAAAAGTTTGTGCGGCAATTGTTACTTCCGTAAGAAAGGATTACGGCGGTGAGGACGTAGTTTTTGTTGACTGCAACCCCGAAAAATACGAATTAAGAGTTTACCTTAAAAAGCATGTAGTTGAAGAAATCGAAAACGCTAACACACAGATTCTTCTTGTAGATGCTCAAAAGTACAGCAAGAACGCTCTCGTTGGTGATATCGTTGAAATTCCTCTTGAAACAAAGCAGTTCGGCAGAATAGCCGCAACAACTGCAAAGAACGTTATCAGAGGCGATATTCACGACGCTGAAAGAGGTCTTATGCTCAGAGAATTTGAATCAAAGCAGAAGGAACTCGTTACAGGTAAGGTTCAGAGCATTGACCCTCAGTCAGGTAACGTTACTCTTGAAATTGGTAAGTCAGTAGTTGTTCTTCCCAAATCAAGACAGATTCCTGACGAAACCTTTACAGAAAATCAGCTTGTAAAGGTTTTTATTGAAGGCGTTAAGGATACACCTAAAGGTCCCAAGGCAATGATTTCAAGAACTCATCCCGGTCTTGTAAAAAGACTTTTTGAAACAGAGGTTCCCGAAATCTATGACGGAATTGTTGAAATCAAGTCTGTTGCCCGTGAAGCAGGCTCAAGAACAAAAATAGCAGTTTTCTCTAAAGATGAAAACGTTGATCCCATCGGTGCATGTATCGGTCCTAAGGGTACCCGTGTAGGTACAATCGTTGAATCTCTCGGCGGCGAAAAGATTGATATCGTTGTTTACGACGAAGACCCCCAGAAATTCATCGGTGCAGCACTTGCTCCCGCAGATGTTCTTTCTGTTGAAATCGACGAAGAAAAAGAAAATGCATGTCACGTAACCGTTCCCGATACTCAGCTTTCACTTGCTATCGGTAACAAAGGTCAGAACGCTCGCCTTGCAGCAAGGCTTACAGGCTGGAAGATAGATATTAAACCCGAAAGCGGTTTCTATATCCCGCAGAATCAGTGAGGTTTTAATTATGGCTGAGAAAAAAATACCTATGAGGAAATGCCTCGGATGTAACGAAATGAAGCCTAAAAAAGAGTTAATCCGAGCAGTAAAAAGCCCTGACGGTGAAATCAGTCTTGACCTTACAGGCAAAAAATCGGGAAGAGGGGCATATATTTGTCCTGATAAAGCTTGTTTTCAGAAAGCCCGTAAGGGTAAAAGAATTGAAAGAGCTTTAGATACTCAGATTCCCGAAAGCGTTTATGATGCTATGGCAGAGCAGCTTGGAGTGAGCAAAGCTTGAATATTAGAGAAAATATGAATTTTTTAGGCATCTGCAGAAAAGCGGGCAAATTAGCCTGCGGTCACGATGCCGTAAAAGAAACAATAGTAAAATCAAAATCTCAGCTAATAATAATGGCCTCGGATGCTTCTGAAAGGCTTGAAAGAGAAATGAGATTTTTATGTACGCAAAACGGTAGGTCAATTCCCGTTATGCGAACAAAATGCTCTATGAAAGATTTTGCTCAAGGCATAGGAAAAGGTGCAGCAGTCTTTTCCGTTACAGATACCGGATTTGCTGAAAAATTAAAACAAAAATTCGGGGAGGAATTAGATGATAACTAAATATAAGGTCAGCGAAGTTGCAAAAGACTTCGGCTTACAAAATAAAGATATTACAGACATTCTTGCAAAGCATTTTGAAGAGCCTAAAAAATCACAGACAGCCCTTGATACAAAAGAGCTTGACGTTCTTTTTGATGTTTTAACTCAAGAGAATTCAGTTGAAAACTTCAATGCGTATTTTGCAATGAAAAAGACTGAAGAAAAGAAGCCCGAAAAGAAAGAGGCTCCTAAGAAAGAAAGTAAACCCGCAGAGAAAAAACAGGAAAATAAACCTGCGGAGAAAAAACAAGAAAACAAACCCGCAGAGAAGAAGCAGGAAAACAAGCCTGCAGAGAAAAAGGCTGACAACAAGCCTCAGGAAAAGAAGCCTGAGGGTCAGTCAAACGCAAACCCCTTTAAGAAAAACGAAAAGAAGAAAGACGGCCCCATGCAGTCAAGAACAAAGGGTGAAAAGCGTACAATCGACACAAGAGTTGAAGATATTCAGCTTGATAAGTACAACGAAAGATATGAAAATATCGCTCCCGTTCATTCAATTAACGACAACGTTCAGACAAAGCAGAAATTAAAGCAGAAGAGTCAGCAGTACAGAAAACAGCAGGGTATGCGTTCACACCGTAAAGAGAGTGAAGCAGAAAGATTAAAGAGACTTGAGGCTGAAAGAGCTAAAAAGACTCTCGTAATCACAGTGCCCGAGGAAATTACTGTTTCAGACCTTGCAGCAATGCTTAAAAGAACTGCAGCAGAGGTTGTTAAAAAGCTCTTCTCATTAGGTATGATGGCAACCGTTAATCAGGTTATCGACTTTGATACCGCTGAAATCGTTGCAACCGAGTTAGGTGCAAAGGTTAAAAAAGAGGTTGTTGTTACTATCGAAGACAGAATTATCGACGACCATGAGGACGATGCTGCAGACCTTATTGCAAGAAGCCCCGTTGTTTGCGTTATGGGTCACGTTGACCACGGTAAAACATCACTTCTTGACGCTATTAAAAACACTTCAGTTACTGAAACTGAGGCAGGCGGTATCACTCAGCACCTTGGTGCTTACAGAGTAAACCTTAACGGTCAGGATATTACCTTCCTTGATACACCCGGCCACGCAGCCTTTACCGCTATGCGTGCAAGAGGTGCTATGGCTACTGATATTGCTATTCTTGTTGTTGCGGCTGACGACGGTATTATGCCCCAGACAGTTGAAGCTATTAACCACGCAAAAGCAGCAGGTGTTTCAGTTGTTGTTGCTATCAACAAAATGGATAAACCCGATGCATCACCCGACAGAATTATGCAGCAGTTAACAGAGTATGAGCTTATTCCTGAGGAATGGGGCGGTGACGTTATCTGCGTTCCCGTTTCAGCAAAAACAAAGATGAATATTGATACACTTCTTGAATCAGTTCTTCTTGTTGCAGAAATGAAAGAGCTTAAAGCTAACCCCAACCGTGCAGGTAAAGGTATCGTTATTGAAGCCCGTCTTGATAAAGGTAGAGGCCCTGTTGCTACACTTCTCGTTCAGAACGGTACTCTTAAATCAGGTGACATTATCGTTGCAGGTACTGCAGTTGGTAGAGTTCGTGTTATGACAGACGATAAGGGTAGAAAAGTAAACGAAGCAGGTCCATCAGTACCCGTTGAGGTTACAGGTCTTGCAGAGGTTCCCATCGGTGGCGACCAGTTTGACTGCGTATCTGACGAAAAGCTTGCCCGTGAGCTTGTTGAACAGAGAAAAGCAAAAATCAAAGAAGAAGAGTTCCGTTCAATGCAGAAGGGTACTCTTGATAACCTCTTTGATTCAATTAATCAGGGTGCTCTTAAAGACCTTAATATTATTGTTAAGGCAGACGTTCAGGGTTCAGTTGAAGCCGTTCGCCAGAGCCTTGAAAAGCTTTCAAACGAAGAAGTCAGAGTTAAGGTTATCCACGGCGGTGTTGGTGCGGTTAACGAATCAGACGTTATGCTTGCTAACGCTTCAAACGCTCTTATCGTTGGCTTTAACGTTCGTCCCGACCCCGTTGCAGAAGCAAATGCAGAACGTGACAAGGTTGAAATGAGAATGTACCGTATCATTTACGACTGTATTGAAGAGGTTGAAGCAGCTATCAAGGGTATGCTTGCACCTAAATTCAGAGACGTTGAGATGGGTAAAGCAGAGGTTAGAAGCGTATTCAAGCTTTCTTCCGCAGGTACTATCGCAGGCTGTTATATCATTGACGGTAAAATCACAAGAAACTGCAAAATCCGTGTTGTTCGTGACGGTATCGTTGTATTTGAAGACGAAATTGCATCACTTAAACGTTTCAAGGATGACGTTAAAGAGGTTGCAACCGGTTACGAATGCGGTGTAGGTCTTGAGAAGTTTAATGATATTAAAGAAGGCGATATACTCGAGGGATATATCACCGAAGAATACAAGGATTAATAGAAAATCCAAATCTTCAGGCACATTGCGGCATTTTTCTTCCTCGAAATACTTGTGTATTCCTTCGTCGGAAGAAATGCCACACTCCACCTAAATCTTTGAATTTTATGTGTATATAAAAAAGCTTCGCTGTGTCTGAAACCAATATATTTTTAACATTTAGGAGTTTATATGGGAACTTATAAACAAAACCGTACCGCAGAGGATATTAAAAGAGAAATTGCGGCTATTGTAAGAGAACTTAAAGACCCGAGAATATCGGACCATCTTATAAGCGTTGCAAGAGCCGAGGTTGCAGGGGACCTTTCTTACGTTAAGGTTTACGTAAGTGCCGTTGAGGGTATTGAGGTAGCAAAGGCTGCTACAAAGGCTCTCACAGGTGCTACCGGTCTTGTAAGACGAGAGGTTGGTAAACGTTTAGGTCTTAGAAAAACCCCCGAAATAAAATTCGTTGCGGACGATTCTATCGAATACGGTATGAACATCGTTAAAAAACTTGAGGAAATTTCATCTGAATTAAAGGGTGAATGATTCAGTAAACGAAAAGGAATACCGTTGTTTTTGGGAAAATACAACGGTATCCCTATTATGCTTTCAGCATTTTAAAGGTGTTATATGGTTATAGATAAGAAAAAATGTATACAGCTTTTAAATGAGCATAACGAGTTCGTTGTGCTTTCTCATGAGCATCCTGACGGTGATACGTTAGGGTGTGCCTTCGCACTTTGCGAGGCTTTACGTCTTATGGGTAAAAAGCGTGTATTTAAATGCGTTGACGAGGTTACAAAGGATTTTTATTATCTTACCGAAGGCTATAAGGCTGATGAGGTTAATATGCCCTTTGTAATTGCCGTTGACATTGCAGATGAAAAGCTTTTAGGTGATTTGGTATCAGAATTTGGCGGTAAGATTGATTTAAGCATCGACCACCACGTTTCAAACACCTATTATGCAAAATACAATTACGTTGAAAACAGAGCTGCCGCTTGCGAAATAATGTTTGAATTATTAAGCGAAATGAATATCGAAATAAATACTTATATAAGAGAATGTATTTATACGGGTATTTCTACGGACACGGGTTGCTTCAGGTATCAGAATACAACCGCAAGCACCTTCCGTATTGCTTCAATTCTTTTGGAGCAGGGCATTGATTCAAAGAAAATCAACAAGCTTATGTTTGAAACTAAAACTAAAAGCTTTTTAGAGTTAGAGCTTCTTGCAAGAAAAACTCTTGAGTATCATTTTGACGGCAAATGTGCAATTATTACAATTACACAGGCTATGTACGAAAAAAGTGGCTCTACCGAGCATGAATGTTACCCCATAACTGCTTTACCGAGGCAGATTGAGGGTGTGCTTGTAGGTGCGGTTCTCAAAGAGAAAAAAGACGGTAGCTTTGGCGTTTCCGTTCGTACCGAGGGCGATATAGATGCCTCGGCAATATGCTCTCAGTTAGGTGGCGGCGGTCACAAGGGAGCAGCAGGAGCTTCATTTACCGTTCCTTACGAGGAAGGCAAAAACAAGCTTTTAGAAATAATTAAAAACGTTCTGGACGGTTTGAATATATGACCGGAATAATTGCATTAAAAAAAGGTGAAAATATAACGTCATTTTTTGCCGTAAATAAAGTGAGAAGAATAATAGGTGAAAAAAAGTGCGGTCATACCGGCACCTTAGACCCTAATGCAACGGGCGTTTTGCCTATTGCCGTAGGCGGTGCTACCCGCTTTATTGAGCTTTTACCTACTCACAGAAAAGCGTATACTGCAACCTTTAAAACCGGGGTTTGCACCGATACTCTTGATATATGGGGTCAGGTGACTGCTACCTTTGACAAGGAAGTTACCTTTGATGAAATAGAAGAGGCAACCCTCTCATTTAAAGGCGAAATTATGCAGCTTCCACCTATGTACTCTGCTCTCAAAAAAGACGGGGTTCGTCTTTACGAGCTTGCAAGGCAGGGTATAGAGGTTGAAAGAGAAAAAAGAAAATGCGAAATATACCGGCTTACCGTAGAAAAAGCGGAAAACGGTGATTATTCTCTTTATTGTGAATGCTCCGCAGGTACGTATATCAGAACTTTAATAAACGACATAGGCGAGGCTTTAGGCTGCGGTGCGGTTATGACGTCGCTTTGCAGAAGCTATGCTTGCGGAATAGAGCTTTCAGAGTGCTTTACTCTCGAAGAGCTACAAGAGCTTAAAGAAAAAAACGAGCTTTACAAGGCGTTAATCCCGTTAGACAAGCTTCTCGGGGAGTATCCTGAAATTACCGTCACTGAAAATCAGGCAAAAAGATTTTCAAACGGTGGCTCTCTTATGAGAGAAAGGCTCAAGGGTGATTTAGAAAAGGGCTTATACCGTGTTTACGGTAACGGCGAGTTTTTAGGCCTTGGTGAGCTTGACGACGAAAATCTTAAGGTAAAAAGGGTTTTTAATAATGTCTGAAAAACAGAGTGTTCTTATTGCTTTAGGCACCTTTGACGGACTTCATATCGGTCACAAGGCGGTGCTTTTCAGCAATAAAAATTACTATGACAAAAGAATAGCGCTTCTGTTTACAGAGCATCCTCAAAAGCTTCTTGCGGGTAAAAATCCGGGAGAGCTTTTAACCCGTGCTAAAAAAGAAAAGCTTCTTAAAGAATGGGGCTACGAGCCCGAATATATTGATTTTAGTGAAATATCAAAAAAATCCCCCGAAGAATTTATAGACGAAATTTTAATTAAAAAATACGGTGCTACGGCACTTTGTTGCGGTTTTAATTACCGATTCGGTAAAAATGCCGAGGGAAACGTTGAAGTTTTAAAAAGGCTTTGCGGTGAAAGAGAAATGAGCCTTACTGTTTGTAGCGAAATAGATTACGACGGTATTCCCGTTAGCTCAACAAGAATAAGAGATGCTATTAAAAACGGCGATATTGAAGCTGCAAATAAAATGTTAGGCTATCATTTTTCTTATGATTTCGAGGTAGTCCACGGTGATGCAAGAGGCAGAATTTTAGGCTCACCTACAATAAACCAATTCTTCCCTGAGGATTTTACCGTAGCTGAATACGGCGTTTACGCTTCTTACACATTAATAGAAGGAAAAGCTTATGTTTCAGTAACAAATATCGGCGTAAGACCTACCGTTGATGGTGTCAGCGAAAAGCGAAGCGAAACAAATATTATCGGCTTTAACGGTGATTTATACGGTCAAAGAGTTGAGGTTTCGTTGCTTAAAAAGATAAGAAACGAAATGAAATTCAATTCCTTTGAAGAATTAAGCAATCAAATAGCAATTGACCGTGAACAAGCCGTAGAAATAGCAAAAAAGGAGTTAAACGTATGAAATTTATAAATAAAATAAAAGTTGCTCCGTCAATTCTTTCTGCAGATTATGCAGACCTTAAAAACGAAATTGAAAAGGTAAAAACAGCAGGGGCGGATATGCTTCACGTTGACGTTATGGACGGTCATTTTGTGCCCAATATTTCAATAGGCCCGCCTGTTGTTAAATCATTAAGAAAAGCAACGGATATGTTTCTTGATTGCCATCTTATGATTAGTAACCCTTATGATTATATAGATGCCTTTGCTTCATCAGGTGCGGATTTAATATCTTTCCACCTTGAAAGCAATTCCGACGTAGAAAAAACAATTGAAAAAATAATAAGTGCAGGCGTTAAACCCGCACTTGTAATAAAACCGAAAACTCCTGCAGAGGCAGTTTTCCCCTATCTTGAAAATCTTAGTATGGTGCTTGTTATGACTGTTGAGCCCGGCTTCGGCGGTCAGTCGTTTATGAGCGATATGTTACCGAAAATTACTGCTATAAGAGAAAAGGCTAACGAAGTAAACCCTGCCCTCTTAATTCAGGTTGACGGCGGAATTGTCCCCGAAACTGCCCGTTTTTGCGTTGATGCAGGCGCAGACGTCCTCGTTTCCGGTAGCTTCATTTTCGGTGCTCCCGATACTAAAGAGGCAATCGATTCGTTGAGGTGAGCCGTATTCACAAATAAAAGACATTTCTTTGTTTGTGGTAAAATTACATTCACCGAATTCGCTTAAAATAAAGCTTAGGCTGTCTGAAAATGTCAGATTAGGGTAAATAGAAAAGTAAAACTTGTTTTTGTACTTATAACATTCAACAGATTTTATCTCATTGATTAGATTACATAAAATCTTAACGCTATCAAGCATAGAATTTTCATTGAAGGGCTTAAATAGAATTGGGTCGGCTTCCTTTTTCATAACTAACCGTTTTTTCGATTTTGGGTCGTTTACGGGTAAAAAGGTAAAATGTAAAACGCAACCGCCCTCGTTAAGCGGTGCAGCTTCAATAAGAAGCTTGCTGTCGGTGTTGATGCATTTGCCTAATTGCTGACCCGCTTTATCTAAAAGAGTCCATATAACCCGTCTTGTTTCTATGTTTGAATAATCTAATTCATCGTATGTAATATCAAGCTCGTTCATATCTTCATTTGAAAGAGCAACAGTAATTTTCCCTTCACTGTTTGAGTCTATTTTCAAAAGAATCACCTCTCTTATTATAACTATACTCATTATCATAATACTCAAACGGCTTGTAAACAATGATAAAATAATGGAAAGGAAATCGTTATGAAATTTGCATTAAGTAGCTACAGTCTTTCTTCTCTCATAAGAAATGGCGAGGCTACAGAAAAAGAGCTTATTAAAATCGCAAAGGATTTAGGATTTGACGGTATAGAGTTTGCCGAAATAAATCCCCCCGAAAATAAAGATAAAAAAGAATATGCAAAAGAATTAAAAGCGGAATGCGAAAAGCAGGGTGTTACACCCGTTCAGTATTCTGTTGGTGCAGATTTTATTTACGGCAGTAACGGTGACCTTAAAAAAGAGATTGAGCGTCTTAAGGGCGAGGTTGATATTGCGGTGCTTTTAGGCGTTAAGGGTATGCGTCACGACGCTACGGGCGGATACAATGACGAAGATAAAAGGTTTAAGGGCTTTCCCCAAGCCTTGCCCCGACTTGTTGAGGGCTATAAAGCGGTAACCGAATATGCAAAAGAAAAGGGGATTTTCACCGCTATTGAAAATCACGGTTATTTCTGTCAGGATAGTGACAGAGTTGAAAAGGTAATTACAGGCGTATGCAACGAAAACTTCGGGGCTCAGGTAGATATAGGAAATTTCCTTTGCGTTGACGAAAATCCCGTTACCGCAGTAAGCCGACTTGCACCCTTTGCAAAATACGTTCACGTTAAAGATTTTCACGTTAAAAGCGGTAGCGAATTTCCACCGCAGGACGGCTTCTTTAAAACAAGAGGCGGTAACTATTTAAGAGGTGCAATTTTAGGTCACGGAAACGTGCCCGTTTTACAGACTCTTGAAATTCTTAAAGGAGCAGGCTACAACGGCTGGATAACCCTTGAGTTTGAGGGTCACGAAGAAGCAAAGCAGGCTTGCAAATGGGGTCTTAACACTCTTAAAAAAATCTGTGACTGTCTTGAGTGGTAAAATGAAAAATTTTGATAACTTAAAAGTGGTGCTGGCATCTGCCTCACCTAGACGAAAAGAATTATTATCCTTAATTTTTAATGAATACGATATTCGTCCTGCAGATTGCGACGAAACCTTACCCGAGGGGATAAAGGCTCAAGAGGCGGTTGAATATCTTTCTTTAATAAAAAACAAAGCGACTGTTGAAATTTGCGACGAAAAAAGCCTTGTGATTTCTGCTGATACGGTTGTTGCCGTAGAGGGCGAAATTTTAGGAAAGCCGCAGGATAAAGAGGATGCCCGAAGAATGATATCTCTTTTAAGCGGAAGAGAGCATCAGGTTTTTACAGGCGTAACCCTTTCTTTAAACGGTAAGTTTAAAACCTTCAGCGAAAAAACAGACGTTGTTTTTTATAAGCTTACCGATAAAGAGATTGAAGACTACATTTCAACCGATGAGCCCTATGATAAAGCAGGGGCTTACGGTATTCAAGGAAAAGCGGGTCTTCTTGTAAAATCCGTAAACGGTGATTACTATAACGTAGTTGGTCTTCCCGTTGCCCGATTAAAAAGGGAAATAATGGAATTCATTGAAAATCAATGATAGCTATGCTAACATTTAATAAATAAACATAAAATTTCAAAAATATTTCTTGCGAAAGGCGGTGCTCTTTTGGCAACAAAAAATAAAGAGGTTTACGTTGAACCACAGGTTACCGAAGAGGATATAGAAAAACAGCGACAGCAACAGGAAAAAGAATATTTAGGCCCTAGAGAAATGGCGGCGTACATCATTTCGGGTATTGGTGATAAAAACTGGGAAACCTTTAACGGTAACAACGAGTTTTTCTACACCACAACCTTCCAGCACGTAAGCCCCATTACCTTAAGCGTTGCTCAGTCCTTCTGCAGTATTCTTGACACCTTTGACAATGCAATATCAGGTCCTATTCTTGACAGAACACGTACCCGTTGGGGTCGAGTACGCCCTTACCTTGTGCTTACTCTTCCTTTCTGGCTTTTTTCAGCCGTTACGCCTTATATGTTGCCAGACGGTCTTTCTCAGGCAACCCTTCTTGCAATATTTTTAGTTATAAGATACGTAGGCTCTATTTCAAACTCGTTTTATACACCTGCTTATCAGGCGGTGCTTTATAACCTTACTCCAAACATAAACGAAAGAAATAAGCTAATCGCAGCAGATACATACGTAGACCTGTTCGGTGTATGGCTACCGTCGCTGTTCCCGTTCTTTGTCGACTATTTACCCCGAACAATTCCCACAAGAAACATTTATCTTGTAGGTGCCATAATCTTTATAGCTCTTGTAGTTGTTTTCCGTGTATTCGGCTTCTTTAGCTTAAGAGAACGAGTACCGCTTGCTTCCCGTGAAGAGATGAACAGCACAAGCATATTAAAATCAATCAAGCAGGTTGCATCCTGCCGTCCTATGTGGGCTCTTCTTGCGAAGAACTTTTTCGGTATGGGTAAAGGTACGGGTCAGAGCGTTGCAAACTATTTCTGGCTTAACTGTACGGGTAAGCTTTCAAATGCTGCTATTTCAGGCTTGTTTACAGGTCTTCCCAGCTATTTCGTTTTACCCTTTGCTACAAAAATGACTAAAAAGATAGGTCTTAAAAAGCTTTCAGTTTTAGCATACGGCTATTGCGGTGTTGTTTATCTTATAATGTATTTAATCGGCTACAGACCTACCGACAATAATATTATAAATCTTATTATTATAGTAATCGGTCTTACTCTTGCAGGTGCTATGAACAGCGTTCAGCGTTATTGCGGTACTGCTCTTCAGGGTGATTTGTACGATTACGTTGAATGGAAAACGGGTATTCGTAATGAGGGTATGATGAGTGCTGCTATGGGCTATATTACTCTTATTACAAATAACATTTCAACAATTCTCAGCGGTATTATTATTGCCGCTATTAAATATGAGCCGCTTATCAACTCTTACGGTGTTGTTGTACCTCAGACTGACCCCAAAATGCTTCAGGCTATATGGACAGTATTTACACTTGCTCCCGCTATCGGTAGAATCGGTAAGGCGATTTCCCTTTCTTTCTTTAACGTTGACGGCAAGGTTAAAGAGCAAATGATGGAAGACCTTGCAGTTTCAAGAGCCGCAAAGCTTAAGAGCAGAACAGGTAATGACGTAGCCGAAGAAACAGTTTCAGAATAATCAAACGGTGGATAAAAAGTATCCACCTACGGAGATGTAAAAAATGAGAATCGTAGTTAAAGTAGGAACATCTACCCTTGCACACAGTACAGGGTGTATAAACATCCGTCATGTTGAAGAGCTTTGCAAGGTGCTTGCCGATTTAAAAAATGCTGGTAATGAGGTAATACTTGTGTCATCAGGTGCTATCGGTATGGGTATAGGAAAGCTTTCTCTTAAAGAAAAGCCATCTGATATGCCTACAAAGCAGGCGGCAGCGGCGGTAGGTCAATGCGAGCTTATGTATGCTTATGACAAGCTTTTTTCAGAGTATAACCATACAGTAGCCCAGATTCTTCTTACAGGCCTTGACCTTGAAGACCCTACAAGATACCACAATATAAAAAATACAATGAATAGATTGCTTGAGCTTAACGTGCTTCCTATTATCAATGAAAACGATACCGTTAATACGGATGAAATTTCAGTTGGTGATAACGATACCTTAGGTGCAATCGTTGCAGTAAGTATGCACGCTGATTTGCTTATTCTTCTTTCTGATATTGACGGTCTTTATACTGCTGACCCTCATAAAGATAAAAACGCAATTCTACTTTCAGAGATTACCGAAATCACACCCGAAATTGAAGCCTTAGGCGGTAAAAGCGGGTCAAATCTCGGCACGGGCGGTATGGCAACAAAGCTTTCTGCGGCAAAAAGATGCGTGAAGAGAGGAACAGACGTGGTTATTGCTAACGGCTCTTCACCGTCGGTTCTTTACGATATTATTGACGGTAAAAAAGTAGGAACAAGATTTATTTCAAAGAAGGATTAATTATATGAAATCAACGTTTGAAATTTTACAAGAGGCAAAAGCAGTAAAATCTGTGCTTTGCACTCTTGACACTAAAACGAAAAACAATGCTCTTTTAAAAATGGCAGAGGCATTAGAGGAAAACTGTGACTTTATTCTTTCGGAGAATCAGAAGGATATGGAAAATGCAAAGGGCACAGTTTCAGAGGTTATGCTTGACCGACTTGCACTTTCAAAGGAGCGTATAAAGGGTATGGCAGACGGTATCCGTGAGGTTGCCTTGCTTCCCGACCCCGTAGGCGAAATTCTTGCAACGGTTGAAAGACCAAGCGGTATTATAGTAGAAAAAACTGCAGTGCCTATGGGCGTTGTTGCAATTATTTATGAAAGCAGACCTAATGTAACGTCAGATGCTGCTGCGTTAGCCCTTAAAAGCGGTAACGTTTGCGTTTTAAGAGGCGGTAAAGAGGCTTTTCTTTCTGCCGATGCTATCGTAAAATCTATGAGAAAGGGTCTTACCTCATTGGGTCTTCCTGAAACTCTTATAAATCTCGTTCAGGATACAACAAGGCAAAGTGCAAACGAGCTTATGAATGCAGTAGGCTACGTTGATTTGCTTATTCCCCGAGGCGGTGCAGGGCTTATAAAGGCTTGTACCGAAAATGCTAAAGTGCCTTGTATTCAAACGGGTACAGGTATCTGCCATATTTATATTGACGAAACGGCAGATATAGAAAAAGCACTTAATATAGTTGAAAATGCAAAAACAAGCAGACCCTCTGTTTGTAATGCGGCAGAGGTGCTTGTTGTAAACAGTAAAATAGCAAATGAGTTTTTACCCTTGCTTAAGGAAAGACTTGTTGATAAAAGACAAAGCGACGGCAAAAATCCCGTTGAGCTTCGTCTTGATAAAAGAGCAATTAAAATTATTGACGGCACACCTGCAGGGGACAACGATTTTGATACTGAATTTCTTGATTATATTCTTGCGGTTAAAATTGTTGACACCGTTGACGAAGCAATTTCTCATATTTCTTTACATTCTACAGGTCATAGCGAAGCAATTGTTACTGAAAATGATGACAATGCAAAGAAATTTACAATGGCTATCGACAGTGCTGCGGTTTACGTAAACGCTTCAACCCGCTTTACTGACGGCGGTGAATTTGGCCTTGGTTGTGAAATGGGTATTTCAACTCAAAAGCTTCACGCAAGAGGGCCAATGGGCTTAAAGGAGCTTACAACTTATAAATTTATAATTAAAGGTAACGGTCAGATTCGCTGAAGGGTGAAAGGGTGATTTTATGAAAACTATCGGCTTTATCGGTTGCGGTAATATGGGTGGTGCTCTTGCAAGAGCCGCTTTAAAATCCGTTGGTGCTGAAAATATTTTCGTTTATGATATTGATACTAAAAAATCAAAAGCATTTGCGGACGAAACAGACGTAAACGTTGCAGATGCTGAATATATCGTGCTTAATTGCGATTATATCTTTTTAGGTGTAAAGCCACAAATGCTTAAAAGCCTTTTTGAAAAGCTTGCACCCGTTTTAGAGGAAAGAACAACTGATTTCACACTCGTTTCTATGGCTGCAGGTGTTTCTATTTCTTCCTTACAGCAAATGGCTCAGGTTGATTGCCCAATTATCAGAATAATGCCCAATATGCCTGCAAGCGTAGGAGAGGGTATGATTCTTTATACAGTAAACGATTTCGTTTCAAAGGAAGATATTGACGGCTTTTTAGATTCAATGAAATTCGCAGGTCTTCTTGATAGAATTGATGAGAATAAAATTGATGCGGCAAGCTGTGTTTCAGGTTGTGGCCCTGCCTTCGTGTTTATGTTTTGCGAGGCTCTTGCCGACGGTGCCGTTGAATGCGGTCTTCCACGTGATAAAGCTCTTCTTTACGCCGCACAAACTCTTACAGGTGCCGCACAAATGCTTGTAAAAACAGGCGAGCATCCCGGTAAGCTTAAGGATGCAGTTTGCAGTCCTGCCGGTAGCACTATTGAGGGCGTTAAAGCTCTCGAAAGCGGAGCTTTCCGAGCAACTACAATGGATGCTGTGAGAAAGGCATATATTCGTACATTAGAATTAGGCAAGTAAATGTATTGTCTTTTTGTGCATACGGCGTTTGTTAGTGAGGAGTTAGGAGTGAGGAATGAGGAGTGAAGGGGCACTTCGTGCCGATTATAATGCTCACTATGTTCTCGCTAATGAATGATAAATAATTAAGGGTCTGCGAAGCATTATAATTGCCGTCGCAGACCCTTTTCTGTTATCTATTCAATATTATCTTTTATCTATTATCTTGCGAACCTACTGACGACTGGTGACTTCACTTCGCACTTCGCATTCCGCACTTCGCACTTAATTTGCCACTTGCCATTTTCCATTTGCAATTTATTTCAGCTTTCCCTGTCTTCTCTTTTCGGGAGTTCTTATAAACCTCACAATACCTGCTACGCAAAGAAGGACTAAAATGGCAACGAATGAATAAACAGCGATGCTTTCACCTGTGCTTCTGAATGGGGCTTCGTTAAGTACGATTGAATTTAAGCTTTCGTCGAGGTCATTAAGCCTTTTTTCGTCTCTTGTAGAAAAAGCGAAGGTATATTTATTATTGACACCGCCGAATTCATAAACCTTTTGGTAATATGTTTCGGCTCTGTCGCCCTTCTTTAGCGTTGTCTTAATAACGCTCATAAGTGCGGTTGTGCCGTCGTTTGTTTTTACCTTTTCGCAAGAGAGGAATTCGCTGTTGATTTCAATTTCGTATGCTTCTGTTACAGCTTTTACATCTTCTGAAAAGGCATTTTTATATTCATTAAAATCTTTTTCTCTCATATTTTTAACGCAGAATTCATCAGCGTTTTCTGAAAAAGAAATATTTAACGTATCACCCTCATTATTTTCAAATAAATATGAGGAGTCGCTGTACTCTGTTTCAACAAAACTTTCAGGCACGTCTATACTAAACAAAGAGCTACCGTCAAAATTGTAAGCGAAGGCGGGTACGCAAAGGGTAGCTAAAAATATGACGATTGTAATAATACAACATAGCTTTTTCATAGTCTTCTCTCTTTCAAAAAACTGCACCAAAAGCAATGCTAATGGTGCAGAATATTTTTTGTTTTGAAATTAGTCCTCGTCTTCCTCTTCGTCAGTGGTTTCTTCAACGGGTGTAATTTCAACTTTGATTTTTTCAATTCTTCTATCCTCAACAGAGAGAACAGTAAATTTTACGTTTTCAAAAACTACTTCGTTCATTTCGCCGTCTTTAGGAATACATTGAAGCTCATCCATAATAAAGCCTGCAAGGGTTTCATAGTCGCCCTCGGGGAGCTCTTTGCCGATAAGCTCATCAATTTCTTCAATATCAATCGTTCCGTCAACAGTGAAGGTGTTTTCGTCAATTCTTGAAATTTCCTCTTCTTCAACGTCGTATTCGTCTTGGATATTGCCCATAATAGCTTCAACAATATCTTCAAGAGTTACGATACCTGCTGTTCCGCCGTATTCGTCAACAACAACAGCCATTTGAATACGCTTTGAGCTCATTTCCTTGAAAAGCTCACCGCAGGATTTAGTTTCGGGAATGAAGTAAGGCTCTCTCATTATGTTTTTAAGAGTACCTTTAGCCTTAACCTCTTTACCGACGAATTTAAGAAGGTCTTTAACGTAAACGATACCGACAATATTGTCAATATCTTCATCGTAGAGGGGGATTCTTGACCTGCCGTGTTCAATGGCAAGGTTCATAAAGTCTTCAAGAGTGATGTCGTTAATATCAGCGGCAACAACGTCTGTTCTGTGGGTCATAATGTCGCCGGCATCCATATCGTCAAACTCAAAGATGTTATTTATCATTTCTTTCTGAGTATCCTCAATAACACCTTTTTCACCGCCCACGTCAACCATCATACGAATCTCTTCCTCGGTAACAACCTCTTCGTTAGCGTTAGGGTCGAAGCCTAAAAGCCTTACCACACCGTTTGTGGAAAGAGAAAGGAATTTTACGAAGGGAGCCGTTATTTTTGAAATAACGAGCAAGGGCTTTGCAACTGCGAATGCAATTTTCTCAGGCACCTGCATACCTATTCTCTTGGGGGCAAGCTCGCCCAAAACTAAAGAGAAGTAAGACATAACAAGTGTGATAAGCACAACCGCAATAGGTGAAACAATGCTTTCGGGTACGTCAAAAGAAGACGTGATTGCGTTTGTAAGCATTTCTGCAAAAGCGGTAGCCGCTGAAGCAGAGGTTAAAAATCCTGCAAGAGTAACGCCTATCTGAATAGTTGATAAAAATCTTGTGGGATTTTTTGTAAGCTTCAAAATAAGCTTTGCTTTTTTGTGACCGTCTTCTGCCATTTTTTCAATCTTTGCATCGTTAAGAGAAACAACAGCCATTTCGCTCATTGCAAAGAATGCGTTTACAAGAATAAGTACAAGAAGCAGAAGAATTTGAAATACAAGGTTACTGCCTGAAGAGCTTTCAGCAGCAAGGTTTAAGAATTGGGCCGTAAAATTAGGTCCGGGGTCATCCATAGTCGGATTTACTCCTTTCAAAAATAAAAAGATATTTATGGGGTACATGGCTACACCATATTAGGATATATTATATACTTTTATAGAAATTTGTCAACTGTGGCAATTTTTACTGCGATTTATTACAAAAGCAAAAGGGCAGAGGATTGAGGATAAAACCTGTTTTTATATAGCTTTTCCCAAGTAAAATCACAAAAAAAGCAAAATTTAAAAATATTGTTAAATTTTCGGCAATTTTTTAGTTTTTTACAGTTTACATTTTAGAATATTCGTGCTAATATAATCAGTGGTGTTATTATAATACTTATAATTTATTGATTTTTTTATAGGAGGAAATACTATGGCTAGAAAAATGAAAACCATGGACGGTAACAATGCCGCTGCGTATGTGTCATATGCTTTCACAGAAGTAGCAGGTATTTACCCCATCACACCCTCAAGCCCTATGGCAGACTACGTTGATCAGTGGTCAGCTCAGGGTGTTAAAAACATCTTTGGTACAACAGTTAAAGTTTCCGAGATGCAGTCTGAGGCAGGTGCAGCAGGTACTGTTCACGGTTCACTCGCAGCCGGTGCACTCACAACAACCTACACAGCTTCACAGGGTCTTCTTCTTATGATCCCCAACATGTACAAAATCGCAGGTGAGCTTCTTCCCAGCGTTTTCCATGTATCAGCTCGTTGTGTTGCTTCACATGCACTTAACATTTTCGGCGACCATTCAGACGTTTATGCTTGTCGTCAGACAGGTTTCGCAATGCTTGCTGAAACAAATACTCAGGAAGTTATGGACCTTGGTGCTGTTGCTCACCTTGCAACAATCAAGAGCCGTGTTCCCTTTATCAACTTCTTCGACGGTTTCCGTACATCTCACGAAATCCAGAAGATTGCTATCTGGGATTACGAAGACCTTAAAGAAATGTGCGATATGGATGCTGTTAACGCATTCAGAAAGAGAGCTCTTAACCCCGAGCGTCCCGTAATGCGTGGTTCACACGAAAACGGCGACATCTTCTTCCAGCACAGAGAAGCTTGCAACACTTACTATGATGCAGTTCCCGCAATCGTTGAGGAATATATGGGTAAGGTTAACGCAAAGCTTGGTACAGATTATCAGCTCTTCAACTACTACGGTGCTGCTGATGCAGAAAACGTAATCGTTGCTATGGGTTCAATCTGTGACGTTGCTGAAGAAGTTATCGATTACCTTATGGCTAAGGGCGAAAAGGTTGGTCTTCTTAAAGTTCGTCTTTACAGACCTTTCGTATCAGAAAAATTCGTTGCAGCTCTTCCGGCAACAGTTAAGAAGCTTGCTGTTCTTGACAGAACAAAAGAGCCCGGTTCAATCGGTGAGCCTCTTTATCTTGACGTTGTTGCTGCTCTTGACGCTTGCAACAGAACAGGTATCACAGTATCAGGCGGTCGTTACGGTCTCGGTTCTAAGGATACTCCTCCCTCATCAATCTTCGCTATCTTTGCTGACCTTGCAAAAGCAGATTCAAAGAAGCATTTCACACTCGGTATCAACGACGACGTTACCTACCTTTCACTCCCCGAAGAAGCTGCTCCCAATACAGCTGCAGAAGGTACAATCGAATGTAAATTCTGGGGTCTCGGCGGTGACGGTACTGTTGGTGCTAACAAAGACTCTATCAAGATCATCGGTGACCATACAGACAAATATGTTCAGGCATATTTCCAGTATGACTCAAAGAAAACCGGTGGTGTAACAATTTCTCACCTTCGTTTCGGTGACAAGCCCATCAAGAGCCCCTACTACGTTAACAAGGCTGACTTCGTTGCTTGCCATACTCCCGCATACATCGAAAAAGGCTTCAAGATTGTTAACGACGTTAAACCCGGCGGTGTATTCCTTATCAACTGCCAGTGGTCTGACGAAGAGCTTGCAGAAAAGCTTAACGCAGAAACAAAACAGTATATCGCAAAGAACAACATTCAGCTTTACACTGTTAACGCTATTGACCTTGCTGCAGAAATCGGTCTCGGTAAGAGAACAAACACAATTCTTCAGGCTTCATTCTTTGCTCTTGCAAACGTTCTTCCTAAGGATGATGCAATCGGCTATATGAAGAATGCTGCAATGAAGTTCCTCAAAAAAGGTCAGGAAATCGTTGATATGAACCATAAAGCTATCGACGCAGGCTTCGGTGCATTCAAGAAATACGACGTTCCTGCTGATTGGGCAAACGCAGTTGACGCTGTAGAAACAGCTGCTTCTGAAGGTCCCGCAAAGCTTGTTAAGATGGTTGACAATATTATGAAACCCGTTGGTGCTATGAACGGTGATGCTCTTCCCGTTTCTGTATTTACAGACCATGCTGACGGTACATTCGAACAGGGTGCATCTGCTTACGAAAAACGTGGTGTTGCAGTTCTCGTTCCTGAATGGGATCCCACAACTTGTGCAAAATGTAACAAGTGTTCATACGTTTGTCCTCACGCTACTATCCGTCCCTTCGCTCTTGATGCTGACGAAGTAGCTAATGCTCCCGAAGTTCTTAAGAAGGCTCCCAAGCCCGTTGTTAAGACAGATTACGTTTACACTCTTGCTGTATCACCCCTTGACTGTATGGGTTGCGGTGTTTGTGTTGGCGTTTGTCCCACAGCATCTCTTAAGATGGTATCTCGTGAGAGCCAGGATGCACAGCAGGCAGCATTCGATTACTGTGTAGCTAACGTAACAGAAAAAGAAGGCGTTGCTTCTGCACAGAGCATTATCTCCAGCCAGTACAAGAAGCCTCTCCTTGAGTTCTCAGGCTCATGTGCAGGTTGTGCTGAAACAGCTTATGCTCGTCTTGTTACTCAGCTCTTCGGTGACAGAATGTATATTTCTAACGCAACAGGTTGTTCATCAATCTGGGGTGGTCCCGCTGCTACATCTCCCTATACAACAAATGCAAAGGGTCAGGGTCCTGCTTGGGCTAACTCACTCTTTGAAGATAACGCAGAACACGGTTTCGGTATGCTTCTCGGTCAGAATGCTCTTCGTAACAGCCTTATCGCTAAGGTAGAAGAAATTGCTAACTCTGATAAAGCATCTGATGCAGTTAAGGCTGCTGCTGCAGAATATCTTGCAACTGTTAACGACGGTGAAAAGAACGGTGCAGCTACAGAAGCTCTTGTTGCTGCTATCGGTGACGGTGCTTGCTGCGATGCTTGCAAGACAATCGTTGAAAACAAAGAATTCCTTTCAAAGAAATCTGTTTGGATCTTCGGTGGTGACGGTTGGGCATACGACATCGGCTTCGGCGGTGTTGACCACGTTCTTGCATCAGGTGAAGACGTAAATATCATGGTATTCGATACTGAGGTTTACTCTAACACAGGTGGACAGGCTTCTAAGGCTTCTAACATCGGTCAGGTTGCTCAGTTCGCTGCTGCAGGTAAGGCTATCGCTAAGAAGAGCCTTGCTGAAATCGCAATGAGCTATGGCTACGTTTACGTTGCTCAGATCGCTATGGGTGCTGACCAGAATCAGACTCTCAAAGCTATCAAAGAAGCAGAAGCTTACAACGGTCCTTCACTTATCATTGCTTACTCACCTTGCGAAATGCACTCAATTAAGGGTGGTATGATCAACTGCCAGAACGAAATGAAGAAGGCTGTTGAATGCGGTTACTGGAATATGTTCCGTTACAACCCCGCTCTTAAAGCAGAAGGCAAGAATCCCTTCACAATCGATTCTAAGCCCGCAACAGGTAACTATAAAGAGTTCCTTCTTAACGAAGCACGTTATTCAGCTCTTACCCGTTCATTCCCCGAAAGAGCAGAAGCACTCTTCGCACAGTCAGAACAGACAGCTCTCGAAAGATATGAGCATCTTGTTAGACTTCAGGCTCTTTACGCACCTAAAGAGGACTAATTAAACTAACAAAACCCCTTTGCAGAAATGCAAAGGGGTTTTTCTACGTATTGTCTTTTTGCGTATACGGCGTTTGTTAGTGAGGAGTGTGGAGTTAGGAGTGAGGAGTGTCGGGGCTTCGCCGATTATAAAGCTCACTACGTTCGCCAAATTGCAAATTGGAAATGGCAAATGGCAAATTTTAGTCGCCAGTCACCAGTCGCCAGAAACTTTGCTTTTGGTAGTGGGTAGTTCTTCTTTCCGTCTAAACCTAAGACGTAAGAGAACTACCCACCACCGTTCCGAATTAATAAACAAATAACAGACGGTATTTCGCACGGAATATACTGTCTGTTAGCTATTAATATATCAAAGAACGGTCCCCCTCCCTATGCTTCGCACAGGGAGGAAAAGCTTCGCAAAATTTTAACTTATACTCCTTGCGAAGCTCTATAATCGGCACGAAGTGCCCCTTCACTCCTAACTCCTCACTCCACACTCCTCACTTAATCG
>JAZUQS010000012.1:0-2168 GCA_045605825.1 Acutalibacteraceae bacterium
GGTGCAGCAGTCACATCTATAAAGATTGATGGCGTGCGTCATGAGTTTTCTACAATTCCCGGTGTAGTTGAGGATGTTACACAGATCGTTCTTAATATAAAGAAGGTTGCATTCAAGATTTACGAGGGTACAACATGTACAGTTACAATTGATACATCTAAAGCAGGTGACGTTACTGCCGCTGATATTGTTTGTGGTTCAGAAGTGGCTGTCCTCAATAAGGATCAACATATTGCAACTCTTAACGGAGATGCAAGACTTTCTATTGAGATGGAAGTAGCTATGGGTATTGGTTGGTTGTCTTCAGATAAGAATAAATCGCCTGATCAACCGAATGGTGTTATTTCTATCGATTCGATCTTCTCCCCTGTAAAGAAAGTTAATTTTGTTGTAGAAAATACATTGGTTGGAAATGTTACTGACTATGACAAGCTTTCTATTGAAGTTTGGACAGACGGAACAATTTCTGCAAGAGAAGCTGTTTCCTTCGCTGCTAAAATTCTTACAGAGCACCTTAATCTCTTCGTTGACCTTTCAGATGAGGTTTCAAATACAGAGATTATGGTTACTACAGATGATAGTGCAAAGGAAAAGGTTCTTGAAATGACAATTGAAGAGCTCGACCTTTCAGTTCGTTCATTCAACTGTCTTAAGAGAGCAGGAATTAACACTGTAGAAGATTTGACTAACAAAACAGAAGACGATATGATGAAAGTTAGAAACCTTGGTAGAAAATCTCTTGATGAGGTTGTACACAAGTTAGCTTCTCTCGGATTTACTCTTAAAGACGAGGACGAATAAGTCCATATTTTCGGCAAAGGAGTGTTATAGATGCCTGGAACAAGAAAACTTGGCAGAGCAAGTGACCACAGAAATGCTATGCTTCGTAACATGGTTACATCTCTTATCGAAAACGGTAAGATGACAACTACTGTTACACGTGCTAAAGAAGTACGTGCAATGGCAGAAAAAATGATTACTATTGCTAAGGAAGATAGTCTTCACAACAGAAGACAGGTTGCATCTTATATTACTAAGAGTGATGTTGTTAAAAAGCTCTTTAACGAAGTAGCTCCAAAATATAAAGATGTTAACGGCGGTTATTGCCGCATCATTAAAACAGAAGCACGCCGCGGTGACGCAGCAGAAATGTGCATTCTTGAATTAATCTAACAGATTAAATTGTTTTTCGCCCCGACAATAGTCGGGGCGTGAGTTTTTTAAAAGAGCAAAAAAATAAATCCGACACAGCGTGTCGGATTTTAATTTTAATATGTAATTTTATTCGGCTTCTTCAACCGCATCTAAGTCTAAAATTTCTGTTTCACTGAAAAGGTCAACGTATTCATCTTCAGGCTCTTCAATGCCGTTGTATGCGTTGTACGCCTCAGCAATCATATTGTAGTTTTTAATAACAATAAAGCTTGAAATAGGAAGACCTGCACCGAGAGCAATAAGACCTAACGTGCTGAAAAGACCAACAATAAGTCCGCCTTCGGGAATCATAAGCTCGTAACGTTCAGCGTTTACCTTAAGTCTTTGTGCAAGCTGAATTTTCCAAATGATACCGTAAATACCAAAGGTGATTACGCTTAAGAAAAACGCAAAGCCGTATTTCATTGTTTTTTTACCGTCACCCTCACAAAGAGCATTTGTGTTTTTTCCTAATTTGTGCCAGAAAATAATGGTGTAAATACCAAGGGTAAGTACTGATAAAAGGAAAAAAAGAAAAATGCTTTTCTTAGGAATTCTTCCGTCCATAATAAAACTCCTTCATTTACCATTTTAATAACTAAAATTTATTATATATTATAATTTTAAAAAAATCAAGGTAATTTATGATTATATTAACAATATTTCTTTTTCATTTAATGGTTTTTTAGTTGACATTTTCTGCTTAATATGGGATAATTAAGAGAATTTTAAATACAATTATTTTCAGAAGGAGGATTTCTTTTGAAAAAAGAACTTGCAAAGCAATACGACCCAAAAAACGTTGTGGACCGTATTTATAAATCTTGGCTTGAAGGTAAATATTTTCACGCAAAGCGTGAATCCGGTAAGGAGACTTATACAATAGTTATTCCGCCACCGAATATTACCGGTCAGCTTCATATGGGACACGCTCTCGATAACACCCTGCAGGATATTCTTATTCGTTGGAAAAG
>JAZUQS010000013.1:0-6450 GCA_045605825.1 Acutalibacteraceae bacterium
TAATAATAATCTCTCTGAATTTAACAAAAAAATGTGGGGTTTTATAAAACATAAAAAATATTTTAATATAAAGTATGTGTTGTGGAAAAGAGATATATACAAAACAATAAAAACAATTAAAAGAAAGTTTTTATAATTACAAAAAGGGAGGTTTTTTAAAATGCTAAAGGATTTTGTTTCTGTGATAATGAGTAATTACAATACGCCTGAAGAGTTTTTGAGAGCCTCAATTGAAAGTGTTTTAAATCAAACATATATTAATTTTGAATTTATAATAATAGATGACTGTTCTACAGATAACTCTCTTGAAATTATAAAAGAATATAAAGACGAAAGAATCATTGTAATTGAAAACGAAGAAAATCTCGGTATAACGAAATCCTTAAATAGAGGCTTGGCGATAGCTAAAGGTGAATATATTGCCCGTATGGATGCAGATGATATCTGTTTTCCTGAGAGGTTTTCAAAGCAGGTTGAATATCTGAAAAATAATCCCCATGTTATAGTTTGCGGTACAGGCGCAGAGCTTATTGGTGACTGGCAAGAAAGACATAGCAACAAGACGTTTTGTCGTGATATACCAAATAAAGAGTTGTATAAAATATATTTATTGTTTGGTAACTATCCTAATATAGTGCATCCAACAGCTATGTTTAACGGACGTTTTATTAAGAATTATAATATTACGTACGATGAGAATTATCCTGTTGCACAAGATTATAAAATGTGGGTATCTTGTTGCGATTATGGTGACTGTGTCAATTTAAAGGAAACCTTACTTTATTATCGCGTTCATAACGGTGCGGTTTCAAGTGCAAAAACAGAAAAGCAATATGCTTGTGCGGTTGCAAATATGAGAGAGCAGCTTGAAGCAATAGGTATTGAACTGACAACGAAAGATGAGAGTATTCATTATAATTTTCTGCTTAAAAGACAACCTTATGACGTTAGGTGTAAAGAATGGTTGAAGAAAATTATTTGTCAAAATAAAATTCATAAAGTATATAATCAAAAGTTGCTTAAAAAGGTTTTGTGGGAAAAATGGGCAGAAACTTCCTATTTTGCGTTAGCAAAAGAAAAAATTCCTGTAAGAATAATTAAAATATTATTTAATCTTCCACTTAAGTATTGGAAGAAGCTTTTTGAAATTAGAAAAAATCGTCAGGAAAAGGAATGGTAAAAATGCAAGGTGAAGATATTGCAGTAAGCATAATAGTTCCTATATATAATGCTGAAAAAGACCTTGTAAAATGTCTTGATAGTGTTGTTAATCAGACGCTTAAAAACGTTGAAATAATTCTTGTTGACGATGGTTCAACGGACGGCTCTTCTCACATTTGTAAAGGTTACGCGGAGAAAGACGAGAGAAATATATATTTCAAAAAAGAAAACGAAGGTCTTGCTGCTGCCCGTCAGGACGGTATGGAAAAGGCAAGAGGGGAATATATAGGCTTTGTTGATTCAGATGACTGGCTTGAGCTTAATATGTATGAGCGTATGTACTCTGTGGCAAAAGAAGAAAATGCAGACGTTGTTTTTTGTAATGCGTTTTTAGACGAAAGCGAAAAAGATAAAATTCATCTTGTGCCTGGAGTTTATGATAGAGAAAGAATAGAAAAAGAAATCCTCCCACGTTCGCTTGCAGGTATTAGTGAAAAGGGCTCTAATTCTGTTATACGTTGGTCAAATTGTCTTAGGCTATACAAGCGTTCTTTAATAGAAGAAAACGGAATTGCTTTTGGCAAGAATTTTAGGCGTAGTCAGGATTTGCAACTCACTTTCGAAACTGCTTTGCATGCTCAAAAATACGTTTCTTTAAATGACGAATATTTATATCATAATCGCACACAAAATAATGCAGCATCCTTATCACGCGGTTACACAAAAAATTATTGGTCGCTTATAAGACCGTTAATAGACGTTCTTTACAACGACGTTAATAACTATAAAAAACAAGATTTATCTTATTATATGCATTTATGCACGTTCTTTTTTGCGGTTTCAGGGTGTAAAAACGAATATGAAACAAGCAGTTTTTCTGCGAAAATAAAAAAGCAAAAGCTTGATGAAATTGCTAAAGACAACGTCTTACAAGACGCATTGCCTCATATTGACCCAAACAAACTGAATCACTATTACAAAGCAATTTATATGGGACTTAAAGGCGGTAGCGGTAAAACTGTTTACAAGGCATATAAGCAATATTTGTTTTATACTAACAAATACAAGCCCTTTGCAAGAAAATTAATGAGTAATAAGTTGATTGAGAAAATATATTCTCTTATAAAGTGAGGAGTATTTGTGATAGAAAACAACAAAATCAAACAAAACGATTATAAGGCATATATTTCCGGTTTGAAAGGTTTCGCTTGTCTGATGGTTATGATAGGCCACTACTTGGGTCTTTATAAATATGCCGAAAGTTTCCCGGCTGATTCAGTTGTATTAAAATGGTTTGATACACTTGTTGATTCTAAAGTTGGGTTCGTTTTAGATGAATCATATTGGGTGATTTTATTTTTTGTTGTTAGCGGATATTTAGCAGCAAACAGTAAAATTCAAACAATGAAAGATTTTGTGTCAAAAATTCTTTTCCGCTTTTTACGGTTGGGCACTCCTGTTTTTGTCGCTTTCGTTATCATTTTTGTAATATATAAAGCAATTGGTTTTCATACTACTGAAACTGATTACATATTTGAGAATTCGTTTATTCAGCAGTCGCTCAACGGGAATTATTCATTTTGGGAAGTTGTACTTTCTCCGGTAAAAGTTTTATTTATGGGTAAAAGTTTATTAAATAACCCATATTGGTGTTTGAGAGATATGTTTTTTACGTCGGTATTGATATATTTCTTGTTGTGGCTTAAAGAAAAAACCAAAAATGAGAACGTATTTTTGCTGGCCTACTTTGTTGTTTTTATAATAAGTGCGTTGGAGTTTGAAGTCATATATGCCGGTTTGTTTGGCATGATGGTTGCTGTTTTAGAAAAGAAATCTGATAAATCACTTTTGGAAAACAAGTATTTTGTTTTATTTTTATTAGTTTTATGTGCAATGATGAGAATTGTTTCACGGCAGCGTTTATCTTGCATGTTTTTTGCAGCTTTGATTCTTTTATTGCCCAAATTACCTTTATTAAACAATATATTTTCTTCAAGGCTTACACAGTTTATAAGTAAAATCAGTTTTGGTATATATTCGTTCCATTGGCCTATTTTGTGTTCAATAGGTATGTTGATACTTATGAAAATATATCAAAATATCGGGTTGCTAAAAGCTTGTATAGTTTCGGCAAGCATATGTATTGTAATAACTGTGTTGATATCAATAATTTATTATTATTGTATAGAAAAACACATTTATGTAGGTTTAAAAAAACTTGAAAAAGGTTGGAAAAAGGGTAATGGATAATAAAGTTACAATTCTTGTGAATTCTTGTGATAAATATGAAGATGCATGGGAACCTTTTTTCAGACTTTTAAAAATTCAATGGCCTGAGTGTGAGAAATATAAAATTATTCTTAACACTGAAACTAAAGTTTATAATTGCGATTTTCTTGATGTAAAAACAATCAATGCAAACGGTAACCAGTCTTGGTCAGCAAGGTTAAAAAGCACGTTAGGACAAATAGAAACGGAATACGTGTTGTTTTTTCTTGAGGATTTTTTTCTTTTAGAAAAAGTAAGAACAGATATTTTTGATAAGGCCTTAGAGTTAATTGAAAGCGATAAAAAAGTAGGACTTATAACTTTTAGCAAAAGAAGATACGGTTCAACATTTCCTGACAAAACAGACTATGACAAGTGCTTTATTGAACAACCCAAAAACGTGAAAAACAGAACCAATGTTTTAGTCGGTCTATGGCGTAAAGAGTATTTTCTAAAGTTATTATACGGTGATGAAAATCCGTGGGAATATGAGAAAAATTCTAGTATTCGCTCAAGATTTGCAGGTTATAAGATCTTTACTCAGGATTACAATTATTCTCCGGCTACATTCAGTTATTGTATGAATCCTGCAGACGGTTATGGTATTACTCAAGGCAAGTGGCTATGCAAGAATAAAGAATTGTTTGAGCTCTATGGTATAAATAATGTTAATTACGGTAATTTAGGTGTGCTTGAAGAAGTAACCTACGAAGATTTATCCCGAAAAGACAACGAAAAAAACAGTATCAAGGCCGAACAACAAAAACAGTATTTGAAAAACGAAATGTTTACTGTAAGAGTTAAAGAAGCGTTATATCAATTGAAGAAAAAAGCGGAAAAATTAAAGGTGAACCAACAGATAAAGTATTGTAAATTGTGTGTGAAGTATTTTATATATTATAAAAAATGATTTGGTGAATAATTATGAACAATAAAGTCACTATACTTGTTAATTCTTGTGATAAATATGAAGATACTTGGAAACCTTTTTTCAGTCTTTTGAAAATCCATTGGCCTGAGTGTGAAGAATACAGAATTATTCTTAATACAGAAACAAAGGTTTATGATTGCGATTTCTTGAATGTTGAGACAGTTTGTGGCGGGACTGAAGTAACATGGTCTCGACGTTTAAAAGCAGTACTGGAAAAAATCAATACCGAGTTTGTTCTTTTTTCTTTAGATGATTATTTCTTGATGTCAAGGGTTAACATGGATGCTTTTAATGAAGCGGTAGAGTTAATATCTACTGATGCTTCGGTTGGCTACATCGGCTTGAAATATAATAAAACTCATAAGTTTAAAGACCCGACCTTACCGGAGCCGCAAGACCACTTTTTTGACAGAACGTTGACAGATACTGTTAATAGAATAAATTGTAATACTGCACTTTGGCGAAAAGATTTTCTTTTAAATTTATTGCGAATGCACGAATCCCCTTGGGAGTTTGAAAAGTATGGAAGTTATCGTTCTAAAAGATATAACCAAAAAATAATGATAATAAATAATATGCATGGCATTATGCCACCGGTTTTTGATTATGATGTAGAAATAAAGTATGGTCATGGTTTAACATTGGGTCAATGGCTACCAAAAAACAAAGAACTTTTTGAAAAATACGGCATAGACGTTAATTTTGACAATCTTGGCATTAATTATAAAATTTATGAAGAAGCAATAAATCTACCTGTTAAGCCGGAAAAAATTGAAACTATGCAAAAACTTGGTTTAAGAGAAAGACTTTATAATATTAAAAAGTGGCCCAAAAAACAGAAGAAAAAATTAATTAAAACAATTAGAAAAATTCTATCATTAATATGATTGGAATTATCCAAAGATATGAGGTTATGAAAAAAGAATGAAAATAATTAACCATATTAATTCTAAAATGACTGAATTAAAGTTTGAAAGTTTTGCAAGATGTGTCAATAAAACGGTGGGTTCGTGTGGTGAAAACTTATTTGTTACAGGTAAGATTGAACTTAATTTTCCCAAAAATATCTCTATCGGAAACAACTGTAAAATAAATCCTCTGGTCTTTATGAACGGTAGAAGCGGTATAACAATTGGGGATGACGTTACGCTTTCATATGGTGCGAAGCTTATTTCTACCGGTTATGATATTGATCATTGGATGAAAACAGGCGAAAGAGTTCATTTTGACGATAAGCCAATACATATCGGAGATAATTGTTGGATTGGTACGGATGCAATAATATTACCCGGTGTTAAAATAACAGGTGAATTTGTTGTTATAGGTGCAGGTGCGGTTGTTACTAAGGATGTAACAGAAAGCAGAGTGCTTGTAGCAGGTAACCCTGCAAAAATAGTTAAACGATATGATGTTGATAATCAGGAGTAATTTATGTCAGAACAAAAATGGACTACGGTTGTAAAATCTGAAAATAAAATCTTGGACGTTGATTTAAAGGGGTTAAAGAATAGCAAAGACTTGATTTTCCTTTTGGTTCGTCGTTCATTTGT
The DNA here is from genome assembly GCA_045605825.1 of Acutalibacteraceae bacterium. GTDB lineage: Bacteria > Bacillota > Clostridia > Oscillospirales > Acutalibacteraceae > DTU089. Next base: position 5,911 of record JAZUQS010000013.1, read on the forward strand.
AGCAAAATATAAGCAGACTGTTTTAGGTCCAGCATGGGCTATTATTCAGCCGTTTTTTACTACGGTTGTTTATTCAGTATTTTTCGGTAATATTGCGGGGCTTGGTGCATCCGGTGTACCTAACTTTATCTTTTACCTTTCGGGTACGATAATATGGACGCTTTTTGCTAATTGCCTTACTGAAACCTCTCATACGTTTACGGGTAACGCCGGAATACTGGGTAAGGTTTATTTCCCTCGTCTTGTAATGCCTATATCTACTGCTATTTCTCAATACATAGGCTTCTTTATTCAGTTTGCATTTATGCTATGCTTCCTTGTTTATTACATTGTAACGGGTTCAGGGGTTTCACCTAACGTGTATATACTTTTAACTCCTGTAGTGCTTATACAGTTTGCGGTTTTAGGTATGGGCTTTGGTATGATAATATCGGCTCTTACTACAAAGTATCGTGATTTAACTATGGTGGTTGGTTTTGGTGTAACTCTTTGGAGCTATTGCTCACCTGTAGCTTATGATATGTTCAGCCGTTCTCAGCT
>JAZUQS010000014.1:0-18388 GCA_045605825.1 Acutalibacteraceae bacterium
GACCGCTGTCACCGAAAGTACATAATCCAACGTCTCTGTCGTCAAGCACGGTATCAAAAACAGGAACGGGCTTTGAGTAAGTTTCGCCGTTATCGTCGCTAAAAGCTAAAACGCCCTTACCGAAGGGGCAGATATGCTCAACTCGGTAGCCCGAAGCACCAACGCAAATTTTACCGTTTTGAAGCTTTGCAATAGTAGGCCAAGCAAAGTAAGCGTGATGATTTTCAGTATTAGTCATAACGATTTTAGGTGAACCGATTAATTTAACGTTCAATATAATTCCACCTTTGAATTTTTTGAAATTTGTAATGTATAGCTTTTATAGAACCGCACCGTTTTCTTTGAGTTTTTTCTGTAATGCCTTGATATCAATGGTGTGTGCGTTTGTGTTTGTTTTATGAGCTATTGCAACTGCAGTGCCGGCGGCTTCGCCAAGACAACAGCAAATAGGCATAATTCTTACGGATGCCTGAGCCTCGTGAGTAGCAGAAAGGCAACGCCCTGCAACTATAAGATTATCATATTCTTTAGGTAAAAGTGAGCGGTAGGGGATTGTATAATATTCACCGTCACCGAAAAATCGGTGGCTTGTTCCCGTGCCTGAAGGGTTATGAATATCAATATCGTAATTACCAAGAGCTATTGAATCGTCAAATCGGGTACAGTTGATTATTTCATCATCTGTAAGAATATGTACCCCCTTTAGCTTTCTGCTTTCTCTTATGCCGATATCAATTGCAATAGAAATCAAAGCGCTTTCGTGGAAAGCATTTGAATTTTCCTTTAAGAAAGCTATAAGCTCGTGGATTTGTTTTCTTGCAATAACTTCGGCTTTGCTTACGTCAAAAGGATTTGTGGGGTCAAGCTTTACTACACGTGTTGTGTTGAAGTGCAAAACGTCTTCACCAACCCCAAAGAAAACGAGAATGTTTTCTCTCGGGTTTGTGATTTCGCCTTTTGCTTGTTTTTCTTTGTATAGCTCTTGTAAACGAGGTCTTTCCTCTGTGAAAAGGTCGAGGTCAACTCCGCTCATACGAAAGCAGGTTGTCATAGGCTGGCAAAGATTATCACTTTCCCGACCTAATTGGAAATCACATCCCGCAAGATAGAATAATTCACCGTCACCGGTTGCATCAATAAAGAAATCTGCTTCGGCTGTGATTTTCTGTCCTTTAGCTGTAATATCAATCTGTGTTATTTTTCTGTTTTCGGTTTTTACATCATAAACTACGCCGTGAAAAAGAACGTCAACACCTGCTTCTGTTGTCATATCATCAAGAACTATTTTAAAATATTCAGAGTTGAATTCGTGGTCCTTGCAGTCGTCAACGTATTTATCGTGTCGAAGCTTCATTTCTTTAAAAATACCTTGAGAAAGGTAGTTCCTTTTAACGTTTTTATCCCAATATGGCTTTGTCCAATAGGGCATAAAAGGATAAACAAGATTATTTGCAATTGCTCCGCCAAGGCAACCCGATTTTTCTACAAGTAAAACCTTAAGACCTTCACGAGCTCCGCTTATTGCAGCAGCAACACCGCTAAGACCGCCGCCTGCAACCACAAGATTATATTTCATAAATTCACGACCTTTTTATGATGAGTGTAAAATTGATTATAGCACTACACATTATCAAAAACAAGATTTGATACAGTGATTTGATTTCTAATAATGATTTTTCGTAGTTCTAAATTAGAATAATTTTAACAAACTCTTGTAAGAAGTTTTATAATATGGTACAATTTGCCTTGTATAACACTTATTATTTTGAAAGAAGTGAATAATATGGTTAAAAACTATGATGCAGTTGTTATAGGTGCCGGTAACGGCGGTCTTGTAGCGTCTGCACGACTTGCTAAAGAGGGTAAGAAAACCTTACTTATTGAGCGTCACAACTTACCCGGCGGTTTTGCAACAAGCTTTGTGAGAGGTAGATTTGAATTTGAAGCATCTCTTCATGAGCTTTGTGGTATCGGCTCAATCACAGGAAAATCACCCTTATTGAAAATTTTTCAGGAGGTTGGCGCAGCCGATAAAATTGAATGGGTTTCGCTTGATGAGGCGTTTAGAGTAATTTCTTTAGATGAGAATGAAAAAAGCGACTATTCAATGCCTTTGGGAAAGTCGGCTTTCATTTCAAAGCTTGAGGAATATGACCCCGGCTCATCAGCCGTAGTTACAAAGGTTTTTGACCTTATTGAAAGTATTGAAAAAACTTTGGATTTCGTAAGTGATATTGAAGATTTTAAGCCTTCAATGATTAAAGAGATTTTCTCTGAGCATACGGATTTCCTTAAGGTAGCAAACTATTCTGTTGATGAAGTTCTTAAATCAATGGGTGCAAGTCAGAAAACAAGAGATATACTTAACGCTTATTGGTGCTACCTCGGTCAGCCTACTGATGAGCTTAACGTTATCCACTATTTTACAATGCTTCACTCTTATATTATTGACGGTGCAGTTATACCGAGAGGCAGAAGCCATCAGATAAGCACTGCCTTACTTGAAGCCTTTACCGAAAACGGTGGCGAGGCTTGGTTTAATACAAGCGTTAAGAAAATTATTGTTAAAAACGGCGTAGCATCAGGCGTTGAGCTTGATGACGGAACTATAATTAATGCTAAAGCAGTTATTTGTAACGCTTCACCTTATAATGCATATACAAAGCTTATAGACGAAAAAGAGATTCCCGAAAAACTAAAAAAAGAGGTTAATGCTAAAACTCTTGGTGCTAAAGGCTTTGCAGTATTTTTAGGTCTTAACCGTTCCGCAGAGGAAATAGGTCTTAATAACCATACTTATTTCATTTATCCTACTAACGACAATAGAAAATGCTATGAATTAAGTAAGAAAATTGAAACCAATGATGTTCAGGCAACGGTTTGCCTTAATAAAGCATTTGACGATTGCTCACCCGAGGGCACCAGCATACTCTATATGACCTCTATTTTTGCAGGGGATGAATGGAGCAAGATTTCTGTTGAGGATTACCATAAAACAAAGCTTTCCTTTGCAGAAAAAATGATAGACAACTTTGAAAAGGCAACAGGTATTAAAATTAAAGATTTCATAGAAGAAATTGAAATTGCAACACCTATGACATACGCCCGTTATACAGATGCTCCCGCAGGTACTATTTACGGCTACGAAGCAACTAAAGAAGACGGTATTGTTAAACGAATTGTTTTCGATATGATAGATAAAGGTATATCTGGTCTTTACTTTGCCGGCGGTTATACCACAAGGCATATGGGTTATTCACCCAGTTATACAACCGGTGATATGTCAGCTAAAGCGGCAATTCTCGGTATGGAAAAGGAGGCAAAGTAAATGAGTAAAAAGTTTTCTGTAAACGGTACGTTTAAGGATAGCGTTAATACTGTAAAGTTTTTAACGGAAAGAAATCAGTTTATCAAAAGTGCCGATGCGGTCATCCCGACCCGTACTGATGATTTTGGCGTAAATAAGGTAGCAAAAAGCCTTCACCCAAAAGAGCAACAGCTTGTAATCAGCAGAGTTGAAGAGCATAAGTCTATAGCAAAAAGCTACTATTTCAAAAGCGAAGGAGCACCTCTTGCATATTTTAAAGCAGGTCAGTATCTTACCTTTAAGCTTGAAATAGGAAATTCTGTTGTTACCCGTTCATATTCAATAGCTTCTTCACCTGCAAGTGCATTAAAGGGTGAGTATCAAATTACCGTTAAACGCATTAACGACGGCTTTGTTTCTGATTATATTCTTGATAACTGGAGCGTAGGCGATAAGGTTATAGCTTATGCACCCGAAGGAAATCTTATTTATAACCCGTTAAGAGATGCTAAAAATATCGTTGGTATTGCAGGCGGTAGCGGTATCACACCGTTCCTTTCACTCGCAAGAGCAATTGACGAGGGTGATGAGACTTGTAGCCTTACCTTGCTTTACGGTTGCAGAAATTCGGAAGAAATTCTTTTCAAAGATGAGCTTGATAAGCTTGCGGAGAAAAACGAAAGAATCAACGTTGTTTACGTATTAAGCCATAGCGAAGAGGAAGGCTATGAAAAAGGCTTCGTTGGTGCAGATATCATAAAGAAATATGCAAATGAAGATAATTACAGTATTTTTGTTTGTGGCCCCGGCGGATTATATAAATTCCTTGATACTGAGCTTCCTAAACTCAATAAAGAAAAGAAATTCATTCGTTTCGAGGTGTTCTCTTCAGGCAAAAAGGCTGAAGAAGAGCCTAATGAATATAGCATTACCGTTATTAATCGCGGAAGCGAAACAGTAATTAAAGCAAGCAGTAACGAAACAGTGCTTTGCGCATTTGAAAGAGCAGGCATTGTAGTCCCTGCAAGATGTCACACAGGCGAATGCGGTTTCTGTAGAAGTAAGCTTGTTAGCGGAAAGGTTTATATCCCCGAGGGCGAGGATAAACGCCGTATTGGTGATATGCAGTTTAATTTCATACATCCCTGCTGTTGCTATCCCGAAAGTGACCTTGTTGTAAGAATTAATTGATTATTTAAATAATGAAAAAAGGAACCGGCTTTTCAGTCAGTTCCTTTTTTCGTTATAAGTTAGAAATTTTAAATATATGTAACTGTGGAAATGTTCTGTTATATATGATATAATATATTTTATGAATGTGGTTTTTTAGAGGTGCTGATTATGAAAAAAACTGTATTGAAAATCATGTTGATTATATTTGTAGCTTTGTTTGTAGTTGCTATAGTTTTTGGTATCATACTTCACAACAATAAAATAAATGCTTCAAAGAGTAGTAACAACATTGAATACTATATAAACGGTGAAAATGAGCTTTTGCGTTTTGGTGTAGAGGGTGAGGGTAACCTATTTAAGCCAAACGAAAAAATTAACGTGGTGCTTGAGTGCCTTGATGAAAGCTTAAGCGGTAATAAAGCGATAGTTTCCGTTACAAGTGAGCAAACAGGCTTCAATAAATGGAGTTATATCACGTTTGATTACGCTTCACCTTATAACGTTTTAAGCTTTTCTTCAAAAGAAAACGGTGTTTTTACAATCAAGATTAAGCAGTTCGGTAAAGAGGAAAATAGCTTTACCGTTGGTGTTCTTCCGGAAAATAAACAGGCAAACAATAATTTTTACTATGGCATTCAGCCGTATATTACCCGTGCATATACTTGGGGAGAAGGTTTTTGTGTTCCGGGGTATGATGCGGAAGAATCTGTTGATAAAATTCTTGATACGGCAGAATATCTCGGCGTAAACCTTGTCCGCGAGGATAGCGTTGGTTGGGGCGGTATGCAGAGTGAGCCTTACGGCGATTTGAACTATTCTGTTCAAGATTACCTTGTTAATAAGATTAATGACCGCAATATGAAATATAACTGGCTTCTCGGTTATAATGCAGGGGAGTGGTCAGCTGCCGAGAAATATAAAAAGAATTACGATGAGGCAATCGGTTGGACTTATCCACCCAATAATGAGCTTTGGAATGATTTTACAAGCAAAGTTGCTGATCATTATGCAGATAATGAGGATATTATATGGGAAATATGGAATGAGCCTAATTTGTTTTTCTTTGCAGGAACGCCCGAAGAGTATTTTGAGCTTTTAAAAAACACCGCTAAAACGTTAAAGTCAAAAAACAAGTCTGCTTACGTTTATTCGGGCGGTCTTGCAACTGCTGAAAAAGAAAGTAATTTAGAATATTATCAGAAATCCGCGGAGCTTGTAAACAAGGGCTTGCTTGATAACTTCGGTTATCACAATCACGACGGACTTGATAATTACTACGATTATATGATGCAAATGCAGACTCTCACAAATAAAGCTGGGCTTACAGTTGGAGGCTTCAACAGTGAAAGCGGTGTTGGCGGTGCAGATGCATCAACAATTGCTTGCAAAGCACTTTATACCCGTTCAACAGGTGCCAGAGGGTATGTTTCCTTTGCGTTCAGAAAAACTGTTACACCTGAAAATGATATTAATAATTTTGGATTCTTTAACGAATATCTTCAGCCTACCGAAGCCGTTATATCTTATGCAACCGTTATACGTTTCCTTGGTAATGCGGATTTTGTGAAGAATATTTCAAACAAAAAAGAGCTTGTTATTGACGAATACAACAATAACGGAAAGAAAATAGAAGTCTATTATAGCCTTGGTGATAAAACTAAAATCTCTGCACCTGAAGGTGAATATAAAGCTTACGATATGTACGGAAATACAATTGAAATAGATGGAAAAATAACCGTAAGCAATTCACCGATTTATATTGTTTATTGATACTTTAATAAATGTAAAAAGACCTAACACCTTTTCTCAGGGTGTTAGGTCTTTTAGCAATATTTAGTTTATTTAACTGTAATCTTAAAGAGTCTTGCACCGTGTGAATTAACCTTTGCAGAAAATTCACTGTCTGTTACGGTGTATTCTTCGTGCTTCCACATATCCCAAACGCTATATTTAACACCGCCTATTGAGATATCTGTAATATCAAAGCTTATTTCTCTTTCTTTATCATCTGTGTTGAACAGAGCAACGTATTTGCAATTTTCACTGTTGGATGTCCAGATAATTTCACCCTTACCGTCAGTTTCTTCGCGTTTAAACTGTCTTGCACCGTTTGAATTATTGAGCATATCAATAAGCTCTCTGTTTTGAAGAAGCGAAAGAGTAAATTCATCGTTATCTCTCATTTCGCCACCCATCATAAGAGGTGAACGGAAAATGCCCCAAAGGGTCATCATTGTTATCTGCTCATCGTGAGTAAAGCGAGTGTAACGGTTTCTGTATTCAGGCTTTTCTTCAGTAATCTGAATTCTGCCGAGAGGAAGCATATCGCAATCAGGCCAAGCACCCGGCTGAACGTATTCCTGCCAAGCGTAGCAACGCTCAAACATAGCGTGTAGTTTGCTCCATTCATCCCAAAAATCGCCGGTCATACGCCACATATTAGCGTGAGCCGCAAGATGCTCGTGCTCCCAAACGGGTGCAGGACCGGGGGAAAGGCTAAGCACCATATCTCTACCGCATTTATCAATAGCACTTCTTAGCATTTCGATTTCTTTTCTTGCTGAGTATGGGTTGTCGGGGAACATTTCTGTATTTGCAATATCGTCGCATTTGATATAGTCAACGTCCCAGGATGCATAAAGCTCAAATATTGAATCGTAGTATTCCTGAGAGCCTTTTTTGTCAGGGTAAAGACCGTACATATCAGAATTCCATTTACAGATGTTAGAGGGATTAGCGATATCTCTTGCGGTAACACCTTCACATTTGATTTTTGTGTTTTGGTGAGCTGCCTGCCTCGGAATACCTCTCATAATATGAATACCGAATTTAAGACCGAGAGAATGTATGTAGTCCGCAATCGGCTTAAAACCTTTACCGCCTGCGGAAGAGGGGAAGCGTTCTACCGACGGAATAAGTCTTGAATATTCATCCATACAAAGCGGAGCAAAATAGTTGTAGTAAAAGCTGTTTGCGGTCGGCTCAGACCATTGAATATCACAAACAACGTATTCCCAGCCATAATCCTTAAGATGCTTTGCCATATAGTCTGCGTTAGCAAGAAGCTGTTCTTCGTTTACAGCCGCACCGTAGCAGTCCCAGCTGTTCCAACCCATAGGGGGAGTGAGAGCAAGTTTTTTATGCATATAAATCTACCTCTTTATTCTTCAATTTCTTTCATTATTTCTTCGTGACTGATAACATTGCCGAATTTTGAGAAATCAACCTTTTTACCAAGTATTCTTATATTATCAACTAACGGCTTACAATTTGTGTAAATTGGCTTACCTGGAGTAATGGGGTAAATACCAAGGCAACTGAAAATATACCAAGCTGCCATAGAGCCGTTATCCTCGTCACCGGGGAATCCGTCATCCTTCCAGGAGAAGCCCTCGTCGCAAATCTTTTTAAGCCAATATTCTGTTTTTTCGGGTTGACCGAGATAAGTGTAAATAAAGGGAATATGGAAGCTTGGCTGATTTGAAATTGCACATTGACCCCAATCGCAAACTGCCATTTCTGTCATTTCGTGAATTTCGTAATTATATCCTCCAACTCTGTATTCAGCAGGTGTGGCGAAAAGCTCGTCAAGCTTTTTGATAAGGGCGTCTTTACCGCCGTAAAGCTCTGCAAGACCGTCAATATCGTGTTGCACCGCAAAGCTCGTCTGCCAAGCGGATGCCTCTGTGTAGTGCTTGCCCCAAGAAATTGGGTCAAAGTCAGAGGCGAAATTACCTTGTGTATCACGGGGTCTCATAAAGCCCGTTTCACTATCAAATATGTTTTTATAATTCTTTGCTCGTTTAAGATATTTCTCTTTCTTATCCTCGTAACCGAGAATACCTGCAACGGTTGCAATACAATCGTCAAAATACGCCGCATCAAGAGTAAGGTTTACGCTTTCGCTGTATTTGTCGTATGGCACGTAGCCAAGCTCTAAATATTCCTCGCAGCCCTCTCTGCCGTATGCCGCAACAGTTGAAGATTTATTTGCGTGATGCTCCATGCCCTTGAATGCAATTTCGAGTAAATCCTTTGAAATAAGGTTTCTTGTAGCAACGTCTGCAATTACTGCGTCAATACCCGTGCTTGGCATACAGTTTTTAGCATCGCCTGCGGTCCAACGGGGGAGCCATCCGCCATCAATATAATCCTGAATATAGCCCTCAATAATTTCGGGTAAAATATCCTTTGCAATTATTGAATAGAAGGGATAGTTAGTGCGGTATGTGTCCCAGAAGCCGTTATCGGTGTATCTTACACCGGGAAGCACTTTATCTGCACTTGGTGAGTAGTGAATAGGATTTCCGTTTTCGTCAGGCTCATAAGCCTTGTGAGGATAGAGGAAGGTACGGTACATACAGCTGTAGAAGGTTTTCATTGTGTCTTCGTCAGCATCTATTTCGATTTTACTTAAATATTCATTCCAGATACGCTCGTTTTCCTCTTTAAGTGCTTCAAAGCTACTGTAAACGGAATCGTGCTGAAGATTTCTCAACGCCTGCTCATAGCTTATAAAAGAAGTTGCAACCGTAAAGGTAACGTCTTTTTTCTTTAATGCAATATGAATTCCCGTGCCCTCACCGGCTGTTTTAAGGCTATGCTTTGTATCAGCAGTATCTCTGCTACCTACGAGGATTTTATCAACGTCAACAGAATCACTGTCAAACTGGAAAACGTAGTATCCCTTTAAAGTGCCTTTGTCGTGAGTCTTTCTGCCTTGGTTACAGTCAGTCCAACAATAAAGACGGTTGCTTTCAGCGTCATATTCGTATTCACAGTTGAATTTAACGGGTAAAACTGAAAGATAACGGTCAAAATCCTTTTTAAAGCTAAGCCTTACACAAGCACCGTATTCAGTAGGTGTAAGCTCAAAATCGCAGAACGGTCTTTTGAGATAGCATTTAAGATAGTGAGGCTGTAAAATTGCTTTTTCAGGGTCATAGCCTGACCAGCAATCCTCAAAATCAACAAAGGGCTTCTCAATCTGTGGCATCATAGTAAAAGCACTGTGTTCGCTAATCCATGGGCTAGGCTGACGTGTAAGGCGAATACCCTCAACAGAACGGTCATCGGGATGATAGTACCAGCTACCTCTTGAGGTTTCGGTTTGTAAGCTAAACGCCGCAAAGCCGAAAGGCTTTTGAATAAGCGGGAGGGTGTTACCTTGGGAAAATCTGTGAAGTGATTTTGAGCCCTGCTTAATATTTACGTATTTTAAATAATTCATAAAGCATTCCTACTTTCATTGAATATAAGGCTATAATATCATATATTTACAAGCGTTTCAATAATTTAAAGCAATAGGTAAATAAAAAATAAAACCCCTCTTATCCGATTTTTAGATAAGAGGGAATTTAACCGTAAATTGACCTGTCAGACTAATATTCTGCCATCGGTAGAAATAGTAACAATTCTCCAAGGAATAAATTTACCGCTTGCTTGTAAAGCTCTCTTTGCGGCGTTTTCAATACCGCCACAGCATGGCACTTCCATACGAACAACAGTAACGCTTTTAATATCATTGTTTGTAATAATAGCCGTAAGCTTGTCGGTGTAATCTACGTTATCAAGCTTCGGGCAACCAACAAGAGTAACGTGGTTACGTATAAACTCATTATGAAAATTAGCGTAAGCGTAAGCGGTGCAATCCGCCGCAATCAAAAGATTTGCACCGTCAAAATACGGTGCGTTTATGGGAACAAGCTTTATCTGTACAGGCCATTGAGATAATTGGCTTTGAGGAGTAACGCTTGTCGTATCAAGAGATGATAATTCACGGTTAATGGATTTTGACTGTGTGCCGGGGCAACCGCAAGGTAACGGTGAATTCTTTTTTTCTTTAGCTTCAAGCACAGCTTTTTCGTCGTAAGCGGGAGCCTCTCTTTCCTCAAAGGTGATAGCGTCAACGGGGCAGGCGGGTAAGCAATCACCAAGACCGTCGCAGTAATCCTCTCTTGTAAGCTTTGCTTTTCCGTTTATCATTTCTATAGCACCCTCGTGACAAGCTGCCGCACAAGCACCGCAACCGTTACATTTATCTTCATTTATTTTAATGATTTTTCTTATCATAAACAATATCCTTTCTTGATTTGGTGGTTAAATTATAATATAATAATAAAAACAAATCAGTTGTTTTTACAACAGAAAGTGATGTTTTATGAAAAAATACGTTCAAATTCTTAAAAAAACAAAATTATTTTCAGGCGTAGGCGAAGAGGATGTTTCCTCTATGCTTTCCTGTCTTGGTGCAAGACTCAAAAGCTATAAAAAGGGTGAGTTTGTATTACGTCAGGGGGAACACCTTAGCGATATTGTTGTTTTAGTAGAAGGTAAGCTTCATATACAAAAGGACGATTATTGGGGCAACCGCAGTATTCTCGGCTTGATAGAGGTTGGCGAGATGTTTGGCGAAGCCTACGTTTCACCTGAAAGCAGTTCTCTTTTAAACGACGTAGTTGCGGTAGAGGATAGTACAGCGATTTTCTTTGACGTAAAAAGAATAATTACAACCTGCCCCTCTGCTTGCCGTTTTCATTCAATGGTTGTTCAAAATATGTTCTTTGCAATATCAGAGAAAAACAGAAAGCTTGTTCAAAAGCTGGGGCATATGTCAAAGCGCACAACAAGAGAAAAGCTTATTTCATATCTCTCTGAGGAAGCGGGTCGCCAAAATAGCTCAAGCTTTTCTATTCCCTTTAACCGTCAGCAATTAGCCGACTTTTTATCAGTTGATAGAAGTGCAATGTCAAACGAGCTATGCAAAATGCGTGACGAAGGCCTTTTAGAGTTTGAAAAGAATAGGTTTAGATTGTTATAAGTATGTGATAGATTTATATGAAAATTAAGTAAATTCATTAAAGGCAACGAAGTTATCCTTGCCTTTAATTTTTTGCTTTTACGGTTTGTATGCTATAATTATTTTGTCACCAAAAGCAATTGTCAATCGTTTTATTAGTGAAAGGAGGAGGTTATGAGTAAACGAGATCTCGAAAATGAATTTGAAGCTAAATATAACGAATATGGCAATATGCTTTATAAAATTGCATTTTTATATTTAGGTAATGCAAGTGATACTGAAGATGTTTTACAGGATGTTTTCACAAAATATCTTTGCGGCAAATATAAATTCAAAAACACTGAACACGAAAAAGCCTGGTTTATAAGAGTAACGCAGAATAAGTGTCTGGATTATCTGAAAAAATCAGGACGTAAGAATGAGTGTATTGAGGATGTTTCCGCAACTGCTACATACAAAAACAACGATATGGAGCAGGATGTAATTTCAAAAGTTATTGCATTACCCGAAAAATATAAATCAGCCATAATTCTGTTTTATTACAACGATTATACTGTTGAAGAAATCTCAAAAACCTTGAAAATAAGCAAATCAGCCGTTAAAAAGCGATTGCAACGAGGCAGAGATATTCTTAAATTAGAATTGGAGGATTATGCATTATGAAAAAAGACGATTTCAAAAAATCTATAGATAATATTAACCCCGATGCTTATATGGGTAACAGATTAAAAGCAAAGATTACTACAAATACCGTGCCTGTTAAGAGAAACAGACAAGTTACATTAAGCATAGTATCGTTTTGCCTTGCGTTTGCAATTATTTTCGGTGTGGGATTTATATCACAACCCCAAACACCTGCACCGCAACAAAACACCACAGAAAATACCATACCGCAAAATAAAACTGTAAATGCTTTTATTATGGTTGCAAGTGCAGCGAATACAGAAAGCACTGAAACCGAAACTGCAACCGTAAACAAAACTTTGGAGCTTAACGAAGAATATCCCTATGAGGTGTATTTAGAAGTCAAAGATGTAAAAGGTCTTTCTGATGTGGAAATATCGGAAACTGTTAAAGAAATGAGTGATGTTTTAAACAGATATTGCGTGGAAAAGAATTTTCATACAGGCAGAGCAATGGTTTGTTCATCTGAAAATGTTGTTTTGACCCAATGCGCATTTAATGAGTTTAAACTCGATTTAAAAGATACTAAAGACGTTAAATCTGTAAATGTAAAAAACACTTCAAAATACAGTCAAATGGTATATAACATAAATAAACCTGCTTTCGATGTGCCGAAATACGGAAACGACATTACTATTACGGGTGAAGATTTTGATTTTGAAGAAAGCAGTTTCTATTGGGATCATACAGAGGAACTGGAAAAAGCTTTTGATGAAAACATAAACACACCATTTTCAACGTTCAACGATACAATTACGTTTACGGTTGAATATAACGACGGTTCAAAAGCAATCGGTGTTGTTGACCTTGTTTTTGACGATAGCGGAAATGCAACTGCCGTATGTAAGAATTACGATTATGTAGCGTAATTAAGTTGATGGTGATACTTATAGCAAAATTCATTGAAAGACTTATCGAATGTCCTTTTTATATGGGTGAGGGCGATAAGTTCATTACCTGCGAGGGTGAAGACGGTAAAAAGCACACACGATTGTTTAACAACAACGCTGAGAAATCAGAGTATGAAAAAGGCGTTTGCTCCGTTGATGGTGGAAGAGTCTGCAGTCATTATAAAAAGATAAACAGGCTTTACGAGTGTGGTAAGTTGCATAAAAGATAAAACGAGGACAGGGTGTTATCCCTGTCCTCATTGTGTCATATTAATCTATTATATACCAAGCTATGTAAACCTTATGGTTGATTTCGAAACTATCAGGATATTCTGAAAGCATATTGAGGTGTGCTTCGTTCCATATCTTTAAAGTATCTTCATCCATAGATGCCATTGTTCCACGGCAAGCCAACATACGCCCGTGCCAGCTTTCACGAGTGAATGGTATCTTACATTCAAAGGTTTCTACATTTCCGTTTGGGAATGGATGATTGTATATGTCCTTTGAACCTGAAGCACCGGGTGTCCAACTTGTATTCATTTCCTTAACAAGAGTATGGGATTTTCGTGCAATTTCATCTGTGAGTGTATAACTCATATAAATCTTCACAAAAATTCCACCGGGTTTTAAAACTCTTTTTATTTCTTTTGTAACACTTTCTCGGTCAAAGTACCAAAAACACTGTGCTGCAGTTATACTGTCGAAATTGTTATCGGGAAATGGGAGCGTTTCTGCAGGCGATACAAGAAAATGTACATTATTTGAGCCTTTTTCAATTGCTAATGCATTTGCAACCTCAATCTGACTTTCGGAAATATCAACTCCGATTATATTAGCTCCGTAGTTGTAAAGGTTAAATGGTAAAACTCCCGTTCCTGTACCTATATCAAGCCAAGATGAGTTTTCAATACCAACACCAAGATTATATAATTTTTCGTAAAGAGCTTTCGGATAAATATCTCTGAATTTTGCATATTCGGCAGATGTTCTACCGAAATCAAATTCATTTCCATGGTCTATATTTTTGAATTTCAATATCATCACTCCAAATGCATTTTATAGAATTTTGCTTTGAAGGTTTCAGTGCCGTCAAAGGTGCTGTATTCTCCGTAATGGTCGAATGTTAAACCGCACTTTTCCATAACCTTGCCCGAAGCGGGGTTATCAACAGCGTGGCTTGCAACAAAGAATTTTTGTCCGTATTTTTTATTGGCAAATTCAATCATCTTTTTTGTAGCTTCTGTGGTTATACCCTTGTTCCAATAGTCAGAACGAATGTTGTAGCCGAAGCCCCAGGCATCAGGCTGTTTCTTATCGGGACCGATACTACAGCTACCAATTAAAAGGTTGTTTTCTTTGACCACAATTCCCCAGTGGAAGTTCTTGTCCTTGGGGATTATGGCATTTATCCAATGCAAAACCTCGTCTGTGTTTTTATAAAGGTTATACGGCATAAATTTATTAACCTTTTCATCACTCAACCATACGAAAGCTGCGTCTGCATCCTTTGGTGTAATAGGACGTAAAATCAGCCTTTCCGTTTCAAGCACAGGCGTGGTTTTTATGTATTTTATCTGTTTTATTTTTTGTATTATATTCATCGTCGTTTCCTCTTTTCTGTTTCAATAGCTATAAAGGGAACAGTCATTTCTTCCTCGGTAAGCCCTGCATGAACACCAACCATTTCAAAATCGCCTCGTTTATAGTCAATATTGATTTCACCAAGAGCAACTGCGAAAAAGTCACCTATAAAGTCTGCGGTTTTCGGATGCGGTGTTCCAAAACCTAAAATATTTTCAGAGAACACTTCTTCCTTTGTCATTAACCTGAAAGACTCACCGAATATTTTGTTGAATTCTGTTTTGTATTCTTCTGTTTTTCCGTCTTTAATAAACAAACTTAAAGCTCTTGGTTCAATAGATGGTGGTCTTTTCAAAAGTTCTGTTAATTGCGGATAGTCCTCTAAATATTCTGTTTTCCCGTCGCAAAGTCCGTGGTCTGCAGTTATGATTACAAGTGAATCCTTTAATTTACTGCAAAGCTTTTCAACCTCGTTGTTGATATGCAGAATCTCTTTATGTGCTTCAAGACTCGTTACTCCGTGACCGTGCATTGCATGGTCGGGCTGATGCCAATATGCATATATGTATTTCTTCTTTCTTTTTTTAGAAAGCTTGTATATAGTCTTGCAAATATCTTCAACACTTTTGACACGGTATTTTGAAAAGAATGCTACACAGTAAGCCGATTTTCTGCCCTTGACCTTTTCAATTCTTTGCATAATGTTTTTGTAAGGAATGTATTTATGAGCCACGTTGTATTTTGCGGCAGGCTCACCGTTTCTTTGTAAAGTGTTTTTAAAAACTGCAACGTTTTCACCGATTTCCTCAAAGTATAAGTCCCAACCGAGCCATCCACATTCCAATGGAGAATAACCACTTAAAATTGATGTGGTTGCCGCAACTGTTGTTGAGGGAAAAACGGAAGAAATATCGGTTACATAGTGCTTTCTCAAAAAATCATTTTCTTTAAGGTGGTAGTTAAGTGTCGAAGTTCCCAATCCGTCAAAAAGAATTACTATAATGTTTTTGTAGTCTTTTTCAAGTAATTTATCAAATTCAGGTAATGTTTTATGTTGGCAATCCTTTACGCCAAAATGGTTTAAAACTGATGAAGCAATCGAAAGTATGCTTCTGTCGTAGTTTGGATATTTTATCATAATTTCTACTCCTTTCTCAGCACATCAAGTGTGTGATGTGATATGCCGACTAAATCCTGTCTTTCACAGGTCTTGAAATGGTATCTGAGATACAAATTATAGGTTTTATCATCCATTTGGTCAACTGCCTCTTTCATATGGCAAGTATAACCGTCAGTAGCAACGAAATGCAACCTTTCGATTTCAAAAATCTTTGTTAAATTTAATATTTCATCTTTTGTATATACTTTGAAAATTCCGTGTGGTGGGAAATATGCTTCGAGTGTAACAGGGTCAAATTCGCCATCTTCAATCAGTTTGTCTATTCTGTTATTTTTGAAGCAACCGAACATTGCAGGGTCAAGCATACAGTAAGCAACAAAGATATAGCCATCGGATTTTGTAATTCTGGTTGCTTCCGAAAGAGCTTTCTGCTGTTCATCGGCTGTGTATAAGTGATACATAGGTCCAAGTAATAGGGTTACATCGTAGCTATTATCGGGATACTCCGATAAATCAAGAGCATTACCTTGCTTAATTCTTACATTTTCACCGGGCAATGTTTTAGTTTTGAAAACCTCGATATTATGCTCAATAAGTTCAACTGCATCAACCACAAAACCTTTTTGAGCAAAATAATGAGAATATCTGCCCGTAGCGGCCCCGATTTCTATAATCTTCATACCGTCTTTCAAGTATTTTTCTATGTATTTCACAGTTGTCAGAAATTCAATTCTGCCGTGCTTCGACAAAAGACGTACGTCTTCATCGTGGGTGTTGTAGTAATCAACAAGGAAATCGCCTGTTGCTTCGGGTTGCTTTTTAAAAAGTTTCTTTTTCAGTAAATCAAATAGTTTCATATCCTTCACTCCTAAAATAAAATAACCGGTGCAAGCTTTGCAGTAAGCCTACACCGGTATAATCATATCGATAAAATAATAGTTTACTTTTTGCGATGTGAGTATAAGGGCATAGACCTGCAAGTATCATAATCATACTTTACAAGCCAGGAATTCTGCATATCATGTTTTGTAAAACGATATGTGTTCATAACCTTTACCTCATCTGTTTTTTGTCACTATAACACCACAAAAATGATTTGTCAAGGAAAAGTTTTAATATTTATTGTCTTTTTCACTAAAAACATTGTCGAAAAATAGTGCAAAAAAGAGAAGTTTGAAAAATCTGAAAATAAATGTGAAGTAATTAGTATTTGGTGTCATATATAAGTGAGGTTAACTTAGATATATTATTGTACCTCGTATAAATTGTTATGTGCAAAAATGTTGCAACATAAATGATGTAAAAAAGGAGATAATTTTATGAATTATGAATTGGATTTTATAGGCGTTTCGGAACAAACAAAAGATGCAGACGCAATTGGTATTCATTGGATAGACAATGATGTGCATACCATAGGTATCTACGATGGCGGTTTTGAATTGCATGGTGAAAAACTAAGAAGTATTATTGAGAATTACTACTTTGCGAATGATAAAAAAAATGTGGATTTTATTATTTGTTCTCATTCAGACCAAGATCATGTAAGTGGTTTAAAAAGTATTATAGAAACTTTAGAAGTAAAAAGAATTTATATGAATAGACCTTGGCTATATATTGAGGAGTTGTATAAAAAAATAAACGATGGTCGGATAAGTGAAAAATCTTTAGAAAGCAGATTAAAAGAAACATATAAATATTTATGTGAAATTGAAGAACTTGCAACAGAAAAAAATATAGAAATTTGTGAAATTTTCGAAGGAACGATTATTAACGAAAGATTATCTGTGTTACATCCAACTAGAGATAATTTCATATCTTTGATTGCTGAATCTGCAAAAACAGATTATTTGGATTCCTATGAACAAAATTCTCTTGCGACAGCTATAAAACATGCATTTGCAAAAATACGTAAATGGGTTGAGGAAACGTGGTTATCTGAATCTTTACGTGAAAATGAACATACGTCTGCTGAAAACGAAACAAGTGTAATAGTTTTAGGTGATATGGTGACCGAAAAGTTTTTGCTTGTTGGGGATGCAGGCATACGTGGTTTAACCGCCGCTAATGATTATTATAATTCTATTGGTGGTAGCATAAAAGAAGAAGTCCAAGTCTACCAAATACCACATCATGGAGGTCGTCATAATATTTCCACTAGTGTTTTAAATGAAATAGTTGGTGATGTTGTTAATGAAGGAGAATATATAAATAAAACAGCTTTTGTATGTGCAGGGAAAGATTCTGACCACCCACTTAAAATGGTTACAAATGCATTTATTAGAAGAGGTGTTAAAGTACATGTTGCTTCGGGAAACTGTATTACTCATCATATAGGTATTCCTGATCGCCAAGGATGGACTACTGCAAAAAAAGAAGAATTCAGTTCCGTTGTAGAAGAGTGGGAAGATTGATTAATAGATAGGAGGTTGTAGCGTGTCAGAAGCAGTCAAAAGCATTATTGATAAAATCTCATCATATAACCTATTTAACAATTTATATCCTGGAGTAATTTTTTGTTGCCTTTTAAAATATTTACTTAATGTTGATATTTTGCTCGATAAGTGGTATGAAAACATTATTCTTTTTTATTTTTGTGGTTCTGCCATAAGTCGCTTTGGTTCGTTGGTGATAGAAACTATTTTAAATAAAAAAATAAAATGCAAAAAGAAAAACATTGTATGGACATTTTTGGATCGTGCAGACTATGCTGATTACGTATATACTAGTGCCGAAGATAAATTCATAATAACTTTATCAGAAACCAATAATACATATAGAACACTACTATCAGTTTTTGTTTGTTCTTTAATCACTAAAGTAATATTAGAAAC
>JAZUQS010000015.1:0-11835 GCA_045605825.1 Acutalibacteraceae bacterium
TAGTATAATAATACCGATATATGAAAAGGAGTAGTGTATAATGCTTCATAATTACGAACAGTGGTACGGTTTTGAGGACGGTACTTGGAAAAGAGAAATAAACGTCAGAAGCTTCATTAAGCATAACTATACGCCTTATGACGGTGACGAAGGCTTCCTTGTAGGTCCTACAGAAAACACAATTAAGTTATGGGAGCAGGTTCTTGATCTTTCAAGGCAAGAGCGTGAGGCAGGCGGTGTTCTTGATATGGACACTAAAATTATTTCAACAATAACCTCTCACGGTCCCGGCTACCTTAACAAAGATATTGAGAAAATTGTAGGTATTCAGACGGACAAGCCTTTTAAGAGAGCTCTTATGCCTTACGGCGGTATTCGTATGGCTGAAAAAGCTTGTAAGGATAACGGCTACGAGCTTGACCCCGAGGTTAAAGAATTCTTTACCGTTCACAGAAAAACTCATAACGCAGGTGTTTTTGATGCTTACACCCCTGAAATGAGAGCTTGCCGTTCAAGCCATATTATTACAGGTCTTCCCGATGCTTACGGTAGAGGTAGAATTATCGGTGACTACAGAAGAGTTGCCCTTTACGGTGTTGACAGACTTATCGAGGATAAGCTTGAGCAAAGAGAAACCACCCGTTCAGCAATGTACTATCAGGTTATCCAGGAGCGTGAGGAGCTTTCCGAGCAAATCAGAGCCCTTGAGGACCTTAAAAAGATGGCATTAAGCTACGGCTTTGATATTTCACAGCCTGCAAAAGACACAAAAGAGGCTATTCAGTGGCTTTATTTCGGTTATCTTGCCGCAGTTAAAGAGCAAAACGGTGCTGCAATGTCTTTAGGCAGAACATCAACATTCCTTGACATATATTCAGAACGTGATATTAAAAACGGCGTTTATACAGAGGAAGAAATTCAAGAAATGGTTGACCATTTCATAATGAAGCTTCGCCTTATAAAATTTGCACGTACTCCCGAGTACAATGCCCTTTTCTCAGGCGATCCTCAGTGGGTTACCGAGTCAATAGGCGGTGTTGCTATTGACGGTCGTCATATGGTAACAAAGATGTCTTACAGATATCTTCATACTCTTGAAAATTTAGGTGCAGCCCCCGAGCCTAATCTTACGGTTTTATGGTCGGTAAGGCTTCCCGAAAACTTCAAGAGATACTGTGCGAAAACATCTATTGAAACGTCATCGGTTCAGTATGAAAACGATGACCTTATGAGATTCCACCACGGCGACGACTATGCTATTGCTTGTTGCGTTTCATCTATGGTTGTTGGTAAAGAAATGCAGTTCTTCGGTGCAAGAGCAAATCTTGCAAAATGTCTTCTTTACGCTATTAACGGCGGTATTGATGAAATTTCAGGTAAGCAGGTTGCCCCTGAATTCCGACCCATTACAAGTGAATACCTTGACTACGATGAAGTAATGAAAAAGTACGATGCTATGATGGAATGGCTTGCAGGTGTTTACGTAAACACACTTAACATTATCCACTATATGCACGATAAATATTGTTATGAAAAGCTTCAGATGGCTCTTCACGACAAAAAGGTTACACGTTGGTTTGCAACGGGTATTGCAGGTCTTTCAGTAGTTGCCGACTCTCTTTCGGCAATTAAATATGCAAAGGTTAAAGCAATCCGTAACGAAGACGGTATCGTTGTTGATTACGAGGTTGAGGGCGATTTCCCCAAATACGGTAACGATGACGATAGAGTTGACAAAATTGCTTACGATATCGTTCATAGATTTATGACTCACGTTAAAAAGAATCATACCTACAGAGACGGTATTCCTACAACGTCAATTCTTACTATTACCTCAAACGTTGTATACGGTAAAAATACAGGTGCTACACCTGACGGCCGTAAAAAAGGCGAGGCATTTGCACCCGGTGCAAATCCTATGCACAGAAGAGATACTAACGGTGCGGTTGCATCATTAGCTTCTGTTGCAAAGCTTCCATTCCGTGACGCTCAGGACGGTATTTCAAATACCTTCTCAATAATCCCCGATGCGTTAGGTAAGGATTTACAAATATTTGCAGGGGATATTGAGGTTGATTTTGACTGTTCAACAGGTGCTTGCTCAACACCCACGCTTTTCGAGGGTCTTGACGGAGAATAAAATTAACTATTTATAAATATAAAGGAGGATTAAAAATGGCTGCAACAGACAACCAGATAGATAACCTTGTTTCTCTTCTTGACGGTTATGTTCAAAAGGGCGGACATCATCTTAACGTTAACGTTTTTTCTAAAGAAACCTTACTTGATGCTCAGGCTCATCCTGAAAAATATCCTCAGCTTACAGTTAGAGTAAGCGGTTATGCCGTAAACTTTATTAAGCTTACAAAGGAACAGCAGGACGAGGTTATTTCAAGAACGTTCCACGATAAAATCTAATGATAGGCTATATTCATTCAAAAGAAAGCTTCGGCACGGTTGACGGCCCCGGTATAAGATACGTTTTATTTATGCAGGGTTGTCCCATGCGTTGCCTTTACTGTCATAATCCTGATACATGGAAAACAGGTCAAGGCACACCGATAACGGCAGACGAAATTTTAACAGAGTTTAATAAAAACAAATCTTTTTATTCAAAAGGCGGTATCACCGTAAGCGGTGGCGAGCCGTTAATGCAAATAGATTTTTTAACGGAGCTTTTTAAAAAAGCAAAGGAAAAGAATATTCATACCTGCATTGATACCTCTGGCGTTACTTTTAATAAAGATGATGGCGGGTATCTTTCAAAGCTTGATGAATTACTTGAATTTACAGACCTTATAATGCTTGATATTAAGCATATTGATTCTGATAAGCACAAGGAGTTAACAGGTAAGGATAACAAAAACATTCTTGAATTTGCCGAATACGTTGATAAAAAGAATATTGATTTATGGATAAGGCACGTAGTTGTGCCAGGCTATACGGATTCACCTGAGAATCTTTATAATTTAGGAAAATATATAGGGCGATTAAAAAATTTAAAGGCTCTTGACGTTTTACCCTATCACACTATGGGTGTGAATAAATATAAAGAATTGGGTATACCGTATAAATTAGAGGGCGTAAAGGCGTTAACTAAAACGGATGCCGAAACTGCTAAAGGTTATATTCTTAAAGGAATAAAATCAGTCAGATAAGATGTTGTGAGGGGAATTATTTAACCCGATTCACAGCATCTTTTTTATGTTGATTTGAGTATAAAGATTTGCTATACTGAAGCTATAACTTCGGGGGAGGATTTTTATGAAAAACATATCCTATAAAAATACTGTAATAACAGACGGCTTTTGGAAAATCAAGCAAGATATGATTAAAGACGTTACTCTTGAATCAGTTTATAACAGATTTAAAGAAACTCACCGTTTTGATGCGCTTGATTGTAGCTGGAAAGAGGGGGACCCTGATTGCCCTCACGTTTTCTGGGATTCTGATATAGCAAAATGGCTTGAGGGTCTTGCATATATTCTTGCTCATTTTGAAAATGAAAAGTTAGAAAGAATAGCAGACGAATCAATAGAAAAAATTGAAAAGAACAGAGATGAAAACGGATATTATAACAGTCATTTTCTTGTAACGGGTGAAAAGTTTACTATCCGTAATGAGCATGAGCTTTACTGTGCGGGTCATCTTATGGAAGCGGCAGTAGCTTTCTATGAAGCAACCGGTAAAAAGCTTTTGCTTGATATAATGTGCAAATATGCTGATTATATTGAAAAGGTTTTCGTAAAAGAAAAAACTGCAAAATTCGTTACACCCGGTCACCCCGAAATTGAACTTGCTCTCGTTAAAATGTATGAGGTAACGGGTGAAAAGAGATATCTTGATTTATCAAAATTCTTCGTTGATAATCACGGCGATAATGACATTGACGGCCTTGTGTATAACGGTTGCAGAATCACATATAATCAGGATGAATGTGCCGTAAGAGATAGAAAAACAGCGGAGGGGCATTGCGTAAGAGCATTATACCTTTTCTGTGCTATGGCGGATATTGCTTACTATTATGATGATAAAGAGCTTTTTGCAGCTGCCGAAAGATGCTTTGAAAATATTGTAAATAAGCGTATGTATATTACGGGTGCTACAGGAAGCACATGCCACGGTGAATCCTTTACAATAGACTACGATTTGCCTAACAGAGATGCCTATGCCGAAACGTGTGCTTCAATTGCTCTTTGTATGTTTGCAAACAGAATGATAAAATTAAATCCCGACGGCAAATACGGCGATGCAGTTGAAAGAGCATTATATAACGGTGTATTATCGGGTATTTCAATGGACGGTAAAAGCTTTTTCTATGAAAATCCGCTTACTATCGACCCCGATTTTAATAACGTAAATACTTGTACAGACGGCGGTAAAAGATTTCCGATTACTCAACGTAAAGAGGTTTTTGATTGCTCTTGCTGTCCGCCAAACGTTATCCGTCTTATTGCGGATATCGGCGACTATATGTATTCATATAATGATGATACGGTTTTCGTGCATCAGTATATTAATTCTAAAACTTCTCAAGACGGTATAAGTATAAAGCAGGAAACAAAATATCCCGCAAACGGCGACGTTATAATTACAGTTAATGCGAAAACGCAAAAACAGCTTGCATTCAGAGTGCCTTATTGGTGTACGAGCTTTACGGTTAATAAAGCGTATAAAATTGAAAAGGGCTATGCTTACGTTGATATATCGGGTGATGAAAAAATTGTTATTTCATTCGATATGACACCTAAGTTTATCAAAGCAAATAAGCGTGTCCACGATAACGCAGGAAGAGTTGCTCTTATGAGAGGTCCCGTTGTTTATTGCCTTGAGGGAAAGGATAACGGAAAGGACCTTGAAAGTGTAAGGGTAGATATAAATTCAAGCTTTAAATTATCCGACTGCGAATTTATTTTACCTTCTCTTGAAACAGTAGGTTATCAAGAAAAAGAAAGTGATATGCTTTATTTTGAGGCAACTGACGAATATGACAAAATACCGTTAAAGTTTATCCCTTATTATGCATACGCAAACAGGGGAGAAACAGAGCTTTTAGTTTGGATTCTCAAAAAATAAATTAAACTAAAAATACAATCAGCATCGGCTAAAACAGTCGGTGCTGATTCTTTGATTTTGCCATAAATATTGTTAAATAAAAAACAATAGTTTCTGTTAAAAAACAAGGCTTTAAAAGGGAATAATTGGTTATTTTGGTTAAGTTTTAGAGGTATTTTTGTACAACCCGATTTATTGACATTGCATAGTGGGATATATTATAATACTGTGGTAATGTTGTGTACTATGCACTAATTTACCCACTTGTAGATAATTTAGTTCACAACAATCAGAAAGGTAGGTCAGAATAATGGCTTTTTCACTTCACGGTGTTAACGTTCCTCATAGAAAAAACACCGCTAAAATTCCCGCTGTAAGAATGCCTGTTCCTAAAACAGTTTCTATTCCTATGGTGATGCATATAGGCAAACCCGCTAAGCCTGTTGTTAAAGCAGGTGACCACGTTGATATAGGTACTCTTATCGCCGAGCAGGATGGGTTCATTTCTTCCCCCATTTACGCTAGCGTTTCAGGTACTGTAACCAAAATTACGGATATGCTTGTTTCTACGGGTGCTTTTGTACCTGCAGTTGTCATAGAGTCTGACGGTGAAAACACTAAAGCAGATTTAACACCGCCCGTAATTAATTCAAAAGAGGATTTTATTGAGGCTGTTAAAAAGAGCGGTCTCGTTGGTCTTGGCGGTGCAGGCTTCCCCACGTACGTTAAATTTAACACAGATAAGCCTATTGAGCATTTCATTATAAACGGTACGGAATGCGAGCCTTATATTACAAGTGATACCCGTACAATGATTGACGATGCTGACGATATTGCCGAAGCAATAGAGATAGTTGATAAATATCTCAACGTAGGTCAATTTATTATCGGTATTGAAAAGAATAAAAAAGAAGCAATCGAAAAAATGAATGCTATTGCTGCAAAAAACAGCAAGGTTGTTGTAAAGGTGCTTCCCTCAAGATACCCTCAGGGTGGTGAAAAGGTTCTCATTTTCAATACAACAAAAAAGACTGTTAAAGCAGGCAAGCTCCCAATTGACGTTGGTTGTATCGTTTGTAACTGTACTACAATGGCGTTCATTACAAAGTATATTAAGACCGGTATGCCTCTTGTTGAAAAAACAATAACTGTTGACGGTGCTTGTGTAAAGGAGCCTAAAAACGTTATCGTTCCTATAGGTACAGCTCTTAAAGACGTTTTTGATTTCTGCGGTGGCTTTAAAGAAGAACCTCAAAAAATTCTTTACGGCGGTCCGATGATGGGCATTTCTGTTCCTAATGCAGACGTTCCCGTGCTTAAGCAGACAAATGCAATTCTTGCATTAAATAAAAAAGAAGTATACGCTCCCAAGCAGACTGCTTGTATCAGATGCGGTACTTGTCTTAATACCTGCCCCTTGGGAATCAACCCTGAGGCAATTTCAAGAGCATATGATTTAAGAGATATGCCTAAGCTTAAAAAAGCGGGTATAGAGGTTTGTATGGAATGTGGCTGTTGTGCATACAACTGTCCTGCAAGCAGACCACTTGTTCAAATTAATAAAATGGCAAAAATCGCTTACAGAGAGTACAAACTGGAGCAAGAAAAGGAGGCAAATAAATAATGGAAAATTTACTTCATATTTCTGTGTCTCCTCATATTCACGGAAAAAAGACAACAAGAAGCTTTATGCTTGACGTTGTAATTGCTCTTTTACCCGCAACAATTGCAGGATGTGTAATCTTCGGCTTGAGAGCACTTCTCGTTGTTGCAGTTGCTATCGCTTCTTGCGTAGCTTCAGAATTTATTTTTAACCTTATTCTTAAAAGAAAACAGACTGTTGACGATTTCAGTGCTATTGTTACAGGGTTGCTTCTTGCATTGAATCTTCCTGCAAATATTCCGATATGGCAGGTAATTGTTGCTTCTGTTTTCGCAATTATAGTTGTTAAGTGTGTTTTCGGCGGTCTTGGCTGTAACATTGTAAACCCTGCAATTACTGCAAGAGTCTTTATGCTTGTTGCTTTCGGTTCAATGACAACACAGGCTTTCCCGAAAAATCTTGATTCAGTTTCAGGTGCAACACCTCTTGCTGATTTAGCAAACGGCACAACTCCCAACCTTATGGATTTATTTTTAGGTAATGTGGGCGGTGCAATTGGTGAAACCTGCTCTTTGGCACTTCTTATCGGTGCCGTGTACTTACTTATAAAGAAAGTTATTTCATGGCATATCCCGATAAGCTATATTGCAACCGTATTTGTAATTTCTCTTATTGTAGAGGGATTTGATTTTACAAAGGCTCTTGCTTGGGTGCTTTCAGGCGGTCTTATTATCGGTGCATTCTTTATGGCAACTGACTACGTAACCTCACCTACAACTCCTAAAGGTAGCATTATTTACGGTGTCGGTGCAGGTATAATTACAATACTCATTCGTTTCTGGGGAAATTATCCCGAGGGTGTTTCATTCGCTATTCTTATAATGAATATTCTCAACCCCTATATTGATGCTTTAACAGGCCGTAAGGTTTTCGGAGGGGATAAGAAATGAAAAATTATATTAAAAGCGTAGGTGCTTTAACCGTAATTTGTGCCGTTATTGCAATTTTACTTGCTTTAACTAACTCAATTACCGCACCTATTATTGAGAAAAATGCAAGTGCCGCAGCAAACGAAGCATTGCTTATAGTTTTACCTGACGGTGAAGAATTTACCTCTGTTGATTTATCTTCATACGAGCTTCCCGCAACCGTAACAGAAGCTTTTACGGAGAAAAACGGCGGTGTTGTTGTTAAGCTTACAACATCCGGCTACGGCTCTGATATGGTTATTATGGTTGGTATTGACAGCAGCGGTACTGTTACAGGTGCTACCTACCTTTCAGGCAATGAAACCTTAAAGGCGGAAAAAACCTATGGTGAAAGAGTTATCGGGGCAACTGTTGATACTGTTGACGGTATTGATACCGTGGCAGATGCTACAATGACAACTGCAGCATATAAGGGTGCAGTTAAAGATGCTCTTAATACAGCGGTTATCCTTGGCGGTGGCTCTGTAGACGTAAGAACTGAAGAAGAAATTCTTGCTGATAACCTTAACGGTGCTTTACCCGAAGGCGAGGGTGAGTTTGAAAGCGTATTTGTTGCTGAAGCTATTGATGAAAGCATTACCGCAGTTTATAAAGCAGTAAACGGTAAAGGCTACGTATTCGTAGTTGGCGAAGCTTTCGTGGGTACAGATGCAGAGGGTAGCGTTGTGACAGTCGTTGATGATACAGTTAAAGCTGCAGTTTCAAGTAGCGTAGCCGCTATTATTAATTCTGAAATAACGGAGATTGATATCTCAGGTTACGAGATGCCCAAGCAGATTGAAAAGGCATATAAAACCGCAAGCGGAAATTACGTTTTCGATTTGAAAGCATCAGGCTTTGGTATAAACGGTGATGAATATTATAATCCTTCAGGTGAGTATATTAAAATCAAAGTTTCTGTAACTGAAGACGGCAAAATTATTGCTTGTCAGACAGTATCTCAGAAAGAAACTGACGGTATAGGCTCTGCTTGTGAGGACGTAAGCTTCTATTCACAGTTTAACGGTAAAACAGAAGCTGATTACGGCGATATTGATGCAATAAGCGGTGCGACGATTACAACAAACGGTTATAAAACCGCAGTTTCAAAGGTATTTGAAGCAATTAAGATATTGAAAGGAGAGGCCTGATTATGAAAAAAGACGGTAATTTATCAGTAATGTTAAAAGGCCTGCTCCGTGAAAACCCCGTTTTCGTTCTTATTCTCGGTACTTGCCCTACGCTTGCAACTACAACAACAGTTATAGGTGCTATCGGTATGGGTCTTGCTGCGGCTGCAGTTCTTATTTGCTCAAATGCAGTTATATCTCTTCTTCGTAAATTTATTCCCGATACAGTACGAATTCCTTGCTATATTGTTATTATCGCAGGCTTCGTTACAATCGTAAGAATGTTTATGCAAGCATATCTTCCTGATATGTATGAGCTTTTAGGCGTTTATCTTGACCTTATAACTGTTAACTGTATTATTCTCGGTAGAGCAGAAATGTTTGCGGGTAAAAATTCTGTAGGTAAATCTGTTCTTGACGGTATCGGTATGGGTCTCGGCTTTACGTTAGCTCTCGTTGCTATGGCAACTGTCCGTGAGGTGCTCGGTGCAGGTAGCTTTGCAGGAATTGAAATTCCCTTTATGAGCACTCACACAATTGATATTTTCATCAAAGCTCCCGGTGGCTTGATGGTTTACGGTTTCCTTATTGCCCTTGTAAACGTTATTACAAAGGGAAAGGCAATAAAGAAAAAGGATTTCTCTTGCGCAGGTTGTCCGTCTGCAGGCGTTTGCAACGGCGGTTGTGCATCAGCTAAAAAGGAGGGTGAATAATGGATACTTTTAAAGGTTTAGTTGTTATTCTTATGTCCTCTGTGCTTGTTAACAACTACGTTCTCAGCAGATTCTTAGGTATCTGTCCCTTCTTAGGTGTTTCTAAAAAGCTTAATCAAGCGGTTGGTATGGGTATATCGGTTATATTCGTTATGCTCATGGCAACAGCAGTAACCTGGCCTATTCAGATGTACGTTCTTAATACTTTAGGCCTTGGTTACGCTCAGAATATCGTGTTTATTCTTGTTATTGCCGCACTCGTTCAGTTTATTGAAATTGTTTTAAAGAAGTTTATTCCTTCTCTTCATAAGAGTTTAGGCGTTTATCTTCCTCTTATTACAACAAACTGTGCAGTTCTCGGTGTAACAATCAATAACATTTTAGACGGTTATAATTTCGTTGAATCAATGGTAAGCTCTTTAGGTTGCGGTCTTGGTTTCCTTCTTGCTATGGTTCTTTTCTCAGGTGTTCGTTCACTTATTGATGAAAGACTTGTTCCCAAGGCATTCAAAGGTCTTCCCGTAACCTTGATAGCAGCTTCCTTTGTTTCACTTGCTTTCTTCGGCTTTGCCGGAATTGTTGATAATTTATTTGCTTAAGGAGGAGTAAGTTAATGGTAGCAGATATTTTAACAGCTCTTCTTGTTGTAGCAGTTATAGGTGTTGTAGCAGGTATTCTCCTTGCAGTTGCATCTCACTTTTTCAAGGTTGAGGAAAACGAAACTGTGAAAAAGGTTCGTGAAGCACTTCCCGGTGCTAACTGCGGTGCTTGCGGTTACGCAGGCTGTGACAGTTATGCCGAGGCAGTAGCAAACGGTAAGGCAGAACCTAACCTTTGCATACCGGGCTCGACCTCGGTTGCTCAACAGCTTTCTGAGATTCTCGGTGTTGCAGTTGAAACAGAAGAGCCTAAGGTAGCATTCGTTACTTGTAACGGTAACTGTGATGCTACAAGTAATAAAGCTATATACGACGGTCTTGACGGCTGTAATTCTTCAAAAATGCTTTACGGCGGTCCTGCAACCTGCGTTTTCGGTTGTATCGGTTGCGGTGACTGTGCTGAAGCTTGTCCTGTTGACGCTATTTGCGTTTACGGTACGCTTGCTCACGTTGACCCCCGTATTTGTATCGGTTGCGGTAAATGTGCAAAAACCTGTGCAAAGGGTATTATTAAAATGATTCCCAAAAGTGCAAAAACAGTTGTTATGTGTAGTAACAGTGAAAAGGGTGCAGTTGCAAGAAAGAATTGCAAAAACGCTTGTATCGGTTGTAAAAAGTGTCAGCTTAATTGCCCCGAAAAAGCAATTACAGTTGAGAATAATTTCGCAATAATTGACCAGGATAAATGTAACGGTTGCGGACTTTGTGTTGAAAATTGTCCCACCAAATGCATTAAAACAGTTGACTTCGCCAACGGACGTATCGGTTGATTATGAAAAGAACTGAAAACAAAAAGAAAATACGCAATGATATTATCCTTGCCGCCGTTATTTTAGTAATAGCGGTGGCAGGGCTTTTGCTTATGAATTTAAATAAAACCCAAGGCGATTTTGCTGTAGTGAAAATAGACGGTGTTGAAAAATACAGATATCCGTTAATGGAAAACGTAACGGTAGATATCGTAACGGGTAAAGAGGACGAAAACATAAATATCCTCGTTATAAAAGACGGTGAGGCTTTTATGACAGAGGCTGATTGCCCCGACGGAATTTGTGTGGCACACAGACCTATAAAAAACACGGGCGAAAGCATTGTCTGTTTACCTCATAAAATAGTTGTGGAAATTCAGTCAAAAGACAGCGTTGATGAACTAGATGCAGTAGCATAAACGAAAAATATATCCTAAAAAATCAGGAAGAGGTGTGATTATGAAAGGAAAAACAAAAAAAATAGCTTTTTTAGGCGTAATCACATCAGTCGCTTTAATTTTAGCTTACGTTGAAGCAATTTTACCGCCTATATATGCGGCGGTGCCGGGTATAAAGGTGGGGCTTCCTAATATAGTCATAATATTTATCCTTTACCGTTTTGGTGTAAAAGAAGCGGCTATGGTTTCGGGGGTAAGATTACTTATTGTTGCTCTTTTATTCGGTAACGTTATGACTCTTGCTTATAGCACCGCAGGGGCTGTTTTAAGCCTTTTAGTTATGACAATTCTTAAAAAGATAAATAGCTTTTCAACTGTCGGCGTAAGTATTGCGGGGGCGGTATCTCACAATTTGGGTCAGATAGCAGTAGCAATTTTATTACTGGAAAGCACTCAGATAGGTTACTATATGATTATCCTTGCAGTTACGGGTACAATTGCGGGTATATTTATAGGTCTTGCAGGAAATGCTATTATAAAAAGGGTAGATTTGAAAATAT
>JAZUQS010000016.1:0-56310 GCA_045605825.1 Acutalibacteraceae bacterium
CGTAACTAACACTCTTAAAGCTGATAACCTTATCGTTATTGCCGTTGATAACTCTGCTAATGATAAAGTATATCCTCAAATGGCGGACTTTACCTTCTACGGCGGTCTTTATAGAGACGTTAACATTATTTGCGTAAGTGAAGCTCACTTTGACCTTAGCTATCACGGTGGCCCCGGTCTTATGATTACACCCGAAATCAACGGTGCGGACGCTAAAGTTGAAATTGAAACCTGGATTACAAATCCCGTTGCAAATCAGGTTATAAAATATGCTATCAAGGATGCTGACGGTAAAGTTGTTTCAGAAAAAGAAGCTGCAGATACTAAGGTAACACTTGATATCCAAAACGTTCACCGTTGGCACGGTAAAAAAGACCCTTATCTTTATACAGCAGAGCTTGAGCTTGTTGTTGACGGCAAAGCTATTGATAATATTTCATCAAGATTCGGTTGCCGTACATTTAAAATTGATCCTGAAAACGGCTTCATTCTTAACGGTGAAGAATATCCTCTTCGCGGTGTTTCTCGCCATCAGGACAGATGGGGCTTCGGTAACGCTCTTCTTCCCGAGCATCATAAGGAGGATATTGAGCTTATCTGCGAGGTTGGTGCTACAACAATCCGTCTTGCTCACTATCAGCATGACCAATATTTCTACGATTTGTGTGATGAAAAGGGTCTTGTAATCTGGGCTGAAATTCCTTACATTTCAAAGCATATGCCTACAGGTAGAGATAACACAATTTCACAGATGAAAGAACTTGTAATTCAAAACTACAACCATCCTTCAATCGTTGTATGGGGTCTTTCAAACGAGATTACAATGCAGGGCGACGATGATCCTGACCTTCTTGAAAACCATAACATTCTTAACGATCTTGTTCATGAGATGGATAAAACACGTAAAACAGTTGTTGCAGCTCTTTCAATGTGCAATATAGATAGTCCTTATATTCAGATTCCTGATGCTGTTTCATACAACCATTACTTCGGTTGGTACGGCGGCGAAACCTCAATGAACGGTCCTTGGTTTGACAATTTCCACGCAAAATATCCCAATATCCCGATAGGCTGTAGCGAATACGGTTGCGAAGCTCTTAATTGGCACACTTCAAATCCTCAGCAGGGCGACTACACAGAGGAATATCAGGCGTATTATCACGAGGAGCTTATCAAGCAGTTATTCTCAAGAAAATATATGTGGGCAACTCACGTATGGAATATGTTTGATTTCGGTGCTGACAGCCGTAACGAAGGTGGCGAAAACGGTCAGAATCACAAAGGTCTTGTTACTTTTGACCGTAAGTATAAAAAGGACTCCTTCTATGCTTATAAAGCTTGGCTTTCTGATGAGAAATTCGTTCATATCTGCGGTAAGAGATACGTTGACAGAGTAGAGGACGTAACAAAGGTTACAGTTTATTCAAATCTTCCCGAGGTTGAGCTTTTCGCAAATGGTAAGAGCCTTGGTAAAAAAGCAAGTCCGGAGCATTTCTTCTATTTCGACGTTCCCAATTGCGGTGAAACAGAGCTTGTTGCCGTAGCAGGTGAATATAAAGATTCATCATTTATCCGCAAGGTTGAGGAATTTAACCCCGATTACCGTTTACGTGAAAAGGGAGCGGTTCTTAACTGGTTTGATATTACTGAGGTTGACGGCTATTTTTCATTAAACGATAGACTTTCTGATATCGTTCAAACTCAAGAGGGTGCAGCTTTCTTCAAGGGCTTAGCAGGTCAGATGATGAAAGGCCTCGGCAATACTCAGGTTGATAGCGAACAGATGGGCGGTATGATGATGCAGATGATGGGTAGCTTTACAGTGCTTCGTCTTACAAGTCTTATGGGTGCCGCAAACATTAAGTTCTCAAAAGAACAGCTTTTAGGCATCAACGCTCAGCTTAACAAGATTAAAAAGCCGTAATATTTTTATATCAGAAATATATACACAAACGACCTTGTTGAAAAACAAGGTCGTTTTTTTGTGTAAAATAACAATGTTTTTTATTAAACTAAATCTTGAAAAAAACTATATAATAGTATATAATTACAAAGTATGCTCGTATACTATGGGCAAATATATCCGCCCATGGCGCAGTTGGATAACGCAGCAGATTCCGATTCTGAAGAACGGGGGTTCAAATCCCTCTGGGCGGGCCAACTTACTGTTATGGTAAACTTTTTGGGTAAGTTTACTCCCCTTAAAAAATAAGGGATTTGAACCCGAGAATTTTTGCAAAATCAATTTACAACAGGGATGATATGGCTAATGGAAAAATTTGAGAAAAAAATATGGCTTGCTACGCCAACTATGCATGGTGAGGAAATGGAATATATCCGGTTAGCTTATGATACCAACTGGATGAGTACAGTAGGCGAGAATATTGATGAAGTTGAGCGAATTGCTGCTGAAAAGGCTGGAATGAAATATGCAGTAGTTCTTTCTAACTGTACATCTGCTCTTCATCTTGCTGTAAAACATGCCGGTGAAAAGTTATATGGAAAACCTGCCGTAAGCCACGGTGCTTTGGAAGGTAAACGTGTTTTTTGTTCTGATATAACCTTTGCAGCTCCATTGAATTCAGTTGTATATGAAGGTGGTATACCTGTCTTTATTGATACTGAATATCAGTCATGGAATATGGATCCGGTAGCACTTGAAAAGGCCTTTGAAGCATATCCTGATGTGAAATTGGTAGTATCTGTTGAATTGTACGGTTTCCCCGGAAGAATGGATTTAATAAAAGAGATTTGTGAACGTCACGGAGCAATTTTGATTGAAGATGCAGCCGAAGCTTTGGGTGCAACAATTGACGGTAAGCAATGCGGTTCTTTTGGTGATTATTCTGCAATTAGTTACAATGGTAACAAGATTATTACCGGCTCTTCCGGTGGCTGCCTTTTGACTAACGATATTGAGGTTGCGAATAAAGTTCGCAAGTGGGCAACGCAGTCGAGAGAAGATGCACCTTGGTATCAGCATGTTGATGTCGGTTACAACTATCGCATAAGCAATGTGATTGCGGGCATTGTACGCGGTCAATATCCTTATTTGGAAGAGCATATTGCACAAAAAAAGGCAATTTATGAACGTTATAAAGAAGGCTTTAAAGATTTACCGGTGCAAATGAATCCTATAGTTGTAGGTACTGAACCAAACTATTGGCTTTCTGCTATTATTATTGATAAAGAGTATATGTGCAAGCAAACAAGGAGCGATACTCGTGCATCTTATGTGTACGAAAAAGGCAAAACTTGTCCTACAGCTATTTTGGAAACTCTTGCAAAATACAATGTTGAGGGTAGACCTATATGGAAACCTATGCATATGCAACCTATGTATAGTGAAAACATTTTTGTCACCCGCGAAGGTGAATTACCCAATAAGAGTGGTGAGTCCACCGTTAACAATGGTTTAGATGTCGGTGCAGATATTTTTGAACGCGGTTTATGTTTGCCGAGTGACAATAAAATTACTGTTGACGAGCAGGATAAGATTATTGAGATTGTGAGAAGCTGTTTTAATTGAATTAATTAATGGTGAATACATAATGTATGCAAAATTTGTTAAAAGATTACTGGATTTTACATTATCTTTGATAGGTTTAATTGCTTTGTCCCCCCTTTTTATTATTCTAATAGTTATCGGTGCTGTTGCAATGAAGGGAAATCCCTTTTTTCTTCAACCAAGACCGGGGAAGAAGGGGAAGGATGGTAAGGAAATAATTTTTAAATTGATTAAATTCCGTACCATGAGTAATGCCAAAGACAAAAACGGCAATCTTCTTCCTGATAAAGATCGCCTTAATAAATATGGAATATGGTTAAGAAACACGTCACTTGATGAACTTCCGGAATTGATTAATATTCTGTTAGGACATCTTGCAATTTGTGGTCCAAGACCTTTTTTAGTAAGAGATTGTACATTTATGACGGAAGAACAAAGAAGACGACATAACGTTCGTGCTGGGTTAACAGGTCTTGCACAGGTCAACGGGCGAAACAATATAACATGGGAACAGAAAATTGAATATGATCTTATGTATATTGATAACGGTATTACCTTTATTGGTGATATGAAGATTATTTTTCGCACCGTAGTAAAGGTTTTTGAAAGAAGCGATACAGTCAGAGAAGGTACGGTGTCTGATATAGATTTTGGTGACTGGCTACTTATGGAGGGTAAAATAGATCAAGCAACCTATGATGCAAAACAGGCTGAAGCTGAGGAAATTTTGAGGGTGTAATAAATGTTTCATAATAATTTTTCTGTCGCTATTTCTGTTTATAAAAACGATACAGCTGAATATTTTGATCGTGCTTTGGAAAGTATTACTGATTTACAGACGGTAAAACCAAGTGAAATTGTTTTGGTTGTTGATGGTTTTATAAACGACGCTTTGAATAACGTTATTGAAAAATATGAGAATAAATATAATATTTTTAAAATAATCAGGTTATCTCAAAACGGCGGGCTTGGTAATGCACTGAAAATAGCTGTTGAAAATTGTAGTAATGAACTGATTGCCCGTATGGATAGTGATGATGTTGCGGTATCCACACGATTTGAAGAACAACTGAAAATGTTTGAACAATATCCCGATTTAGATATAATCGGCGGTGATATATCCGAATTCATTGGTGTTGAAGAGAATATAGTTGCATATAGAAAAGTTCCTAAAGAAGATTCTGAAATTAAGAATTATATGAAATATCGCTGTGCTTTTAATCATGTAACGGTTATGTATAAAAAAAGTGCGGTTGAAAAAGCCGGTGGGTATTTGGATTTGTTTTGGAATGAAGATTATTATTTATGGATCAGAATGCAGCTTTGCGGTGCTAAATTCGCAAATACAGGAACGGTACTCGTTAATGTAAGGACCGGTGCTGATATGTATGCAAGGCGAGGCGGTAAACAATATTTTAAAAGTGAAAAATTTTTACAAAAATATATGTTCGAACAAGATTTGATCGGATATTCGACGTATATGACTAATATTGCCAAAAGATTGATTGTACAAAGATGCTTACCCCAATCGTTACGTGGGTGGGTGTTCAGAAAGTTTGCGAGGAAGTAGTAGTGGCTGAATATATTAAAGGTCTTGTTAGCGTTATTATTCCAACATATAGACGGAGTGATATGTTGGATAGAGCGATTAAAAGCGTTCTTAACCAAAGTTACGAAAATATAGAATTATTGTTAGTTAACGATAATATTCCCGGTGATGAGTATTCTCAAGCTCTTTTGGAAAAAGTTAAAGAATATGAGAGAGATAAAAGATTTAGATTAATAGAGCAAAAAAAACATGTTAATGGTGCTGTAGCAAGGAATGAGGGAATCAAACAAGCAAAAGGGGAGTTTATATCATTTCTTGATGATGATGACTGGTGGGAAACCGAAAAACTAAAAATTCAGGTTGATGTTTTAAGTCATTTATCGGATGAATGGGGCGGAGTTTCCTGTAAATACAACTTCGTTAATTCTGATGGAAAAGTTATAGGAAAATCTTTGGATTACGAAGATGGAAACGTATATAGAGATGTTTTAAATCTTATTACCGATGTTACAACCTGCTCTTTATTGCTTAGACACACCGCTTTAGACGAGGCGGGATATTTTGATGAAAATCTTTTAAGGCATCAGGATTTTCAATTAGTAGTTGATTTTACGTTTTTGTTTAAATTAAAGCTGGTTCCTGAGTATTTACTTAATATTGATGTTAGCGATGAGCAAAACAGGCCGGATGGCGAAAAGCTTTTGGAGCATAAGAGAAAATTCTTTGCTTCTGTTTCACCTGTTATTTCACAACTTACTAAAAGTGAACAAAAATGTATTCAATGTATGCATAAATTTGAAGTTGGCTACGTTTTCTTTAAAAATAAAAATATTTTGAAGGGCATCAAGTATTCTTTGGCTATCTTTACATCATCTAAAGCGTTAAGGTTGGCATATAAAAAATCAATGAGAAAAATCAAAGAAATCTCTTCAAGATAAAAAGGATTTTATGTTATGAATATTATGATTTTTTCTGCAATATATCCTGCCCCTGCAGAATATGGTATTCCAAATGATACAAAGGTTGTGCATTACTTCGCTAAACAGTGGAAAAGTATGGGGCATAATGTACAAGTTGTGTATTTACATATGAATACCGTAAAGAAAATCATTAGTTTTACCAATTTAAAAAAATGTTTAGGCTACGAAGCTGATTATGTATTTGAGGGTATTAACGTTCATTTGTTAGATTACCAGATGCTTGTACCGAAAATTAATTACTTGCTTCCTTTTCAAGCAAAAAATGCGGAACAACGTATAAAGGATTTTTTGAAAAAATCTTTTGTACCGGATAAAGTCTTTGTTCACTTTCCTTGTTCTTTCAAAGGGATAGATTTTTTATCGGGATTTGACTGTCCGACAATGGCTGTTTTGCATAATTGCGATATGAGAATTTTAAGTAATGATGTAGCTTCGCAAAATGAGATAAGTTTATATAAAAATGTTGGTGGTCGAAATCAAAATATATGTGAAATAACGTCAAGATTGCTTTCACGAAAAGTTCAGTTAGTTTTATCCGGTATAGATGAGTCGTTGGTAGCTCAGGTTGACTGTGTAAATCAAAAAGCATCACGTCTATCGAAATGTCTGAGAATAGTTTATGCAGGTAATCTTATTAAGCTTAAAAATGTTGATGTTATTATTAAAGCTTTAACTGAAGTTGAATTCGACTATCAGTTAGATATTATTGGTGACGGACCCGAAAAAAACAAATTAATGGCGTTAGCTGAAAAGAACTCAAAGATTATTTTTAAAGGTCGACAGAGTAGGGAAGCTACTATTGAAAATATGAGAGATGCCGATGTTTTTGTTATGGTTAGCAGTCCTGAAACCTTTGGTCTTGTTTATCTTGAGGCTATGGCTCAGGGGTGTCTTACAATTGGTAGTAAAAACGAAGGTATTGATGGTGTAATTGCAAATAATAAAAACGGGTTTTTAGTTAATCCGGGAAATATTGAAGAGTTGACAGAGTGTTTTAATAAAATATCGGATATGGAAATCCCAAAAAAGAGAGAGATAATATATTCTGCGTATGACACCGCAAAGAATATGACAGATTATAAAATGGCTTTGAAATATTTACAACTAAACCAATAATTAAGATTATTTAGAATGATCACAGTATAGGATACTGATAAAGAAGAAAGGAGGAAAAACAATTGATAAATAAAAACAACCAATCTCAACCTTTGCTCAGTAATTTATTTATTGATTTATGGTCGCTGTTTTATTTGTTTATGGTATATGCATTTACAATGATT
Source organism: Acutalibacteraceae bacterium (assembly GCA_045605825.1). Classification (GTDB taxonomy): domain Bacteria; phylum Bacillota; class Clostridia; order Oscillospirales; family Acutalibacteraceae; genus DTU089. The sequence goes on from JAZUQS010000016.1 coordinate 7,318, forward strand.
TTTGACGAAGCTAATATTATTGTTTTTGCGATATATTTTATTTGTGCAATACCATTTGTTTTCTTCCTTGATAAATTTCTTTGTATATGTTTCATATTATCTACGATGTCCTACTTCTTCCTGGGTGGCGATGAAGGCATTTGGTCTTTATATACCATTCTTGCAATGATTATGCTGTTGCGAATGTTTTTGCTTCCTAAAAATTCATTACAGGTAAAGTCGGTACTGTGTTTGGTGTGGGTTGTATCGGCGGTCATTGTATCTTATCTTTATTCTAAATACGCATACTCTATGGGTATGTTTGCTATGCTTTATAATATTGTTGTAGCATTTTTAGTTTCAGTAACCGTGAAGTTAAATTGGCAAACAGTTACCTCATTTTTACCAAGAATAACAAGCCTTCAAATCATTGCTTATGTAGTGTTGCTTTTAATAGGCGGTCATTATGACGGTTACGGATATAGTGTTTCTGAAGATATCAATCATAACACGTTTGGGGCTTCAGTAGCTGTTTTAAGTATGATAATCGTTATAAAAATTATGTTTTATAAAGGTAATTTGGTTTATAAGTTTATTTGGATTCTTTCGCTTGTTCTTCTTATGCTTTCCGGTTCGCGTAATGCTTTAATGGCGCTTATTATACTTGCTGTTATTGTTTTTATGATAGCAAAAAAACATCGCGGAAAAACGATTTCAGGTGGTTTTAAGTTGTTGCTTATATCATCTGCTTTGGTTTTGTTCGGTGGAATTCTATTGACCCGAATAGGAATTGATTTATCTCGGTACGATTATGTTGATTTGATAAGCACCGGCGGCTCAAACAGAACGGTTATATGGGAAGTATTGTCACGAGTAATATTTAGGGATTATAAGTGGTTTGGTTATGGCCCAGGTCATTTTTGCTCAGAACAAATGCTGGCTTCATTAATAAATCAGGATTATAAACATACTCATAACACTGTTTTTGAAGCTTGGGGAGAGTTAGGTTTTTTTGGTCTGATACCATTTGTATTGATTTTAATTTTTGCATTTCGAAACGGTTATAATCACATCAAAAAAGAAAATACAAACCTTATGATTGGTTTCCTGTTTATCGGAGTCTTGGTGCTTGGCTTGGGTGAATCGTTTTTTGTTAACATTGAACTGTGGATTTTAATAGGTTTGCTGTTGAGTGTAAGAAAAACAAAAAAATCTCCCGAAATTGATAGGAGTAAAAATGATAAAGAATAAGTTAAAAACACAATTACCCGCATTATATGAGTTTTATCTTCATATTCAAAGACGCTTATGGATTTTGAAAATTAATAGGAGAAAAAAACTCAACCCTGCTAAATATAAAGAGGAAATATCAAAACAATATAAACAACGAATCGGTAGAGATATTGATTGGAATAATATTGTTACCTATACTGAAAAAATGCAGTGGTCAAAACTGTATAGTGACAATACGCTAAAAAGCGAGTTAACCGATAAATATAAAGTCAGAAAATGGGTAGCAGAAAAAATCGGTGAAGAGTATTTAATCGATTTGCTCGGTGTGTGGGATAAATTTGAAGATATTGATTTCTCAACTCTTCCTGATAGATTTGTTTTAAAGACTAATCACGGAAGCGGAACAAATGTAATAGTAAAAGACAAAAAATCTTTAGATATAAAAAATACAAGACGAAAATTTAAAGATTGGCTTGATACAGATTTTGGATACAAATCCTTCGAATTGCATTACGCTACTATTGAACCTAAAATAATTGCCGAAAAATACATTGAAACTGATCTTGGTGAGTTACAGGATTATAAGTTTTTGTGTTTCGGAGGACAACCTTATTTTTGTTGGGTTGATATGGGTAGATATTCTAATCACACAAGAAACGTTTATAATTTGGAGTGGGAGCTCCAACCATGGAATCAGGAATTATACTCTCATTACGAAAAGCCTATCGAAAAACCTGAAAATTTTGAAAAGATGGTTGAAATAGCAAAGATTTTATCCGAAGGCTTCCCTCACGTTAGGGTTGATTTATATAACGTTAACGGTAAAATTTATTTCGGTGAAATGACTTTTACTAACGGCGGTGGATTTGATAGAATTTTTCCTTCTGAATACGATAAAATGCTTGGCGACTTATGGGAAATATCCGATTTAGTTGAATGAAAAGTGTTGTTAATAAGGTGGGCAGGAACTGATGAATAGAGCCAAACAACTAAAAATGAATACGGTGGTTGGTTTGTTGAGCCAATTGGTGACGCTTGTTTGCGGCTTTATTGTACCTAAATTGATTCTTAATTATTACGGAACAGAGGTAAACGGTTTAGTATCATCAATTACTCATTTCTTGTCATTTATTTCATTAGCCGAATGTGGTATGGGTGTTGTAGTGCAATCATCCTTGTATAAGCCACTGTCGGAAGGTGATAACCAAAGAATTAGTTGTGTTATCAAATCTGCTAAACGATTTTTTAGAAAAATTGCAATAATTCTTTCGATATACATAATTGTTTTGTTGTTTGTGTATCCGAATATAGTAGATACGTCTTTTGACTCGTGGTATACCGCAACGTTGATAGTAGCAATATCAATAAGTACGTTTGTGCAATACTTTATTTGTATGTCATACAGGCTTTTGCTTATCGCTGACCAAAAAGGGTATATACAACAATCATTCAGCATTTTGACACAAGTTTTAAACACAATTTTTTGTGTAATTATAGCAATCTCTGGCGGTTCAATTCAGGTTTTAAAATTGTGCACCTCAGTAGTAATGCTTCTTCAACCATTGCTTCTTATTTTATACGTGAAAAAGCATTATAAAATTGATAAAAAAATATCTGTTGTTGAAGAGCCGATTAAACAAAAGTGGAACGGTATTGCACAACATATAGCTTATGTTGTTTTAGAGAATACTCCAACGGTGGTCTTGACTTTATTTTCTACGATTTCAAGCGTCTCGGTCTATAACGTTTATTTTTTAGTTGTCAGCGGAATAAAAGGTGTTATTCAATCTGCAATTTCAGGTGTACAATCGTTGTTAGGTAATATGTATGCAAAAGGCGAAGTTGAAGCGTTGAACAGGACCTTTAATTACTATGAATGGTTAATGCATATAGTAGTAGTTTTCTTGTATACCTGCACAGCTATCTTAATCGTACCGTTTGTTCAAGTATATACAATTGGTGTTAACGACGCTGAATACGTATTTCCTGTATTCGGTATTTTAATTTCATTGGCTCAAATGTTTTTTTGCTTAAGGCTTCCGTACAATGCAATGATTTTTGTTGCAGGTCATTATAAACAAACGCAAAGCAGTGCAATAATAGAAGCAGTAATAAATATTGTTGTGTCGGTTTCCCTTGTGTTTTCTTTTGGCCTTGTTGGTGTAGCTATAGGCACGTTGTTTGCAATGGCTTACAGAACCGTTTATCTTGTATTGTATTTACGAAAAAACATAATGAAACGTCCTGTAAAGCTTTTTGTAAAACATATAGTTATCGATGTTGTTGCGATAGGTTTATCTATATACCTTGCCACTAGTATTCAAATGGGTGATATCTCGTATTTATCATGGATAATTATGGCTGTGAAGGTTGCAGTTGTTGTAGGCTTAATCGTTTTGGTGTTGAATACAGTTTTTTATATCGATTTAATAAAAGGTCTTTTATGTGTTGTTTTGAAAAAACAACGTAATTCTTAATATGTTTTTTGAAAGATGAACATAAATGACGTTACTTGATAAGGTTATAATCGATAAAAAGTGTTACTTGTCAGACTTGACTATAATCCTTTCAATGAATGTAATGCAAATTGTGTTTATAAAAACAATTTTGCTAAAAGCAAAAAACGACTTTTGCGAAACGCGTCTGCGTTTCGATAAACCACAGTTGATGTAACGAAATAAATATAACGCTAAATCACCGCAGATTTTTTCTGCGGTGATTTAATATATTCACGATATCTGGTAAAAATATTCTATGAAAGGATGATATTATGATTGAACAAGATACAATAAAATTACTTCGTGAATGTGATGCAGGTGTTAAAATGGGTGTTTCTTCTATTGATGACGTTTTAAAATACGTATATTCACCCGATTTGAAAAATTTTCTTGTTGATTCAAAGCAAAAGCACAATGAACTTGATTCTGAAATTCAACAGGAGCTTGATAAGTTTAAAGATGAGGGGAAAGAACCCAACCCTATTGCAAAAAGTATGTCGTGGCTTAAAACGAATATGAAGCTTATTGTAAATGAATCTGATGGCACGATTGCCGATTTGATTACCGATGGGTGTAATATGGGCGTTAAATCGTTAAATATGTATCTTAATAAATATGAAGCAGCCGACGAAAAATCAAAAGAGATTACTAAAAAGCTTATCGACCTTGAAGAAAAATTAGCAATTGATATAAGAAGATTTTTATAAATTTGAGCAGAGCATCCATCTTGTGATGGATGCTTTTACAGTAGATTTTTAGGTGAAAAAATGAATAATGATTTATTAAATGAAGTAAAAGAGATTGAAAACGAAATTATAGAATACCGCCGTTATCTTCACAAAAACGCCGAGGTCGGTTTTGAGCTTTCTAAAACTGTTGAATTTGTAAAATCTAAATTGCAGGAATTCGGTTGTGAGGTAGAACCTTGCGGTAAAAACGGTCTTATTACGGTTATCGGTAATAAAAATAACGTCACAGTGCTTTTAAGGGCAGATATGGATGCTTTACCGATTAAAGAAGAAACAGACTACGAGTTTGTATGTAATACGGGTAATATGCACGCTTGCGGTCACGATATGCATACTGCGATGCTTATAGGGTCGGCAAAGCTTTTAAAAAAACACGAAAACGAGTTGCAAAGCGGTGTTAAACTGATGTTTCAGCCTGCAGAAGAAGTTTTGTCGGGGGCCAAAAATATGCTCGAAAACGGTTTACTTGAGGGCGGTAATATTAAAGGTGCAATTATGCTTCACGTTATGACAGGACTACCTTTAAAAACGGGTACAGTTATCGTTTCAAGCGGTGGGGTAGGGGCACCTGCGGCAGATTATTTTACAATAAATATTCAAGGTAAGGGATGTCACGGCTCAACGCCGCAGCAAGGCGTTGACGCCATAAATATTGCATCTCATACCGTTATTGCACTTCAGGAAATCTCTGCCCGTGAATTAGGTCTTTCTGATGAGGCTTTGTTGACGGTAGGCTGTCTTAAAGCGGGGACGGCAGGAAATGTTATAGCCGATACCGCAGTTTTAGAGGGCACAATGAGAGCTTACGATGATAACGTTAGAGAGAAAATAAAAAAACGGTTAATTGAAATATGCAACGGTGTTGCCGAAACCTTCAGAGGCAAAGCTGATGTAGCCTTTGGTGCAGGTTGCCCTACGCTTATAAACGATAAAGGCTTATCTGGAATCATTGAAAATAATACAAAAGAATTATTCGACGAAACTGCAGTCTTAAATACAAACTCATTCGGGACAAGAACTAACAAAAGTGGCGGCAGTGAAGATTTTTCGTATATCAGCCACCAAGTCCCATCAGTTATGGTTGCTTTAGCGGCGGGGAATTCTGAAGAGGGGTATATTTACCCTCAGCATCATCCGAAGGTGGAATTCGATGAAGCTGTGTTACCCATAGGCTGTGCGGTGTTTACCTATAATGCGATAAAACTTTCTGAAAAATTCAAATAAATCTTTTAAATATGTTTCTCTTATGATAGAATATAAATAATAAAAATAAAGGAGGCTTTCCTGTGCCTTATATTAATTTAAAAACAACTAAAAAAGTATCAGATGAAAAATGCGAAGCAATAAAAACCGCTTTCGGTAAAGCTATCGAAACCTTCCCCGGTAAAACAGAAGCTTGGTTGATGGTGGGTATTGACGACGGAGCAAGACTTTGGTTTAAGGGCGACGCTTCAAGCGACAGTGCTATTGTTGACGTTGAGCTTTTAGGTACAACTACAAACGAATATGCTGAAAAAATGACTGCGGTTGTTTGTGATATTCTTAACCGTGAGCTTGAAATTTCACCCGACAGAATTTACGTTAAATACCGTGAATACGATAAGTGGGGCTGGAACGGTCAAAACTTTTAAAATTAATTATCGATAAAAAATAAGACCTTGGAATCTCAATTGAATTTCCAAGGTCATTTTTGTTTAATTGAATTATTTCTCTTCTTTTTTCTTGTGGAAGAGGATTTTGTCAACAGGGAAGTAAAGGAAGAACTGAACTGCTGAGCAAATCATAGTAGCAATGTTCTTAGCAAGAACCTCGTCACACCAGCTGAAACCAACGAATACCTCTTTAAGAGTGGGGTTAAGCCAGGCTGAGAAGAGGATAAGACCGATAGTGAAAGCTATGTAAATAGGAAGAGCAACAGCTACGTTAGCACCTGAATTAAAGGTCTTTTCTTTGTTAACAAAGAAAGCAACAATCTGAGCAATAACGTTGGCAACGTTACTAACTATAAAGTAACCTAAACCGCCAACTGCAACGGGGTAAACGAAAACCCACCAGCTGAAAGGCTCTGTGTAAAGCTCCTGAATTGCGGGGATAAGCTGAAGAGTGTTAAGAAGAACAAACTGAACTATCATTGCAAGAAGACTAACAACGATAAACTTAACAAACTGCCAGATAGTAACAAGGATTGAGCCTTTAGATTCGGCAGCCTTGTCGATGTCTTTTAATTTTGCCATAACAAAATCTCCTTAAATAAATATTTGAAAAAATTCTACCATATTACAAGAAACAAGTCAACAAAAAACTTATGTTCAGTTATTTAAAAAGTTTGATAAATGTTTGACATTTGTGTTTTTTTATTTTATAGTATAAATAGTTTCCGTTATGGGAATATATTATAATAAAACGAAAGGATGATTTTAATGGAACTTAAAGGTTCAAAAACAGAACAAAATCTTCGTGCGGCATTTTCAGGCGAAAGTGAAGCAAGAAACAAATATACTTACTTTGCATCAGTAGCAAAGAAAGAAGGATATCAGCAGATTGCTGCTATTTTTGAGCAGACTGCAAACAACGAAAAAGAACATGCAAAAATGTGGTTTAAAGAGCTTAAGGGTATCGGCACAACTGCAGAAAATCTTCTCAGTGCCGCTGAAGGTGAAAACTACGAATGGACTGATATGTATTCAACCTTTGCTGATGAAGCAGAAGCAGAAGGCTTTACTGAAATCGCAAGAAAATTCAGAATGGTTGCTGCTATCGAAAAAACTCACGAAGAACGTTACAGAGCTCTTCTTAACAACGTTGAAATGCAGAAGGTTTTTGAGAAAGCTGAAGAAACAATGTGGGAATGCCGTAACTGCGGTCATCTTGTAATGGGTAAAAAAGCGCCTGAGATTTGCCCTGTATGTGCTCATCCCCAGAGTTATTTTGAAGTTAGAAAAGAAAATTATTAATTGAATTGTTTTCATAAAAGAAACCAAGGTATTTCACACCTTGGTTTCTTGTGTTTTTATACAATTTATTTAGCATTATTTAGTCAGTTATTTCATTGACTTTGTTGTGTGATTTTTAGTAGAATATATATGTATAATTATATCTTAAAATATAAGAGGTGTTTATTATGGGTATTAATGAATTTGCTGCTAAGGCTGTAAGAAGCATTGGTAAAATAAGTTCAAAAAAATTAACAAAGAAAATGGGCAAGGCTCCTGAGCTTCCTCGCGAAATGCCTACCGTTATTAAAGGCGACAGCTATGTTTGCGGCTATGCTGTCAGAGAGGTAATGCCTAAAGACATTACTGCAAAAAAATATTGGATTGCCGGTCACGGTATGGGAAATGTTATCGAAAAAATTCACGACCCTATTACAGTTAGTGCTATGTGGATTGGTGCTGATGATAACGGTGGTTATATTCACATCAGTGCCGATATTATCGGTCTTACAAACTTTGAATTAAATATCGTAAGAGAACGTCTTAAAGATTTAATCGCTGAAAGCAAATGTGCGGGCGTTTTCGTTTCCTGTACTCATACTCATGCAGGCTTTGATACAGTTGGCTATTGGGGTCAGCTTTACAAGCTTCAAAGCGGTAAGGATGAAGAGTATATGGCTCTTCTTCTTAAATCACTTGAAGAGGTTGCCCGTGAGGCTTATAAAAACAGAACTGCAGGTAAGCTCTACATAGGAACAGTAAGCGTGCCTGAAGCACAATTCTGTAAGCGAGAGCCTAATGCTATGCATGACGTTCTTACAAGAACCCGTTTCGTGCCCAATGACGGCTCAACAGAAACCTGGTTCTTAAATTACGAAGCTCATCCCAATACTTTAGGTGGCGGTAACAGAGAATGTAGCGCCGACTATCCCTATTGGCTCAGAAAAACAATCAACGATGAAAAGAAAACTAACGTTCTTTACGGTGTTGGTGCAATCGGTGCGGTTGACCCCGGTGATTTTTGTGAGGATAAACCCGAAAGAACTCGTATTGAGGGTGAAACATTAGGTAAAGCCGCTCTCGGTATTGATAATGATAAAGAAATGCCCGTTGAAATTACTGTTCTTCAGCAGAAGTATTATTCACCGGTTGATAACGGTCTTCTTGCATTAATGGCAACTATCAAGGCTTGTTCATCACAGCGTTATCCCTGCGAAAAGGGTGATTTGGGTCTTGCTCTTCAGACAGAAATGGCTTACATAAAGCTTGGTACTCAACAGATTCTTCTTTTACCCGGTGAACCATTCCCCGAGGTTATATACGGCGGTGCTGCCGATGCAGAGCATTCAGCAACCGGTAAGGGTACAGATATTAATCCCACACCCATTATTGATATTGTGGGAGATAAAGACCTTCTCGTTTATTGCGTTACTAACGATATGACGGGCTACTGTGTAACACCTAACGATTTTATTCTTCATAAAACACAACCCTATATTGAGCAGGGTAAGGACGTTTTCGACAGACGTCATTACCACGAAACAAACTCTTTAGGCTATCTTACAAATGAAACGATTGCAGAAAACGTTGCAGATATTATGAAGAGAGTTAAATAAAATATTATTTAAAAACTTTTTTCTTGAGGTGGAATTATGGACGTTGAAAAAAGAATAAATCTTACCGATAAAGTTATTCACGGGATTTTACAAGGCTTTTCAAATGCTGTAAAAGACGGTAGTGATTATACTCCCGTAGAGGCTTATGTGCCCGAAAATTTCTTCGAGGGTACAAAGAAATTTCTCAAAAATCCGTCTAAAAACGGAAAGTGGAGCTTAGGCTATGCAAACATTAACCTTACTCCTCTCGATTATGCAAACCGTAGCTATTATATGGGTGGTTATATAAGCCCTGACAATGGCTTTAAAAACCTTATTGAAGAGGTTGTAGACGCTATGAAGGGTAGAGCAATTGCCCTTGATGACGGCTCGGGCAGAGGTGTTTCTGTTTTTTGTACTATTGACTGTATAGGTACAACAAACGGTGATATAAGAGTAATCAGAAAGAAATTTAAAGAGAAATTTGAAGAGCTTTACCCCGATAAAAAAATTGCATCTGTAAACGTTTTTTCAACTCATACTCATTCTTGTGTTGATACTGAGGGTATTTGGACCGATTTTCCGGGCAAACTTTTAAGGAATTTCAAAAGAAAGAAAAAAGGCAACGGTGCTCTTGAAAGAGGTGCCGATGAGCAGTATATGAGATTCTTGTGCGAGGGCGTAAGCGATACGCTTATTAAAGCCGTGCAGGATATGTGCGAGGGCGAATTAACAATTGCTCAAAAGGATATTACAGAGGATTATTTTTCAAACAGAAACAGACCCTCTGCACCGAGTATCGTTACCGATATTACAAGGCTTATATTTACTCCCGATGATAAAAGTAAAACGCCTACAATGATCATAAATCTTCCTGCACACCCTGACGTTGCAGGCTTCCCCGTTAAAGATGAGCCCGGTTCGGGCAGACGCCTTAGCGGTGACTACGTTTACTATTTAGGTGAAACCGTTAGTAAAGCAGGCTATAACTTAATGTTCTTTAACGGTGCTATTTGTGCAATTTATATGGCAAGAGGCAAGTCTAACGACGATTTGAAATTCAATCACCGTTACGAAGAATCAATCCGTTTCGGTAGAGAAATAGGAAGAATTGCACTATCTCTTACAAAAACTCTTGACGAAATAAAAAAGGATAAGCTCCTTTATGATGAAGCCGAAATTGCAACAGATACAGAGCTTGCAAAGCGTAACGGCGGTAAATATACTCTCTGGTGTGAAGGCTGGGAGCCCGTTGAAGAGAAAAAGGTTAAGCCTCTTCTTAATATAAGAATAAAAGAGGTTAAAATTCCTATTATGAATCCTCTTATGGCGGCGGCAGGTAAGCTTAAGCTCGCAAACTTTAAAGTTCTTACCGAGGGTAAAGGCAAATACGCTATTTATTCCGAAATAGGTTATATCGAGTTCGGTAAAGAGTTAAAGGTTGCCATGGTGCCTGGTGAATTCTGTTGCGACCTTCTCAAAGGCGGAGCTTCTCTTTATGCCGACGGCTCAATTACTCATACCGATTTCGGTTTACCGTCAGTAAGAGATATCTTCGGCGAAGATACGATTGCTTTCGGTCTTGCAAACGATGCTATCGGCTACATAGTTCCTGATAACGATTATACTATGGGAGATCCTATGAATCATTATCATGAGCTTGTTTCTCTCGGTTGCCTTACGGGCTCTTCTGTTATGAAAGGCTTTGTTGAAATGGCAAAGGAACTTGAAATAAAATAATTTTCGCGGAGGTTTTCTTATGAAATATTATCTTGGTATTGATGGCGGCGGCACTAAAACTACCGCAGTCGTATCTGACGAAAAAGGTAATATTTTACTTAAGTCAACGGGTAAAACAATAAACTTTTATTCTGTTGGTATGAGTACTGCAAAAGAAAACCTTCGTTTTGTTATTGATGAAATTTACAGAACTTTAGGTCAAATTGAGTTTGACGGTGCTTTTATAGGCTGCTCCGCTTTGGATAACGAGGCAGAGGAAAGCGTTATAAACGACCTTTGCGGTGGCGTTATAAATGCTAAAAAAATCGGTATGAACAGCGATGCATTCGTTGCTCTTAATGCTTGTGACGGTGAAATGCCTTGCGTTGCCATTTGCGGTACAGGCTCTATGGCGATAGGTAAAAACCAAAACGGTGAAATAAAAGTAAAAGGTGGCTGGGGTCATATAATCGGTGATGAGGGCTCTGCATACTCAATTGCTGCAAACGCTTTAAGAGGCTGTTGCATTATAACCGATATGAATAAATCATACCCGCTTACAGAAGAAGCAAAAAAGTTTTTTAAGGTTGATGATTTCAGAAAAGCAATAGATATTATTTATTCTGAAAACACTACAAAAGACGTTTTAGCTTCCTTTGCACAGATTGTGGGTGCTTTAGCTGATAATGACGATTTTGTTTCTAAAACCGTTATTCAAAATGAAGCGCACGGCTTTTCAAAAACTGTTCTTTTATTGCTTCTTGAAATGAAAAAATGTTCAGGGCTCTATCTTTACGGTGGGGTTTTTGAAAACAGTAAATTTTTCAACAAGGTGTTTACAGAAGATATAAAAGAGGTTTATCCCGATTTGAAAATTGAATTTCTTAATTTGTCTGCGGCAGAGGGTGCAGTAAAGGTGGCGAGAAAACTGTAATGGAAAAGCTTCTTGAGTACACTGAAAATATAGAAAATATAATAACTAAAATCAAAACAGAGGGTGCGGAAAATATAAATAAGACCGCCGACATTCTCTGCGATATTTTAATGAATAATAAAAAGCTTTATCTTTTCGGCACAGGACATTCTCATATGCTTGCAGAAGAGCTGTTTTACAGAGCAGGCGGTCTTGTTAATATTCAGCCCATTTTACCCGAAAAACTAATGCTTCATATTTCTGCCTCGGAAAGCACCGTTGCAGAAAGAGAAGAGGGGATTGCCGACAAGCTTTTTTCAGAATATGGAATAAAAGACGGTGACGCTATCGTTATTATTTCAAATTCGGGTAGAAACGGTGTTATAGTCGATATGGCTCTTCTTTGCAAAGAAAAAGGAGTAACTGTTATAGCCCTTACAAATCTAAAACATACCTATTCGGGCGAATCAAGGCATAAAAGCGGTAAACGGCTTTGTGAAATTGCCGATATAGTACTTGATAATTACGGTTGTGTTGGTGATGCCTGCGTGAGTGTTGACGGTATAAAGGGGGATTTTGCCCCTACGTCTACTGTTATAGGCTCGTTAATACTTAATGCGATTGTAGTTGAGGCTGTCAATAAATGCTCTCAAAAGGGCTTCTATCCCGAGCATTTCTCTAGCTCAAACGTTGACGGCGGTGACGAAATTAATAATAAAATAGTTGAAAAATACAAAAAGGAGATAAAGCATCTGTGATTTTTCCTATACCTCAAAAAAACAATTTAAACGGTGAAGCCGTTGTAATAAAAAACGTTAATATTATCGGTAATTTTAAGGATACCGCCGAGAAAGCCTTATCCTCTTACGGTGTTGCTTTGGGCGGTGAATATACCGTAGAAATTAAAGTAACTGACAGCAAAAAGACTACATATATAAACGAACTTTCACGCCTTACAGACGAAAAGTATTTTATCACGGTTAACAAAGAAAAGGCTTTGATTGAAGCTTCCTGCAAAAGAGGAGTTTTCAGAGCGGTAAATACTTTAGGAAAGCTTATTATAAACAATGAATTAAAAACGGGTGAGCTTGAAGACTATCCGCTTTTTGTTAAACGTGGATATATTGAGGGCTTCTACGGTAAAACCTGGTCAAATGAAAAACGTCATTCCGTTATGGCATTGATGTCAAAATACGGTATGAATTCATTTTATTACGGCCCAAAAGATGATATTTACCACCGTGAAAAATGGCGTGAATTATACCCCGAAAAAGAAATCAACGATTTAAAAAATCTTTTCCTTTATGCAAAAGAAAACGAGCTTGATTTTCATTGGACAATTGGCCCCGGCCTTACTTATCATTATACCTCTGATGAAGATTTCAGCTTGCTTATAAATAAAATAAAAAGCATTTACGCTATAGGTGTTAAAAACTTCGGTCTTTTGCTTGACGATATTCCTTGGGATTTTCAGTATGAGGACGATAAAGAGGCTTATGACAGTATTGTTGACGCTCATATAGCTTTAGTAAATAAAACCTATAACGCATTAAAAGAAATTGACAGTTCAATTTCTCTTACCGTTTGCCCCACTCAATACAGCGGTGATGAAAACGGTTATTATATTTCAAAATTCGGCAAGGGTATTCCCTCAAGTGTGAATATGTTTTGGACGGGTGAAGAAATCTGTTCAAGAGTTCTTACAGTAAGAGAGAGTAACGAGCTTTTGCGTTCTACCGACCATAAGCCGTTATTTTGGGACAATTTTCCCGTTAATGATTGCGAAATGTTTCAGGAGATGCACCTCGGGGCAATTATTGGCAGAGATAAAGAGCTTTATAAAGCCTGCGAGGGTCTTATCTCAAACGTAATGGAGTACGCAGAATGCTCTAAAATTCCGCTTCTAACAATTGCAGATTATCTTTGGAATCCTATTGAATATAACCCCGATGAATCACTTAAAAATGCCCATAAAGAGATTTTAGGAGACAAGGCAGAGTTATTCAAATATTTTGCCGACCATTTAGGCGTTTCCTGCCTTTCAAAATATAGCTCTGCTTATATGAGCGAAAAATTAAGCTATATTAACTTCCTTAATACTACGGGTAAAAGGGAAGAGGCTTTAAGAGAATTTAAGGATTATAACGGCAATATGAGAGAATGTCTTGAAATGATTTCAGATACAACTGTACCGTTGTTTAAGGAAATGACAAAATGGGTAAAGAAGTTTTCGATGTGTTGCGATTTGCTTGATGCAATCTACAACGTGTGGGCTTCACCCTCTGAAAGCAATGTAAAAACTCTTTCAGAGCTTACCGAGAAATATAATTCCGACGGCACAGTTTTAACAGGCTTTTGCCTTCGCGAAGCGGCAGAGAAAACATTGTCACTTTATTGATAATAAGAGGTTTTATTATGAAAAAGTTTTTAAGTTTATTTTTGAGTATAGTTATTGCTATAGGTATTGTTACCGGTATTCCTGCCGGTGCAAACGGCCTTGCGTTGAGCGTAAACGCTGCAGGTAGTGAAGATTTGGTTTTTTCTTTAATAAACAATAACTCTGAGTATGCTGTAACAGATTGTGCTACAACTGCGACAGGTGATTTAGTTATACCCGCAACGTATAATGATTTGCCTGTTACATCTATTTATAGTTCAGCTTTCAGGGATTGTATATCACTAAACACAATAGTAATACCTGACGGAGTGAAAACAATAAGTAGTTATGCCTTTTACGGATGTACAGGCTTGAAGAATGTAACAATCGGAGATGACGTAACAAGTATAGGTGAGTCTGCATTTCAGGATTGTACAAGCCTTGGAAGTGTAGTAATAGGTGACAGTGTAAGCAGTATAGGTAAAAGTGCATTTTATGGCTGTATAAGCCTAACAAGTATAACAATAGGAAAAGGATTAAAAAGTATAGCTTCAAACGCATTTTACGACTGTACAAGTCTTAAAGCTGTATATATAGAGGATTTGGCAAATTGGTGTAAAATAACATTTAATAACAATCCTTTGTATTATGCAGGCAATTTGTATTTAAATGGCGAGCTTGTAACAGAGCTTGTAATACCTGAAGGTACAACAACAGTATCGTCATATTCTTTCCAAAAGTGTACAAGCATCACGAAAGTTACGGTAGGTAATAATGTAACAGATATAGGTGCTTATGCATTTTCTGATTGTGATAACGTAACGGACGTAATAATCGGTGATAACGTAATAAATATTTATGATGAAGCTTTTTATAGTTGTGATAAGTTAAAAAATGTAAAAATCGGTAACGGAGTAACAACGATAGGTACAAGTGCATTTTCTGATTGTGAAAATTTAAGCTCTGTAACGATAGGTAATGGTGTAACAACCATAAATAGTTGGGCGTTTTCGGGTTGTAAAAGTCTTGGAAGTGTAACAATTCCGACATCAGTAAAAACAATTGGTAGTAGTGCATTCAGAGAATGTACAGCGTTAAATACAATAGTAATACCTCACGGAGTGAAAACAATAAGTAGTTACGCCTTTTACGGATGTACAGGCTTGAAGAATGTAACAGTCGGAGATGACGTAACAAGTATAGGTGAGTCTGCATTTCAGGATTGTACAAGCCTTGGAAGTGTAGTAATAGGTGACAGTGTAAGCAGTATAGGTAAAAGTGCATTTTATAGTTGTTCAAAACTTTCTGATGTTTTTTATAACGGTTGTGAAGAACTCTGGAATGCTATAAGTATTGGTAGCTATAATACACCTTTAACAAATGCAAGAAAACATTTTAATACATCAACACCTCATTACGGCGCAGGAGAAATATTAGTAAAACCCACCTGTACTGAATCCGGTACTATAAAATACAGTTGCTCCTGCGGTTACGAAAAAACAGAAACTCTTTCGCCCCTCGGTCACGATTATAATACCGAATGGACAATTGATAAAGAGGCAACCTGTATGGAAACAGGTATTAAATCACATTATTGCTTAAGATGCGGTAATAAAACAGATGAAACAGTTATTGATGTAAGCGACCATACGTATGGCGAATGGGTTGTTACAAAACCGGCAACATGTAAAGAAACCGGTTCGCGTTATAAAATTTGTATCCATTGTGAAACAACAAGAACGGAAACACTTGAAATTATTAATTGTGATTTCCAGGTGGTTACTGCTTCACAGGCTCACCCCCACACAACAATCTATAAATGTTCAATGTGTGAAACTGAAAAAACAGCAAATGCTTATGTTTCAGATTGTGCCGCCTGCGATTTTACAGTAGTCGCAATCGATTCTCAAAGCTACAAGGTTACTAAGTATATTGGTGCTGGTTCATCAAAGGTTACTATTCCAACAGAGTATAATAATTTACCTATAACTAAAATTGAAAACGCTTGTTTTAAAGACAATAAAACCATAACTTCTGTTACAATTTCTGACAGGGTTACAGCTATAGGTTCATTAGCGTTTATGAATTGTTCTGCTCTTGAAACAGTTGTAATTCCTCAATCAGTAACTTCTATTGGTGCACAAGCCTTCTTTGGTTTCAAAGGTGTTATAGGTTGTTTCAGAGGGAGTTATGCCCAAGAATACGCTGAAACTAACAGTATTGATTATAAAATTCTTGATATTGGTACTACACCTAACAGTATAATTGATTATGATAATTTACTTATATTCACAAGTACATTTGGTGTAACAAATCTTGAAGATTTAATTTATATTCCCACAACAACCTTAGCGATTTCGACTGCAAGCCTTATGACAAGTAATGGTGATTTTCTTGGTACGGGTAGTACCGTTACCGTTTTTGAAGGCGATAATTACGATTATGTAGGAGACTACATGGTAATTGTAAACGGTGATTTAACAGGTGACGGCGTTTGTAATGTTCTCGATGCTTTCTATGCTGAAAAATGTTCAAATGACCACATAAGTCCTGACACTGCTCAGATTTATGCAGCCAATAACTGTGTTTCTGACTGTATAGATGCATCTTCTTATCAAAGAATTGTTAACCTCGCTTTATCGGCATAATATATTTTTTGGAGTAACACTATGTACGTAAATAAACAAACCTTTAACTCTCACCCCGAAAAAACTGATACCGAAAAAGAGATGCAAAGCTATCTTTTTCTTGAAAAAATCGGGGTGGATTACATAAGAGCCGAGCATGACGAAGCGGCAACAATTGAGCTTTGCGAAGAGGTTGAAAAGGTGATTGATGCAAAAATATGCAAAAATCTTCTTCTTTGCAACCGTCAGCAAACTAAATTTTATATGCTTCTTATCCCCGGTGATATGCCATTTAAAACAAAGTATCTTTCTGCGCAGATAAATTCTTCCCGTCTTTCCTTTGCAAGCGGTGAGCAGATGGAAAAGCTTCTCAACGTTTCTCCCGGCTCATTGACAGTTCTTTCTTTGATGTTTGATAAAGAAGAAAACATTGAGCTTCTTATTGAAAAAAACGTTTTTAAGGATGAATATTTTGCTTGTCATCCTTGCGTTAACAGTGCAACGGTAAAGTTTTTAACAAGTGATTTAAAGGATAAAATTTTACCTGCACTTAACAGAAAATATACTGTTGTTGATTTGGAGTGTCCTGAGGATGAAGTATAATTGCGTTATCTTTGACCTTGACGGTACGCTTCTTGATACGTTAGGTGATTTAAGAGACAGTGTGAATTTCGCACTGTCAAAAAACAACTTACCCCAAAGAACAACTGAAGAAATAAGAGCCTTTGTAGGTAACGGTATACGTCTTTTAATTGAACGTTCTGTTCCCGAAAATACAGAGCTCTCTTTAGTTGATAAATGTTTTGAGGATTTTAAAATTCATTATAAAGCTAATTCTGCAAACTTAACGAAAGCCTATGACGGAATTAACGAGCTCCTCGTAGTTCTTAAAAATAGGGGAGTAAAGCTTGCGGTAGTTTCTAATAAAGCGGATTTTGCAGTGAAAACTCTTGTTGAAGGGTATTTCCCTGATGTTTTTGACTGTGCCGTAGGTGAAAAAGAGGGTGTGAAAAGAAAACCTGCACCCGATACGGTTTTTGCAGTAATGAATGAGCTTAACGTTTGTAAAAATGACGTCATCTACATAGGTGATTCAGAGGTTGATATTGAAACTGCGAAAAATGCCGATATTCCTTGCATCTGTGTCACCTGGGGATTCAGAGTTAAAGATGTATTAGAAAAGCTTTGTCCCGAATATATTGTTGATAGCCCCGAAAAAATTCTTGATATTATTTAATAGTTTGAAGAGGTATATTATGAAAGTTTTACTTGTTAACGGTGCACCTCACGAAAAGGGTTGTACCTATACCGCACTTTGCAAAATTGAAAAAGAGCTTAATAACAACAATATTGAAACCGAGATTTTTTGGTTAGGTAAAAATGCCGTAAGAGGCTGTATCGGTTGCGGCGGTTGTGCTAATAATAACGGTCATTGCGTATTTAACGATGATGTTGTTAATGCTTTAATTGATAAAGCTGCAGAGGCTGACGGCTTCATTTTCGGCTCTGCAGTTCATTATGCTGCCCCCTCAGGCACTATTTGTGCCGTTCTTGACAGAGCATTTTATGCAGGCTCCAAAAACTTTAAATATAAACCCGGTGCCGCTATTTTAAGCTGCCGCCGCGCAGGGTCTACCGCCGCTTTTGACGTGCTTAATAAATATTTTACTATAAGCAATATGCCCGTTGTTTCATCAGGCTATTGGAATATGGTTCACGGCTCGAAGGCTGAGGACGTTCTTAAGGATTTAGAGGGGCTTCAGGTTATGAGAACCTTAGGTAAAAATATGGCTTGGCTTCTAAAATGCATTGAATTGGGTAAAAATAACGGTGTATTAAGACCCGAGGATGAGCCTAAAATAAGAACTAATTTTATCAGATAATTGATTTTAGCTGATATTAGTGATATAATTTTTTTAGTTAAAAATAACCGAAAGGAAGATTTTAATGAATGATATTAAAGCACTTTACTCTCTTTGGAGAGAAAAAGCAGTTCTTGACAGTGATTTGCAGGAAGAGTTAATTTCCGTCGAGGGAAACGACGATGAAATCCTTGACCGCTTCTATAAAAACCTTGAATTCGGTACCGGTGGCCTTAGAGGTGTTATAGGTGCAGGTACTAACAGAATGAACGTTTACACCGTTGGTCAGGCAACTCAAGGCCTTGCCGATTATCTTAACGAGGCGTTTGAAAATCCAAGCGTAGCAATTGCTTACGACTCCCGTATTAAGTCAGACGTTTTCGCAGAGTGTGCCGCAGGTGTTCTTGCCGCTAACGGTATTAAGGTTTATATTTACCCCGAGCTTATGCCTACACCTATGCTTTCATTTGCCGTTAGAAGATTAGGTTGCTCTTCGGGTATCGTTCTTACTGCAAGCCATAACCCCTCAAAATATAACGGTTTTAAATGCTATGACCCAAGAGGCTTCCAGATGACCGACGAGGGTGCCGCTAAAACTTATGAATATATGAAAAAAGTTGATATGTTTGACGGCGTCAAACGTATGAGCTTTGAGGATGCACTTGCAGAGGATATGGTTGATTATATTGAGGATTGGCTCAAAGACGAATTTCTCGAAAACGTTCTCGCTTGCTCAGTAAACAGTGACGTTGTTAAAAAGTCAGGAATTAAAGTTCTTTATACACCCCTTAACGGTACGGGTAATAAGCCTGTTCGCCGTGTTCTTAAAAAGTTAGGCGTTGAGGATTTAAGAGTTGTTAAATCTCAGGAAAAGCCCGACGGTAAATTCCCAACATGTCCTTATCCTAACCCCGAAATCCGTCAGGTATTTGAGGAAGGCCTTAAAATGACAGAGGAATTTCCTGCAGACCTTATGATAGCAACTGACCCCGACTGTGACCGTGTTGGTATTGCAGTTCGTGATAACGGTGAATATAAGCTTATGACGGGTAATGAGGTTGGCGCAATGCTTTGTGAATACCTTCTCTCAGAGCTTAAAGCAAAAAACAAGCTTCCCGAAAAACCCGTTGTTGTAAAAACTATTGTAACAACACCTCTTATTTCTGCTATATGTAAAGAATACAATGCTGAAATGGCTGACCTTCTTACAGGCTTTAAGTATATCGGTGAGCTTGTTACAGAGCTTGACGAAAAAGGTGAAGCAGACCGCTACGTTTTAGGTCTTGAGGAAAGCTACGGTTACCTTACAGGTGCTCACGCAAGAGATAAGGACGGCGTTAACGCAGCTATGATTATCTGTGAAATGGCTGCCTTCTATAAAGCAAAGGGTATTACTCTCTGGCAGTTTATGAATAGCATCTATGAAAAATACGGCTATTTCTTCAATCAGCTTGATAACTATGCCTTTGAGGGTGCTGCAGGTATGCAGAAAATGGCTGATATGATGGAATCACTTCGTAATGAGCCACCGAAGGAAATTTGCGGTAGCAAGGTTGTTTGGGTAGGTGACTACAAAACAGGAAAAACAACAGACGGTGAAACAGGTCTTCCTAAATCTAACGTTCTTTCTTACAGAATGGAAAGCGGAGATACAGTTATTGTAAGACCCTCAGGCACAGAGCCTAAGATTAAAATCTATATCACCGCAAAGGCATCATCAAGAGAGGAAGCAGAGAAAAAGCTCACAACAGTTTCACTTAGTGTTAAAGAGCTTCTCGGTATTGAATAATGTTTTCTAATAAAATGAAAAAAATTATCTGCTTCGTTTTAGCAGGTCTTATGGCATTAAGTGTTTTTGCCGTAGTTTTTAGTGTAATATTATAATAACGATAAATGCCGTGCATTAAGCACGGCATTATTTTTTGCAATATTTGCAGATTTTAGCAGCAACCGCAATTGTTGTTACAACCGCAATCATTACCGCAACCGTTATAGCCTGTGCCCTGATTGCAGAAAAGCAAGATGATAATAAGGATTATAATCCATGAGCAGTTGTTACCGTTGTTAAATAAGCAACCCATATTCTTTAACCCCCTTTCACTGCATAATATGTTTTTGCAGGAATTTTGTTACAAGATGAATATTAAAAATATAAAAGAAAAGAATAAAAGCGAAAATATATTAAAGGAGAAGAGTATGAGTTACGATTTTGATTTTAACAATTATAAAAAATACGGTGGACGCGATTACCCCGATATGAATAGCGAGGATTATGATTACGAGTTTTCAGATGACTTTGATTTTGATGATTTTGAAGACGATATTTTCGGTCTGTAAGTTTTGGTTCCTGTTCTTGAAATGTTCATATATTTGTCGTATAATAAAAGAAATCAAACTAGCTAACGAAAGTTTTTACCCGAGGTGATAATATGCTTTGTCAGAATTGCAATAAAAATGAAGCTAATATGCATATGAAAAGAATTATAAACGGTAGAGCCGCAGAGGTGCACCTTTGTTCTGACTGTGCCCGTTCTTTAGGCTACGGTGAGGCTTTTTCGGGTATGGGCTTTAGCTTTGCCGATTTTTTCGGTGATTTTCTTTTGAAAAACGAAAGCCTTGCTTCTTCCGTGAGGTGCGGCTTTTGCGGTAAGACCTTTGAAGAGATTGCAACCGACGGCAAAATGGGGTGCGCCGAGTGCTACAACTCTTTTTACGAAAAGCTTTTACCCTCTCTTACAAGAGTACACGGTAAAACAGCTCATATAGGAAAACGACCTATAAATGCAGGCGGCGGTGATGCTTTAAATATTGAAGACCTTAAATCCCGCCTTGAAAAAGCAGTTTTGAATCAAGATTTTGAAACTGCGGCAAAGCTTCGTGATGAGATTAAAACTCTTTTGTCGAAAGGGGGAGAGGCTTAATGAGTGCAAAATGGTATTTAGGCACGGGTGCCCAAAATGACGTTGTAATCAGTACAAGTATTCATATAGCTAGAAATATTACACAGTTTCCTTTCCCTGCAACTCTTTCTTTGCAAGATAAATTAAAAGTAAATGCGATAGTTAAGGATGCTGCAGCATCTGTTACAGACTATAGATTTAATTATTACGAAATGAAAATGCTTTCTCAGTCTGAGGTTGTTTCTCTCGCTGAAAGGCATCTTGTAAGCCCCGAATTCGCTTCTTCCCGTGACGGCAGAGCTTTGCTTCTTACCGAGGATGAAGCGGTGAGCATTATGCTCAACGAAGAGGACCATATTCGTTTGCAGGTTATGTATGCAGGCTTTGCTTTAGATGAAGCCTATCGCACCGCAGATAGAATTGACACTGCTCTTAATACAAAGCTTGATTTTGCTTTTGATGATAAGCTAGGCTATTTATCACAAGACCCTGCATCATTAGGTACGGGTATGAAAGCATCTGTAGTGCTTCATTTACCAGGTCTTGTTACAACCTCGCAGATTACCCGATTGATTACAACCGTATCAAAATTAGGTCTTTCTTTAAGAGGCTCTTACGGTGAGGGTGCAGCTGCAAAGGGTGATTTATTCAGATTAAGTAATACAATTACTTTAGGTATTTCCGAAAAGGCGGCTATTGAAAACCTTAAGTCAATAGCTCTTCAAATTGCGGCACAGGAAAGAGTTGCCCGTGAAGAAATATTTAAAGCCCCCGTTACTGAAGACAGAATTTACAGAGCATACGGTGTTTTAAAATATGCCCGTCTTATTGATACGGCTGAGTTTATGGAGCTTATTTCTCTTGTAAGGCTCGGTGCTGTGAAGGGTATAATAAATATGGAATGCTCCGAAATTGAAGCAATGATGATTCAAATGCAGCCTGCAACTATCTCACTTTCTGTTGACAGACCTCTTGACAGAATTGAAAGAGACAAGTTAAGAGCTCAGCTTGTAAGGCACAATCTTAAATAAAATGTATAAATTAGAAAAACTGCTGAAACTAATAATGTTTCGGCAGTTTTTATATTGAAGAGAGAAAAAAATTGTGATATTATATGTAGCAATGTGCGTTTATTAATTGAGAGGTAAATATGGAAACAAAGGCTTCTAAATCAAAATCCTTCGGTGCATCAATTCTTTTGATGATTGCCGCTTTTATATGGGGTACGGCTTTCGTAGCTCAAAGCAAAGGTCTTGAGCAAATAGGTAACTTCACCTTTTTAGCTTTAAGGTCATACCTTGCGGTAATCGTTTTAACTCCCGTTTCACTTTTTATTTATAAAAATAATAAAAAGAAAATAGGTGAGGGTGCAAACGGTGAAAATAAAACCTTCTTTTCAAAAAGCCTTTTAATAGGCGGTGCTCTTTGCGGTATCGTTTTATGCCTTGCATCTGCTTCTCAGCAGTACGGTATTGTTCTTTCGGGTGTTGGTAAATCAGGCTTTTTAACAACTCTTTATATTTTAATGGTACCGCTTTTAGGTCTTCTTTTTAAGCGTAAGGTAAACCCTGTTTTGTGGCTTTGCATTATAATAGCAACAACGGGTATGTATTTCCTTTGCGTTACTGACGTAGGCGGTATAACAGCAGGTGATTTTCTTCTAATCTTGTGTGCCTTCTTCTTTGCGGTCCAGATAATGATTGTTGACCACTACGTTGAAAAGGTAGACGGTGTAAGGTTATCCCTCGTTCAGTTTTTTATAACTGCAATTATTTCAACTGTTGCCGCTCTCGCTTTTGAAGAAATATCAGTTGAAGCAATAAAAAGTGCGTGGTTTTCAGTATTCTATGCCGGTGTGCTTTCTTCGGGTATTGCATTTACTTTGCAAATAGTAGCACAGAAAAATCTCAATCCTACGGTTGCAAGTCTTATAATGAGCCTTGAATCTGTTTTCGCAGCCTTAGCAGGTGCATTCTTTGGTGAA
The DNA here is from genome assembly GCA_045605825.1 of Acutalibacteraceae bacterium. Lineage (GTDB taxonomy): Bacteria > Bacillota > Clostridia > Oscillospirales > Acutalibacteraceae > DTU089. The sequence goes on from JAZUQS010000016.1 coordinate 30,687, forward strand.
AGACTTTCGACTAACGAAATAATAGGATGCGGACTTGTATTTTTAGCAATAATCCTCGCTCAGTTACCGTTGGAAAAAGTGTTTAAAGCAAAAAAAGTTTAATTAACTAAAAAAATAAAGGTATATTTATTCTTGTTATCAGAATAAATATACCTTGTTTTTATTTGTTTGTAAATTTGTAAATATCATCTTGAGTACCGATTACCATTATATTATCTTCTTTTGAAAATCTGTAATCGGGGCGGGGGGCAGCTGTAACGTTTTCGCCGTTTTTTATAGCAATAATATTTAAGTTGTATTTTTTTCTGACATCTAACTCAATTATGGTTTTGCCTACCCAATCAGGCTTTATGGGAATTTCGTATATAGCATACTCATCAGTAAGCATTATAAGGTCAACTATATTGTTGGCATTGTATCTGATACCTGTTTTAATTGCAATTTGTTTTTCTGCATAAATTACGTCATCTGCACCGATTTTTTTAAGTAAATCAGACTGTCTGTCACGCTTTGCGGTAGACACAACATACTTTGCACCTAACTCTTTGAGCATAGATGTTATTTCCAATGAGGCTTGAAAATCCTCTGCAATACATACAAAGCAAACGTCAAAATTGTTTACACCTAAAGAACGAAGCACGTTTTCGTTTCGGCAATCACCAACGAAAGCATCAGTGAAATTAGGTGCTAATTTTTCGATAATTTCGTCATCTTTATCAATTATTACAACGTCGTTGTTGAGCTCTATAAGTTTTTCGCCTAAATGCTTACCGAATCTGCCGACACCGATAATAAGAAATGATTTCATTGAATTCACCTTCATTTTATATATTTTAACCGATTAATATTTTTTCCGATGGTCTGTCTAATGGTATATTTTCTTTCTTTTCAGCAAGGGAAAGAATAAATGATAGTCCGCCGACTCTTCCACCAAACATCAAAGTCATAATGATTATTTTTGATGTCACACATAGGGTAGGCGTTAATCCCTTAGTACAACCTACAGTGCCAATTGCCGAAATAACCTCAAAGGTTACAGTAGGAATATCGCTGTTTTCAAGTGCACAAATAATTATAATTGCAACAAGAGAAGCCATTATATATATTGTGAAAATTGCAGTTGCTTGTTTGAGTGCATCCTCGGGAAGACGTCTTTTGAAAATTTCAGGATGCGTGTTGTGACGAGCCGCCGCTATCATTGAAAGTATAAGTACTGCAAAGGTAGTTGTTTTTAAACCGCCCGCCGTAGAACCGGGACTTCCACCTATAAGCATTAAAATATCGGTAATGATTTCACTGCTTTGAGAAAGGGCAGACAAATCAACCGAGTTGAATCCTGCCGTCCTTGGTGAAACCGCGAGGAATAAAGCGTTGATGATCTTGTTGAAAAAATCGAAATCTTTTAAGGTGTTATTGTATTCAAAAAATAAAAACAGAATTGCAGGAACGCTTATAAGAATGGCTGATGTTGCAAGAACAATTTTTGAATGTAAAGAGTATTTCTTAAATTTGAATTTAAAGGTAATAACATCAGTCCAGATAAGAAAACCAATACCGCCGATAACAATGAGCATTATTATAGTTATCATAACAACGGGGTTTGTTGAGTAATGAGTTAATGATGAAAATGGTGAAAACTTACCCATTAAATCAAACCCAGCGTTACAAAAAGCCGAAACGGAATGGAAAATACCGTTAAGAATACCTTTTGCAACACCCATTTCGGGTATAAAGCAAACTGAAAGAATAACAGCACCGATACCCTCAGTAATAAAAGTACCTTTTACTATCCTTCTTAAAAGCTTAACTGTACCGCCGAGCTTTATATTACCTGATGCTTGCATAAGCAAACGTCTTTCATAAACAGATATTTTCTTTTTTAAAAACATAGCAAAAGTTGAAATGTAAACCATTATTCCCAGACCGCCTATCTGGATAAGTGTAATAATAACACTCTGCCCGAACAAAGACCAATGAGAATACGTGTCGTAAACAATAAGTCCGGTAACACAAGTGGCGCTTGTCGCTGTAAACATTGCATTCAAAAACGGAGTGCTTTCACCGCTTTTTGACGATATGGGAAGAGATAAAAGTGTTGTTCCGATTAAAATAATCAAAGCAAAGCTTAAAACGATTAACTGTGTGTATGATAGTTTTTTTAAGTGTTTTTTTATCATATTTCTTCATCCGCTTTCCAGAATTTTCTGTCAAGGCTTCTATATTGAATAGCCTCAAGAATATGCTTGTTTTCAATATTCTCGGCTTCGTCAAGGTCGGCAATTGTTCTTGCAACCTTAAGTATTTTGTCATAAGCTCTTGCAGAAAGACCGAGCTTCTCGAAGGATAGCTCAAGCGTTTTAGATGCCGTTTCAGAAAGCACGCAATACTTTCTTGTTAAAGAAGACGTCATTTTTGCGTTGCAGGTTACGTTTGTACCTTTAAATCTTTCTAACTGTATCTTTCGGGCTTTGTTTACTCGTTCTCTTATTGATGCTGATGATTCGCTCTCTTCTCTGTCTGAAAGCTGATTGAAATCAACAGGGGGTACCTCAATATGAATATCAAGTCTGTCAAGAAGCGGTCCCGAAACCTTAGATAAATATCTTGCGGGGGCATTTTTTGGACAAGAGCATTTTCTTGTAGGGTGACCGAAATAACCGCAAGGGCAGGGGTTCATCGCACAAATAAGCATAACCGAACAAGGATATGTAAGAGCACAAGCGGCTCTTGAAATTGTAATCGTTCCGTTTTCAATAGGCTGACGTAGAACTTCCATTGTATTTCGGGTAAACTCGGGTAATTCATCAAGAAATAAAACTCCGTTATGAGCTAATGAAAGCTCGCCCGGCTTCGGTATAGTACCGCCACCCGAAAGACCTGCAGGGGAAACGGAGTGGTGTGGTGCTCTGAAGGGTCTGTAATTGATTATAGGGTTTTCTTTTGAAAGATTACCCGAAAGAGAATAAATCTTTGTTGTTTCAAGGGCCTCGTCAACTGTGATATCAGGTAAAATAGTCGGAATTCTCTTTGCTAACATACTTTTACCTGAGCCGGGAGGGCCAATCATCATAACGTTGTGACCGCCTGCGGCGGCAACCTCTAAAGCTCGTTTAACCTCAAACTGACCCTTGACGTCCTTGAAGTCGGGAAGATAGTCGGGTAACTCGTAATGCTTAAAGGGTTTTACCTCAACGGGCTTTAATTTGTTGACGTCGTTTATATGCTCAACTAATTCTTTTAAGCTCTTAACACCGTAAACGTTAATGCCGTCAATAACGGCTGCTTCCTCGCAGTTGTCAAATGGCACGTAAATATCCTTAACGCCATGCTCTTTAGAAGCAATAACCATAGGTAAAACGCCTTTAATGCTTTTAACCGTACCCGACAGCGACAATTCACCTATAAAAACAGATTCCTTATAGTCGCCTCGGATCTGCTTTGTTGCCGATAAAACTGCAACCGCCATAGGTAAATCGTAAACAGAGCCTTCCTTTTTTACATCTGCAGGTGCAAGGTTAAAGGTGTGGTGTGACGTCATATGCATCTCGTAACCCGAGTTACTGATTGCCGCCATAATTCTCTCTTTAGCCTCGCTGACTGCTGTATCAGGAAGACCTACTATTTCAATAGAAAACTTACCGCCCGTAATATTCAATTCAACGTCAAGCATATAGGACTCTAAGCCTAAAAGCCCTACACTTTTAATTTTTGAAAACATTTTTAGTCCTCTTTTTCGTCTGTATCATTAACAGTTTCGGTATTATCGGCTTCAATAGCATCTTCATCGAAGTTAAGTGCATTCAATAAATTGTCGATGTCATCGATAATAGAATTTTTGTTTTCTGTATCAGTAGTGTCTTCTGCTTCAACTTCGTCTTCCTCAACGTAAAGAGGGGGATCAAATTTGAATAAGCCCGTTTTAATTAATGAGCAAAGGAGTAAAAGCATAATAAGAGTTGTTATTGATATTACGCAACCGATTATAAGTCCTTGAGGAGTGTATTTAAACTGTACAGTATGCTCACCCTCTGTAATTCTTACACCTAAAAGGGCATTTGTGCCTAAAGGCACGATATCATCTGCAGAAACCTTTTTACCGTCAATATAAACTGACCAACCCGTGTCATAGTTGATTGAGGTGTAAAGAATACCGTCTTCGGAAACATTTATATTACCTTCAATATTTCTTTCCTCAAAGGTTGTAACGTTTAGAGAGTCCTTCTTTAACTGGTTGTAGCCTGTTTCGAAAGCCTCGTCGTTAAGAGTTACTGCGTATAAATAAACGTAGCCGTCAGTACCTTCCTTAATAGGAGCGTATACCGAAACAACGTCACCTTTATTAAGATAACCTAAATCAAGTATATAGGGCTTTGTGTCGATATTCTGATAAACAGCAGTGCCATCGGGAAGAGTAAAGGTTGCGTTCGCAATTGTGTTAGCACCCGTTTTTAGATAAACGTAAGCGTTTCCGCTTTCTAATGCGGTTAAAGTAAAGCTGAGTGAAGCACCGCCTGCGGTGTTAGTTACCGTGTAGGAATAGCAACCTATATCGCTAAAGGTGTAGTCACTGCAATATGCACCCGAGCCTGAAATATCAGTTACTTCAATATCGCTGAAAACTGTATGAATACCCGTAGCGTAACCGAATAACTCGCTCTGCACCTCAAAGGGATTTGTGTTATCGTGTGACCAGATGGCAATATCCTCATTAGTCCTGAAAGCGATTGGTAGCGTATAAAGGTTTTCGTATGCTGTGTATTTATTCTGAGAAGCAATTTCTTTATAGTATTTGCTGTTCATAGCAGGCTTTGAGCCTGTGTAGTTATCAACTATATAATCTAAAGCAAAGAAAGCATTGTAAACGGGTGTTTGTCTGTTGTATGTGTAGCTGTTAATATAGTTACTGAACATACCTAAATGGGATTGCATATTTGCAACCTTTTCGTATGCCATAGAGGTAAAGGTAGAAACACCGTTATAGTAATACCAACAAGGGTCCATACGAGCTCTGAGAGCCGTTAATTCCATTCTATATGACTCGTTACCCTCGTGTTCGTCTATCTCGTCTTTAACGGTCACGAAATCGTTGTAATCGCCAACGTAGTTAGTTTTTGTCTGGTCCATACTGTAGTTGTTTGTGTTAGCAACGGTGTATTCAGCACAAACAGAGCAAAGTATAAGTGCTGCAGCTGCGATTTTAGGATAACGGTCATTTTTAAGAATACCTAAAGCGAGGCAGTAAATACCGATAAATGCTACTGAAATCCAAACGCCTGTTTCGCTAAAGTTTTTAGAGCCGATTTCCTGCACCATAATAACGAAAAATACGGTTGCAGTGCCAACGCCGATTATTTGTCTTGTAGTGTATTCTTTAATAAAGGTAATTGCTTTAAATGCGAAAACTAAAAGCAAGAAGGAATACATATAAGAGAAACGGTAGGGTAAATCGTTGGGGAAATGGAAGCCGTGCCAGATATAGTTAAGGTAGTTTGTATAACAGCTTGCAAACATTACCCCTAAAATACCTACGCTGAAAATCTTTTCTTTAAAGGATATTTTATTTGAGAAAATGAAAAGAGGCACAAGCATAACCGTAAGCGTGCCGCAATAAACGTTAGGAAGGACGTCTGTGCCACTGCTTCTGATTGTGGGGTCAAGGTATGCAAGATGGTTTGCAAGGAAATCGAATATTGAGAAATAGGTTTTGAATTCTTGAGGCCAAGTGCCCGAGGTTGCCGAGCAATTCATTAAAATAAAGTAAACGGGAAGAAGCATAAAGCAGGAAAGAAGTGCGGCACTTACTGACGTAAAAGCAAATCTAACACCGCTGTCAAAAAATCTTGAGTTCCTTAAATTGTTATAGCCCCATTTGAAAAGTCCTTTTAAGCCTTTTTCTCTTTTAGCAAGCTTTCCGAAATACGTTGCAGAAAAATCGTAGCTTGAGAAATAGTAATAAATAAAGTAAAGTACAGAGAAAATACAAACCATATAACCCATATAGTAGTTCGTTATAAGAGTTAAAGCCAGGGTTATTGTGTATAGCTTCATTTTTCTTTGTGATATAAGCTGTTCAATACCTAAAATCACAAGAGGGAAAAGGTAGAAGGAGTCAAGCCACATAACGTTCCAATAATATGCTATAAAATAACCGCTACAAGCATAAAGAACGCCAAATGCAGAAATTAACGGGGTTTTGTTATCGAATTTCTTTGATAAAAAGTAAGAAAAAGTAAAGGATGCTATAACTGCTTTAACAAGAATCATAGCCGCAATTGCTTCGGGCATATTTCTATGACCGAAAAGAAGCATAATTATAAGAGTAGGAGAAGAAAGGTAGTTAAAAAAGTTCCCTAAAAACGAGCTACCGCCACCTGAGGTCCACGAATATAAAAGGCTATCAAGATTGGTAACCCTTTCGTAAAGCTCTGCAAAGAGGGGGCCGTATTGATGATAAAGGTCCATTCTTAAAATAGTAACGTCACCGAAGGGGATTAAATCATAACAAAAGTAGACGATAATCATAATACCCAAGGTGCAGGCTGCGGCAAGCCACGAATATTTTGTATTACGGCAACCTTTTAATAAAGGGTTGCTTTTTTTCTGTTTAAGGTCTGTGTTTTTCATTGTTTTTTCTTCCTTTTTACACATTTTGATACATTGTAAATTTTACCATATATATAAATATCTTTCAATGGTTTTTAACTTTATAATTTTAAATAAAAAGTTAATTTTGTTCTAAAAACGGACAAGTGATAATAATATTTTTTTGAAAGGAGTGATAAATATCAAGGATTTTTTAAATGCAATATCACTATTGCCCGAAAACTACAAAAGTATTCTAAGTAATATACCTGAAAATTTAGCAACAGAAATAAAAGAAATTCGCTTTAGAAACGGTGAGCCACTAACTTTAAACACCAAAAATGAGGTTTATTATATCACCGAAAACGGAATGACAACGGTTTCATTTTCTGAAAGCTTAATTAAAACGGATGAAAAGGACCTTCAAGAAATAGTTTTCAGTCTTTCCCGCCGTTCTTTGCATACTTATCAAGATATGATAGCAAAGGGCTTTATACCCTTGCGAAACGGTTGTAAAGCGGGTGTTGCGGGGAGGGCGGTTATGAAAAATGGGTCAGTTTATTCCGTTTCATCCTTTAATTCTGTAAATATAAGGGTTTCAAGAGAGTTTTACGGTTGCTCTTGCGACCTGTTAAGTAAAATCGGAAGGGATTGTACATCTTTTTTGATTGTCGGCGCACCCTTGTCGGGTAAAACAACCTTAATACGTGACTTATGCCGTCACTTTTCAGGGGGGAACGTTCTTAATCCGCTAAAGACCGCAATAATTGATGAACGTGACGAAATCGCTTCCCGTTCATTTGGTGTAGGTGCTGACGTGGGCGTCCACACAGACGTGCTGACACTTTATCCGAAAGCCGTAGGCACTGAAATAGCCGTCAGAACTCTTTCCCCCGATATTATTGTGCTTGATGAAATCGGAACGGATGAAGAAGCAAAAGCTATGCTTTCGGGTATGAATAGCGGTGTAAGCTTTATAGCGACGGCTCACGGCTCAAGCTTTGAAGAGGTTTTAAGAAGACCTAATATAAAACGCCTCGTTAACGCAAAGGTTTTTCAAAAGGTTGTTGTGCTTGAGGGGAAAAATGAGCCTTGTAAGGTTAAGGAGTTGATAAACCTTTGAAGTTTATTTTAGGGGTAATTCTATCCTTATTAATTCTTGTTTTAGGCGGAATGAAAGCCGTTGAAAGAAAAAAGAACACCTCTGCCGTAGCCGAAATTCTTGACTATATACCACTAATTAAAACAGAGGTCAGTTATCTGTCGGCAGATTATGAAGCCATTTACGAAAAAGGTAAAAGCAGAAATTATAAACATATAAGCTTTAATGACAAGAATATTCAATTAAACGATTATTGCAATAACGAGCATAGCGACTTGTTTAACGATTTTACAAGCCGTTTAGGTACAACAGATGCAGAGGGTCAGCTTTATTTGTGCGAAGAATACAAGCAACGTTTTGAAAATATATTGAAGCAACGAATGGAAAAGGATAAAGAAAAACTACAAGTAAACACAGCCTTAAGTGTTTTAGGGTCGATTTGCGTGCTTATAGTTTTTTCGTGGTGACAAAATGGATATTACCATTATCTTTAAAATTGCTGTAGTGGGAATAGTTACGGCGATAATTAATCAGCTTTTACAAAAAGCGGGAAAAGAAGAATATAGCTTGTTACTGACTATTGCAGGCTTACTTATCGTTCTGATGATGCTTTTGCCGGAGCTTAATTCATTAAAGGATGAGCTTTCGTCGGTGATGACGTTTTGAATGAAGTATTAAAAATCGCAGTTTTTGCTATTTTAGGTGTTGTCATTTTACTTATTCTAAAAACCAATTTAAATTCATTTGCTCTCGTTGCAGAAATTTGCGTTGCGGTGTTGATAATCTTTGCTATTGTGCCGTATACAAAAGAATTTTTAACAGTTCTTAACAGCTTAAACGGAATAACAAATTCAAGCGGTACGGCTATTAAAATTATGCTCAAAGCCTTTGCGGTTTTAACGGTGGGTAGCGTTACTGCCGATATATGCCGTGATAACTCGGCAGGGGCTGTAGCCGGTGTAGTTGAGTTGGCAGTGAAAATTCTTGCAATAAGCATATCCTTACCTGTTTTTTCGGCAGTATTAGAGGTAGCATTAGCGATTTTTAACGGGTGAAAAAATGAAGAGTGTTAAAAAAGTCAAAAGCTTAAAAAAAGTTTTTTTATTTATATCAATCACACTTATCCTTTTCTTTAGCTTTAGCGTTACTGCTTTTTCTATAGATTCAAATATCGACACGTATAATAAAGAGTTTGAACTTGAAAAGATTACGGATAGCATTTCAAACGAAACTGCAGGTATTTTGAGCGAAATGGGTATTGACTCTATAAGCTTTGAAAATCTTTACAATACCGATATAAAAAGAGTTGTAAACTGCCTTTTTGAAATAGGGGGTAATGCCTTCAAAGAGCCTGCGGTATTCTTTATTTCTGCTGTAGGAATTATGGCGATAACCTCTGTAATTATGTCCTTTACGGGTGATAGTACAACAGTGAGGCTTATCGGTGATAGTGTTGTTGCTTTGTGTGCTTGTGTACCTGTAAGTCAGGTAGTATTGAATTCGTTTTCTGTTCTTGAAACATTAAACGTTTTTACTGTTTCATTTGCGGGAGTTTTTTGTGCGATTGTATCTTCCTCGGGGAACGTCAGTTTAGGCACCTCTTACGCCTCACTTGCGGTGCTTTCCGATTCTCTTTTTTCCGCCTTGCTTTCGGGAGTAAGTAAGCCTGCAATAAATGCAATGTGTTGTATGAGCTTTTTATCTTGCTTTGATATTTACGATTTCAGCATCAAGCTTTCAAAAACGGTAAAAACAATTTACATATCCTTTTTAGGCTTTGTTGCTACCTTTTTTTCGGGTATCGTTACCTTAAAAGGTGTTTTAGGTGCGGGGGCAGATTCTTTAACCGCAAGAGGTGTAAAATTTGTTGTAGGTAAAACCTTGCCTATTGTGGGCGGTGCCGTAAGTGAAAGCTATTATGCTCTTATATCGAGCCTATCTTTAATAAGAAATACGGTTGGTGTTTTTGGTATCGTAACAGTTGTTGTAACCGTTTTACCGACTCTTCTTCAAATCGGCGGTTGGATAATAGCCTTGATGCTTGCCATAAATATAGCCGAGCTTTCGGGTGTAGAAAAAGCATCGGGGATGCTAACGGTGTTAAAGGATTCCCTTGTACTATTAGGTGCAACGATTATTTTCTCTGCCGTTATTTTTGTAGTTTCCGTAGGAGTAGTTATTTTTATAAAGGGTGTTTAAAATGAATGAAACTATAAAAAGTGTTCTTTTAAATTATGCGGTATGCTCATTAGCAGGGGGGATTTTAGAATATATAACTCCTGAAAAAATGCGAAAAACCTTAAGAGTTATAATCACCCTTTTTTTAGTTTCAACCGTAGTTTTTCCTTTGCTGAAAGTTGATTTTAATTTAGAAGAAATTTTTGGTTCAGAAACAAATACCGAGAATACAAGGTATCAGGCTTTAGTACATACCCAAAGCCTTTTAGAGAAAAAACTTTATGACGAAATGCGTAATATACTCATAAATTGCGAAGTTCAAGAATATGAAATATATATAACCACAACCGTAGACGAAGAAGAAAATACCGTGTATCTTGAAAGAATTAAAATAGAGGTTTCAAGTGAATTTCAAAATAAAATTGAAGAGATTAAAAATAACGTTTCCCAAGAATATAAAAGCGTTTTAGAAGTCGGTGTTAAAAATGAATAACGTTTTAAAAAAGTTAAAAGGACTCAATATCGGCAAAAAGAATATTGTTTTAATTATATCGGCGGTTGTGATGCTTTTAGTTGTGCTTTTAAGCGAATTTTCAGGTAGCATTCAAGCAACAAATTCGCTTAATGAAGACGGAAGCGTAAATTCTCAAAAATACATTGAGCAAACGGAAAAAGAGCTTGAAGTTATTCTTGAAAAAATAAACGGTGCAGGAAAGGTAGAGGTGATGCTCACTCTTGAAAGCAGCTACGAAAATGTTTTCGCAAAGGGTTATTCTACTAAAGAGGATAAGGGTGAAACTGACGAAAAGAAAGAATTTCAGGAGGAATACATAATTATTAAAAACGGGTCAAGCAATGAGGAGTGTCTTGTTGTAAAGGTATACGAGCCTGCAATAAAAGGTGTTGCGGTAGTCGCACAGGGTGCGGACAATATAAAAGTAAAAAACGCCATTACCCAAACTGTTTGTGCATTATTTAATATAAGCAGTGCAAGGGTATCGGTTGAAAAAATGAGTTAGGAGAATTTTTTATGAACGTTTTAATTAAAAGAAGACAGTTGATTTTAGCAACGTTAGTTGTTGCTTTAGGTGCGGCGGTGTTTGTGAATTGGTATTATACGGGTAACAACGAAAAAACAGCAACACCCGAGGAAACCACGGGGGCTGAATACGTGCAGAATTTAGGCGAGGCAAAATACGTAAATGCCGAGGGTAACGTTTCAGATTATTTCAGCGAAGTAAAGCTTAACCGTCAAAAATCACGTGATGAAGCAATCGAAAAGCTGAATGAATCCTTAAAAGCAGTTGAAAGCGGGTCTGAAGAAGCGAAAAGCATTACGCAGTCAATTGACGAAATGACTGCCCAAATCAAGCTTGAAAGCGATGTTGAAGCTCTTATTTCAGCAAAGCTTGCAAGCGAGTGTGTTGTAGTTATAAGCGAAGGCTCTGCTCAGGTTGTAGTAGGTAAAGGTGCACTCGTTGAGGATGCCGCTCTTCAAATTATTGATATTATCACAAATAATACAGAGCTTACCGCCGCTGATATTAAAATAAGCGAAGCACAGTAAAATCAAAAACAAGTAAAATAAAAAGTCTGCAAGTTTTGATGATTATAACTTGCAGACTAAATTTTTATTCAAAAAGGGGAGTTGAGAAATATCTTTCAGCAGTATCAGGGAGAATAGTTACAACTGTTTTTCCCTTGCCAAGCTTTTTCGCAAGCTTTATAGCGGCGGCAACGTTTGTACCGCTTGAAATACCGCAAAGAATACCTTCCTTTGATGCAAGAAGCTTTGAGGTTTCAAGTGCTTCTTCGTCTTTTACTATACAAATATCGCTGTAAATATCTCTGTTAAGAATAGGTGGGATAAGACCGTCACCGATACCCATCTGAACGTGAGTACCTATAGAGCCACCCGAAAGAATAGCGGCGTGCTCAGGTTCAACTGCCCAGATAAGTATATCGGGGTTAGCCTCCTTAAGAGTTTCACCGATACCCGTAATCGTACCGCCTGTGCCGATACCCGAGCAAAAGCCGTGAATAGGCTTTCCTACCTGCTCTAAAATTTCTCTGCCCGAAAAGTTTCTTTGAACTTCAACGTTTGCAGGGTTTTCAAACTGCTGAGGGACGAAAACGTATTCGTTTTCCTCTTCCATTTTTAAAGCAGTCTGTAAGCATTCGTCAATACATTTACCGATATTACCCGCATCGTGAATAAGCATAACCTCAGCACCGTATTGCTTTACAAGAAGGCGTCTTTCTTCACTGACTGAGTCGGGCATAATAATTATTGTTTTATAACCCTTAACCGCACCAACGAGAGCAAGACCGATACCCTGATTACCGCTTGTAGGCTCAACAATAACAGTATCTTTATTGATAAGACCTTGTTCCTCGGCTCTTTTAATCATATTGAAAGCAGTTCTTGTTTTAATAGAGCCACCAACGTTCAAACCTTCAAATTTAACAAGTATTTCAGCACCGTCAGGGTCGGCAATATGGTTAAGACGGATAATGGGAGTGTTACCCATAGCCTCTAAAATATTGTTACAAATCATTAACGTAACACCTCAAGATGAATAATCTAATACCATTTTATGTAAACATCAAATACAGTTTACAAGTTTAGCATATTCTTTAGTTTATTGCAAGAGATTTTGAGATAAACTGAAGGTTAAAAAGTAAAAGCTTACCTTCATACGAAGATAAGCTTTTTGCTGTTATGCTAATTCTATAGAGTTAAGCATTTTATAGAATGTTTCGATTGGTTCTCGTTTTGAATTAAAATGAATATAATAATCATATTCATCTAACGGAATGTAAAGAGTAGCAGAATATATTCCAATATCACTCAAATTCGAACTCATAATTTCAGCAGAAACTTCATTGTTGGTATATAGAGTAATATCATAGTAGCCATCCATAGTAAACATATTCCTTATATTTATAAGAGAAGTGTATGTTATAGCTTGGGTATAATTGAATATATTTATGTCTTCTGCATCTAAAGTATAAATCAGTTTTTTATATTCAAATTCATTTCTTGGATAAGCACCGAAGGTTTTTATCATCATATTTTCAAAACCTTCGGTTTCTGTATCTAATAAAGTCTTACCTTTCGGATATTTTCGTATCCAAGCAATTAGTTGGTCGTCAAAAAAATAATTGTAAGTATTAACATCCTTATCAATGCTTCTGTCTTCAACAACAAATTTATTAGGGATTTCTATGGTTATGTCACTAATCTGTATGCGGGTTGCTTCATCCTCTTCAAAAGCTAAATCATAATTTTCAAAAAAAGTTATGTTTGGGTTACTCGTTGTTTTTGTCAAAGTGTATTTTAAAACTATACCTGGAAACAGAGTTAGAATAATAGCTATAATAATAAAAATTACCGTTATAACGATAAAAGCACGTATTACGATTTTTTTAAGTTTGATTTTTTGCGGATTTGTAGGTTTATCAACTTTTTTTAGAGTGTGAATAAGTAAGACGAGATCGTTTGTTCTTCCAAGAATGATTTGTGATAATAGAATGAAACAAAGAGAAAACAAACCTATAATGTTAGTGTCTGCAAAAAAATATATAACGGTTGGAAAAATTAAAACTAAGAGTATTAAGCTAACAGTTATAGCAATATTAATATATTTTGAACTGTATTCTTTTTTTATGGAAGCGATAACTGTTGCAAATAATATAAACACTGCCGTGCCTGCAAAAATTGTTGCACTACCTATATCATCTCTAATAATATTTTTTACAGCGATTAATATTGAATAAATAATTAACGGTACGGACATAGTGGGAAAATAACGTGTAGCGTATTCTTCAATATCCAAATTATCAATCTGTGAAAAGGTTTTATTCGTAAAAAACCAAAAGCCTATTGAAACGAATACAGGCAGAAGATTAAAAATAATATTTTGAAAAATATTAGGCATCATTACGCCTGAAAATGTTGCTGAAAAATTACCGAAAAATATAGTGCAAAAGTTTATCAATATAAAAATCGCTAAAAATATAATTCCAAACTTAAGCTCATTTTTATCTTTTTTCAATCGGTTGTTATAAAATTTTTCATAATTGCTTTCTGCTGCTTCTTTAGCTTCGGTATCAACTGTTTCAGTTGTTTCTGCTTCCTCGGAGCTTTGAGAAAGAAGAGCTTCATACGAAACGGAAAAGCAATCGGCAATTGCCTGTAACGTTTTTAATCTCGGCATAGCTTCACCCGTTTCCCATTTTGAAACGGCTTTATCGGAAACGCCGAGTATCTTTGCAAGGTCTTTTTGAGTTAAATTTTTTTCAGTACGAAGTGCGTATAGCTTATTACCAAAATCGTATTTACTCATAATTTTCAACTCCTTTTCGCTTTAATTATACGAAAACCGAAAGTGGAAATCAACAATGCAAGAGATTTTTGAGGTAGAATTAAAGTAGAACTTTATAAAAAAGAAGAAAAATCTATTTAATCAACGTGTATCGTGGCTTTATTGAAGAAAGTAGGGGGAAGCAATACACTATAATGGCGGTGACCTCTCTTCGAAGAGAGGGGGACCCTCTTGAAATTGTCGTTTTTAAGAAAAAAGTAAAATTCGTGCCAAAGAGTTAATGCTATAACTAATTTTTTCGGACGGTGGAGAGTTCTCGACGTGAGCCCTCGAACGTCGTGAAACCGCAGGTTTCATTGACATCAATTTGCCAGGAATAATAAATTAAATAAAAGCATCCGTAAGGAACACCCCTTTGGGTGCTCCGCGTAAATAAATTCACACATACGATAACATACGTCAGCAAATGAATAGTACCCAAAATGTAATGGGAAGAGCCACATTCTTTACGGTTTTTCTTTTATAGTTTTTCGTTAAGGTCAGTTTATTACATTTGAATCTTACGATTCAACTACGCTCCTTTGTCGCGTAGAGAACCTTCCACCACCCGTTAAACTATATTGTGAAAACATATTATAGGCACGCTTGAAAATGTATCTGATAAATAAAATAATCCAAGGTGGTCCCCCTTCCTTCGAAGGAAGGTACACACCTTGGATTATTAATGTACGTATGATTTACTTTTATTAAGGTTGTTTAAAAATAATAGATGTTTAGATCTGTTTTAAATTTTTATTAAACCCATAAAATTATTATAAAGTATATCCTGCAACTGTTCATCACTTAACCCGAGAGAAAAGAGAAATTCTAATTCATCCTTTTGCTTCCACATAGGAAAATCTGTTCCGAAAATAACCTTTTCGTGACCGTAGGTATCAATGATTTTTCTTGCAGTTTCTTTTGAAAGGGCGTAAAAGGATGAGCAAGTATCAACGTAAAAGTTTCTATATTTATTAAGCTTTTTTGTTGCCTCTTCCCAAACAGACCAACCGCCGAAATGAGCACCGATTACCGTTAAATCGGGGAACATTTTTAAAACCTTCTCAACTCTGTCAGGGTTTGAATTATCAAACCTTGAATCTCCCGTGTGCAAAAGCACGGGTAAACCTTTTTCGTTGCAAATTTCAAATATACGGATAACCTTTGGGTCGTCTACCTTGAAATTCTGAATATCGGGGTGAAGCTTAACACCCTTTAAGCCAAGCTCAATAAGGTGGTTTGCATCTTCCTCTAACGTTTCACTGTCGGGGTGGAGTGAACCGAAGCCTATAAATCTATCGGGGAAAAGCTTTACCTCGCTTGCAATAAATGTGTTAATGCTTTGAGCGTGGTGAGGCGTTGTTGCAACTGAGGTTACAAGGCATTTTTCAACGCCTGTTTCATCGCACTGAGTAATAAGAGCTTTTGCCGTGCCAACAAAACCGCAGCCGTTAATAACTCCCGATTCACTTATCTGATAAAACTCGTCAATACTGTCGGTTGCCTTTCGTGCAATTTTATCGGGGAATATGTGACAGTGTGAGTCTAATATTTTAAATTTCATTTGTATCATCTCTGCTTTAATGTTAAAAGGTCGGACCTCTGCAAAGATAGTCCGACCCTTTTTGTTGATTTGTCAATTACGGTTAATCTAACCGTTTATTCGTTGCCGTTCTTTTGGGCATTGTATCTGTCGAGTGACTCTTCTCTCATTTTATATTTGAGAATTTTACCTGCAGCATTCATAGGGAATTCTTTAACGAATAAGAAGTATTTAGGAACCTTGTGTCTTGCAATAGATGCATTTCCGTATTCCTTCATTTCTTTTTCATCGGCTGTTTCGCCCTTGTGAAGAATAATCCATGCACAACATTCTTCACCGTATTGCTCGTCGGGAACACCAACAACCTGAACGTCACGAACCTTGGGGTTAGTAAGGTAGAATTCCTCAATTTCTCGTGGGTAAAGGTTTTCACCGCCACGAATAATCATATCCTTAAGACGTCCCGTAACCTTATAATATCCGTCGGGAGTTCTCATACAAATATCGCCTGAATGGAGCCAACCCTCGCTGTCAATCGCCTGAGCGGTAGCTTCGGGCATCTTGTAGTAACCCTTCATAATGTTAAAGCCACGTGCAACGAATTCACCGCTTTGACCGTCGGGAAGCTCGTCGCCTGTTTCGGGGTCAATAATTTTACATTCAACACCGGGGAATGCACTACCAACAGTTTCAACACGGTGGTCAAGGTCTTCGTTAACCTCACCCATAGTACAACCTGGCGAAGCTTCTGTCTGACCGTAAACTGAAATGATTTCACGCATATTCATTTCAACTGAAGCACGGCGCATAAGGTCTGCAGGGCAGTTTGCACCTGCCATAATACCTGTTCGCATATATGAAAAATCGGTTTTTGCAAAATCGGCGTGATTAAACATTGCAATAAACATTGTAGGAACACCGTTAAAGCAGGTGATACGCTCGTCGTTTACGCAAGCAAGTGATGATTTCGGTGAGAAATAGGGGATAGGGCAAAGCGTACCGCCGTGAGTCATCATAGATGTCATTGAAAGCACCATTCCGAAGCAATGGAACATAGGCACCTGAATCATCATACGGTCTGCGGTTGATAAATCCATTCTGTCACCGATTGTTTTACCGTTGTTTACAATGTTACGGTGTGTAAGCATAACGCCCTTGGGGAAGCCCGTTGTACCTGAAGTGTACTGCATATTACAAACGTCGTCGGGCTTAACAAGAGAAGCACGTCTGCGAACCTCTTCTCTGGGGATAAGTGATGAACGTGATAACATCTGCTCCCAGGTAAGACAACCGTCCATTTCAAATCCAACGGTAACAACGTTACGAAGGAAGGGGAGGTTTTTAGAATATAAGGGTGAGCCGGGCTCAAGGGTTTTAAGCTCGGGGCAAAGCTCCTCGATAATTTCTTTGTAGTTAATGTCTTTGCAGAATTCAATCATAACGAGCGTATGAGTGTCAGACTGCTTGAGCAAGTATTCAATTTCGTGAATTTTATAAGCGGTGTTAACGGTAACAAGAACTGCACCGATTTTAGTTGTTGCCCAGAAGGTGATAAACCATTGAGGAACGTTAGTTGCCCAAATTGCAACGTGGTCACCTGCTTTTACGCCAAGTGAAATTAAGGCTGCAGCACATTCGTCAACGTCACGGCGGAATTGCTCGTAGGTTCTTGTATAGTCAAGAGTGGGGTATTTGAATGCATACTGGTCGGGGTATTTCTCGGCCATTGTATCAAGCACGTCAGAAAAGGTTGCATCTATAACGTCATACTTTTTCCAAACGAAAGTACCGGATTTGTCACGGTTATAATATGCACGGTCGTAAACCTTCTTTTCACGGCCTAAAGATGCAATATAGTTTGTAAAGTGTGTGAGAACGATATCAGCATCGCTGATTTCTTCATTCCAAGCGGCACAGATAAAGCCCTCGTAGTTAAGCGAAGAAAGAGCATTTAATAATTTTTCAACGTCTAAATCACCTTCGCCGATTAAAACTGTCCTTCCGTCCTTCATATCACCAAGGCGTACGTATTTAATGTAGGCACCAAGGTTTTTAATGGTTGTTTCAGCAGTTTCGCCTGCATCAAAATAAGTTCCTCTCACGTTCCAGGAAACACCGATAGCCGCAGATGCAAAGTGATTAATAACACCGATTACGTTTTCAGTTCTTGCAAGGTGACCAACGGTTTCAAATAAAACGTTAACGTCAGTAGCTTCTGCTCGTTTTATTGCACCCGTCATTTTTTCATCAAGCATGTCAAAGTCGGTTTTAATCTCTGTACGTACAATAACGTTTTCAATACCTGATGCAGCCGCCATATTAACGTATTTTTCAATAAGCTCTGCAGTAGTGTTTTCATTTTCAACAGGGTCAGGCATACGAAGTGCCGAAACTGTAAGATTTCTGTTTACAAGCTTTCTTTTTGCATCGGCAATACGGTCACGTCTTAAGATACTGTCGTGATGTGAGCTTCTTTCCTTTATAGCATCGTAAATTTCAAAGCCTTCAAAACCGTAATCAAAGGCGTAACGGCAAGTATCAAGGAATGAGGCTCGACTTACGTTTTTAGTCGAAAATACGATTTTCATATTATGCCTCCTCAAATACGATTTTGTTTAATGCATTTATATATGCTCTGATACTTGCGGCAACGATATCGGTTGAGGTACCGTTACCTGAATAAAGCTTTCCGTTGTTACGAAGTCTTACGAGTGCAGAGCCGAGAGCCTCTTTACCCTCTGTTACTGACTGTACCTGATAATCGTCAAGTTCGTAGTGATGACCTATGCACTGCTCAATAGCGCGGAAAACAGAGTCGATAGGACCGTCGCCGTTACTTACACCGCAAATAATTTCATCGTTGCATTTTAAAGTAACCTGTGACATTGAAGCAGACATATTACTGCTTGTAGTTGTGTATGTTTCAAAATGGTATGTTGAAGGGGCCTGCATAGCAGAGCTTGCAATAATTGCTTCAAATTCCTTGTAGCCTACAGCACCCTTCTTGTCGCATACCTGCTTAATTACCTTATAAACGTTACCAACGTCGGAATCCGAAAGCTCGTAGCCTAATACAGCAGCGGCCTGAGCCACCTGAACAACTGTTGAATCAGCATCAATAAGGATTTTCTTGCCTTCGCTTATTGTTTTTCCGCTTTCGTATGCATCGTGGTTGATGCTTGCTAACATATCGTCAATGCTTGCGTGAATTTTTGTGTTGTTAAGCTTGATTTCTGTATCAATCTGAGCACCGCAAGTGTTGATGGCATCGGAAATTTCACCGGTGAGAAGTGCATTTTTGCCAACCATTGCACATTTAAGACCATCAGCACCGCATTTAATAGCTGAAAATGCAGATGCAACTGCCATATTGATTCTGTCTGAAACCTGCACAAAAACTGGGATACTTACAGCTTCTTTTACTGTTGAAACTAATTTTGCAATATCGTCGGGAGTTGAAACGCCTGCATCATCACAAAGTGTAATCATACTTGCACCGCAGCTTTCAGCCTCTTTTGCTGCAGAGATAAGGAAATCCTCATCAGCTCTTGTTGCATCAAGAGCTGAAAACTCAACGTCGGAGCATAAAGCTTTAGCGGCTTTTATAAGCTCTGCGATTTTTTCAAGCATTTTTGCCTGCTTTACGTGATATGTATATTCCATCTGTATAGTAGATACGGGAAGCTCAACCTGAAGACGAGGTGCTTTTGCATCTTTAATACAATCCCAAGCAACGTTAACATCGTCAGCGGTAAAACCAACGGGGATAGCAAAAATAGCGTTCTGAATATTCTGTGCGATAGTTTTATAAATAATTTTATCTTCACGAGGTGATTTTACTGCAGGAATTTCAATTACATCTGCACCAATTGTATCAGCGCAATTTGCGATTGCTGACTTTTCACGGAATAGTAAGGAAACTGCTCTGTCCTCTGAAATCTTTTTAAGTGTGATGTCTGAAATAATAATTTTTTTCATGTCTTTCATCCTTTCAGTAATATATTAATGTAATATAAATGCAAATAAAAAACCCGAGGTCAAAATAATATTGACCTCAGGGACGAATTACTAAATCCGCGGTACCACCCCGGTTACTGCACAAAAGCAGTCACTCATTAAGACTCGTTATAAAGTCTGTAGCCGTGGTAACGGGGCATCCGTAGCTCCTTACACGAATAATCGGTTGGGGAGCTCTGCTCCGGAACGAGACCGAGCTTTTGCAACGCATTGACTTGCACCTACCGTCAACTCTCTGTAACGTCAAACCAAAAGCACGTAATTCCTTCATCGCATTTAAACATATGAAATATGTGAGAAATGATATCACCTTTTAAAAAGATTGTCAACACTTTTTTGGATTTTAGTCTAAAAAATTGAAAAATTTTTAAAAAAACTCTTGACATCTTTTGTGGGGTGTGATAATCTTTAGAAAATTAAAAATATCACAAATAAAAGCTGTGACGAAGACGGTTGAAAATTTACAACTTACAGAGAGTCGGCGGTTGCTGTGAGCCGATAGTTCGTGTTTTCAAAACCTATCCCTTCCGAGCTGAGAGTCCGAAAGATTTTATCAAGTAGACGCTTTCCGAGAATGCTGCGTTAGTGCAACGGGGTTGATTGACTCCTGAAGTGGCAATTTTATAATTGCAATTTGAGTGGTACCGCGGATATAATATTCGTCTCAAACAAAACATAAGTTTTGTTTGGGGCTTTTTTATTTGTGAGTTTTTGATTATTCTTTTAGAAAGAAGGAATAAACTATGTTAAACAAATCATCAACAAACAAACTCGCAGAGGTTGCGAAGCGTATATCCGAGCTTCGTGACATTTACGGCTTGTCTGCCGAAGAAATGGCAGAAAGAACAGAGGTTTCCCTTGAAGAGTATAAAACCTTTGAAGAGGGAAAAGAGGATATGCCTTTCTCATTTATCCATAAATGCGCATTGGCATTCGGTGTTGAGCTTACAGACCTTCTTGAAGGTCAGAGTGCAAAGCTTTCCGCTTACACCGTTACCCGTAGAGGAAAAGGTCAGATTACTGCAAACGAAGAAGGTATTCTTATTCAAAACCTTGCTCCTCATTTTAAAAATAAGCTTGCAAATCCCTATTGGGTTAAATATGAGTATTCAAGTGAGCTTCAGTCAAAGCCTATTGAGCTTACAACTCACTCAGGTCAGGAGTTCGACCTTGTTATAAAAGGTGCTCTTAAAGTTCAGGTTGGTGAGCATACTGAGATTCTTCACGAGGGCGATAGCATCTTCTACAAGAGCTCGACTCCTCACGGTATGATCGCCGTTGACGGTGAGGATTGTCTTTTCTTAGCTATGGTTATGGCTGAGGATGAAAAGGTTGCCCAGACTAATATGAATACCGTTAAAGCAGGTAAATCCTTTACAGACGTACCTCTTGTTTGCGATAAATTTATTAAAACAACCGTTGATGAAAACGGTGTTTGCAATAGTATCAAATTTGAAAATGAAGATAAATTCAACTTTGCCTTTGATATCGTTGACGAGCTCGGCAGACAGTATCCCGAAAAGCTTGCTATGCTTCATATTTCTAATGACCTTACAGAAAGAAGATTTACTTTTAAGGATTTAAAAGAAGCATCTTCTCAGGCTGCTAACTACTTTAAATCTTTAGGCATCAAGAAAGGTGACAGAGTTCTTCTTGTTCTCAAGAGAAACTATCAGTTCTGGCTTGCAATACTCGGTCTTCATAAATTAGGTGCAATTGCAATCCCTGCAACAAATCAGCTTGTTGTTCACGATTATGAATACCGCTTTAATGCAGCGGGTGTTACAGCTATTGTTGCTACTGCAGACGGTAGTGCAACTGATTACATCGACGAAGCTCAGAAAACCTGTCCTCAGCTTGTAACTAAAATCGTTGCAAACGGTAAAAAAGAGGGTTGGCATTGCTTCGATGATGAATACGGTCTTTTCAGCCGCCGCTTTGTTCGTGATGAAAATTCTGCTTGCGGTGACGACCCCATGCTTATGCTCTTTACGTCAGGTACAACAGGCTATCCCAAAATTGCAACACATTCTCATAAGTATCCGTTAGGACACTTTATCACTGCAAAATATTGGCATTGTGTTCAGCGTGACGGCATTCACTTTACAATTTCCGAAACCGGTTGGGGTAAAGCTCTTTGGGGTAAGCTCTACGGTCAGTGGCTTTGCGAGGGTGCAGTATTCGTTTACGATTTTGAAAGATTCGATGCATCTAAAATTCTCCCCATGTTTGCAAAGTATAATATCACTACGTTCTGTGCACCCCCCACAATGTACAGAATGCTTATAAAGCAGGATATTTCACAGTATGATTTGTCTTCTATCCAACATGCAACAACAGCAGGTGAAGCTCTTAATCCTGAAGTATTCAAGCAGTTTGAATTATCTACCGGCTTGAGAATTCACGAGGGCTTCGGTCAGACGGAAACAACTCTTTCTATCGCCACTCTTAACGGTACGGATATTAAGATTGGCGCTATGGGTAAACCCACACCTCTTTATGATGTTGATATTGTTGATGCTGACGGGAAACCTGTTGCAGACGGTGAAACAGGGGAAATTGTTATCCATACAGATTCATCTGTTCCTTGCGGCCTCTTCCTCGGCTATTACAATAATGAAGATGCAACAAAAGAGGTTTACCACGACGGACTTTATCACACAGGTGATACCGCTTGGCGAGATGAAGACGGCTACTTATGGTACGTTGGCCGTGTTGATGACGTTATTAAGTCATCAGGCTACCGTATAGGACCGTTCGAGATTGAGAATGTAATTATGGAGCTTCCCTACGTTCTTGAATGTGGCGTTTCTGCCGCACCCGACGAGGTAAGAGGTCAGGTTGTTAAAGCAAGTATCGTTCTTACAAAGGGAACAGAGCCTACAGAGGAGCTTAAAAAGGAAATTCAGCAGTACGTTAAAGAAAATACTGCACCCTATAAATACCCAAGAATAGTTGTTTTCAGAGATGAACTCCCCAAAACTATCAGCGGTAAAATCATCAGAAATAAACTTTAATATATATACCATATTAATATTTTAAAAAATATTGTATCTTCTATTGACTTTTTGAGGCATATGTGGTATTCTTCTAAAGAATTGAATAAAAAGGCGTTGAAGAAAAGGATGCAGTAAATTCTCCTTACAGAGAAGTGGCGGTTGGTGCAAGCCATAGGTTAGGGTTTCTGATGTTTGTAGTTTCTGAGCCGGGAGGAAGAAAGGCATTTCGCTTAGTAGAACCTCTCCGTGATTGCTGCGTAAATGCATAGAGGTTGTCTGACCTTGAGAGTGGCAGTTTAATTACTGCATTTTGAGTGGTACCGCGGGTTTAAAAGTAATTTTAGCTCGTCTCAAAGATTATCTTTGGGACGGGTTTTTATATTTTAAATGTCCCGAAAGTTTCAGGAGGACGTATCAATGGAAAAAATTACAGGACTTGATTTTAAAATCAAGGAAATGGCCGGCAGAATTAAAGAGCTTCGTGAAATCGAAGGCCTTTCAATTGCTGAAATGGCTCAAAAGACTGATGTTTCAGAAAGTGAATATCTTGCTTGTGAAAACGGCGAAAGTGACCTTAACTTTGCGTTCATTTATCGTTGTGCATTAGCCTTTAATGTTGACGTTACAAGCATTATCGAGGGTCATAGCCCCAAGCTTTCAAACTATGTCTATACAAAAGCAGGCAAAGGTCAAAAAATTGAAAAAGCTCACGGTATGACTTACTACAACCTCGCTGCAGCTTTTAAAAATAAAATTGCAGAGCCTCTTTTTGTACATAGTACATATAGCGAAGAAAATCAAACAAAAGACATCGAACTCACAACTCACGCAGGGCAGGAGCTTGATATAGTTATCGAGGGTAAGCTTAAGGTTCAGGTTGGTGAACACTCTGAAATCCTCGGTCCCGGTGACAGTATTTACTACAACAGCTCAACCCCTCACGGTATGATTGCCGTTGAGGGCGGTGACTGTACCTTCTATGCTATTGTCCTTAACCCCACAGGTGAGCCTATCCCCGAATTACAGCGTCAAGAGAAAGCAATCAAAGAAACAAATGCGGTTGTTAAAGATACAAAAGACCGTATTTACAGAAAGTTTATTGATGTTGAAGAAAATGAAAACGGCACACCTACTTCAATTAAGTTTAAGAATACAGAAAATTTCAACTTTGCATTTGACCTTATTGATGCTCTTGCTGACAGAGAGCCAGATAAGCTTGCAATGGTTCATATTTCAAAGGATAAAACAGAACGTAAATTCACCTTTAAGGATATGAAGAGAAAATCAGCTCAGGCTGCAAATTACTTCAAGTCCTTAGGTATCAAAAAAGGCGATAGGGTAATGCTTATCCTTAAACGTCATTATCAATATTGGCCTGCTATTTTAGGTCTTAACAAATTAGGTGCTATTGCAATTCCTGCACCTAATCAGCTTCAGGAGCATGACCTTGAATACCGTTTCCAGGCTGCAGGTGTTAAAGCCATTCTTTGCACAACAGACGGCGATACCGCAAATCAGGTTGATTTAGCGGCAGCTAAAAGCCCTGAACTTGAAATTAAGATTTCAGTTGGCGGCAAGTTAGACGGTTGGCGTGATTTTGACGAGGAAAGCGTTCTTTTCAGTTCTCACTATGAAAGAACTGCTGATGCTCCCGGTGGTAAAGACCTTATGCTTATGTTCTTTACCTCAGGTACTACAGGCTATCCTAAAATCGCAGCTCACAACTACACCTATGCTCTTGGCCATTTCCATACTGCAAAGTATTGGCACAACGTTGACCCCGACGGACTTCATTTCACAATTTCCGATACGGGTTGGGCAAAGGCAATGTGGGGTAAGCTTTACGGTCAGTGGCTTTGCGAAGGTGCAATATTCGTTTATGACTTTGACCGTTTCGATGCAGCAGACATTCTTCCTATGTTTGCGAAATACAAGATAACAACCTTCTGTGCACCTCCCACAATGCTCAGAATGATGATTAAGCAAGATATTTCAAAATACGATTTCTCATCTGTAAAGCATATGACAACTGCAGGTGAGGCTCTTAACCCCGAGGTTTATCGTCAGTTTGAAAAAGCAACGGGTCTTCAGATTCTTGAGGGCTTCGGTCAGACCGAAAGTACAATGATTATCGGTAATATGACAGGTGCTTCTCATAAAATCGGTTCAATGGGTAAACCAGCACCTATTTACGACGTTTGCCTTCTTGATTCCGATGGAAACAAAGTAAACGTTGGTGAAAACGGTGAAATAGTAGTTAACGTTAAAGACGGTGCTCCTTGTGGCTTGTTTACAGGCTATTACAACGATCAGGAAAAAACAGACGAGGTTTGGCACGACGGCTATTATCATACCGGTGATACCGCAACGATGGACGAAGACGGATACCTTTGGTATGTAGGCAGAATCGACGATGTTATCAAATCATCCGGTTACCGCATCGGGCCTTTCGAAATCGAGAGTGTCATCATGGAGCTTCCTTATGTTCTTGAATGTGCTATCACTCCTGTACCCGATGAAGTACGTGGTCAGATTGTAAAAGCTACTATCGTTCTCACAAAGGGTACAACCGGCACAGACGAACTTAAGAAAGAAATCCAGGAATACGTTAAGACACATACAGCACCTTACAAATACCCGAGAATCGTTGAATTCGTTGAAGAACTTCCGAAGACTATCAGCGGTAAAGTAAGACGTGTTGAAATCCGTAAGAACGACCTTGAGAAATTAAATAAATAACCACAAAAAGAATTGGGGCTGTTGCAAAATCCTTGCACGCCCCTTTTTGCATGCACTGCGCCTGCTGTTCAGCCTGTGTTTATTGCATATTTCGTTT